>JAZQPD010000179.1:0-11700 GCA_045628285.1 Bacteroidaceae bacterium
CCGCACGGACCGCATTGACCCTGCTACTGGAGTAAACCGTGAACAGGCATCCTTCGGATGGTTCAAGATTGACAACTTCCGTCTTGAATGCATCAGCTTCGACATTCCAGATGCTATCGAATCAATCAGCAACGAACAGCCTGTAGCAAGCAACCAGATGTTCAACCTCGCAGGTCAGAAGGTATCCGACAGCTTCCGTGGTATCGTTATCTCCAACGGTCGCAAGCAACTCCGCAAGTAATCGTTCAGATACCATCCAAACATAAGCAGTCAGCCGCCAGCTGACTGCTTTTTCGATTGTGCTCTATGGCATGACGACGAAGCACCCTAAGCAATGATTAAATCGTAAATAAATAGTACATCGTAAATTCGTAAATAGTAAATAAAATTAATTTGTAAATCGTAAATATTTTATATCTTTGCAACCTAAACTTGAATATTATGAAAAAAATTAAGGCTTCCTTGTTGGTTTGCTGTCTTGCAGCGCTTTGCTCTTTGCATTTCGCACCTTTCACTCTGGCGCAGCCAGTACTCCCTTCTAGGGATCAGGTGAGGTTGCAGGATATGGAGATGTATGCGTTCCTGCATTATTCGCTGAACACCTACACGGATCAGGAGTGGGGCTTCGGCAATGAGGACCCGAAGTTGTTCAACCCTTCCAGACTGGACGTACGCCAGTGGGTGAGGACTTGCAAGGGTGCGGGAATGAAGGGCATCATATTCACTGCCAAGCACCATTGCGGGTTCTGCATGTGGCCTTCGGCTTACACTGACTATTCGGTGAAGTCATCGCCGTGGAAGGACGGCAAGGGCGATGTGGTGAAGGAACTGGCTGAGGCTTGCAAGGAATATGGGCTGAGGTTCGCGGTGTATCTCTCGCCATGGGACAGAAACCATCCTGAATATGGCAGGGAGGGCTATGTGACTTATTTCCGCAATCAGTTGAGGGAACTGCTGACTAACTACGGCGACATTTTCGAGGTGTGGTTCGACGGTGCGAACGGTGGCAACGGCTGGTATGGCGGTGCGAACGAGACGAGGAAGATTGAGCGTACCTACTACCAGTGGGACGAGACTTACGAATTGATTCGCGAACTCCAGCCTCACTGCATCATCTGGAACGACAATGCTGGACGGCGTGGCGACCTCCGATGGGTGGCTACGGAGGCTGGATATGTGGGCGAGACGAACTGGAGTATGCTGAACAGTACGGGTGCGGTTTCGAGAAACGATTTGCACTACGGTGTGGAGAACGGTGATGTGTGGGTGCCGGGCGAGACGAACACGAGCATTCGTCCCGGGTGGTTCTATCATGAATCGGAGAACGGCCATGTGAAGAGTCTGACGAAGTTGATGGAGATTTACTACAAGAGCGTGGGGCGCAACAGTACGCTCTTGCTTAACTTCCCGATTGACAAGGACGGACTGATTCACGCTGAGGACAGCATTCGCGGTGCTGTGTTCTACCAGATGGTGCGCAGGATATTCGACCATCCGCTGAAGGCTAAGTTCCGCAAGACTGATGGTGGCAGGGTGCTGACGCTGACCTTCAAGCAGCCGACTGACTTCAACCGACTGATGATTCGTGAGGACATTACGAAGGGACAGATGGTGAAAGCCTTCAGGGTGGAGGCTCTGACTGACGGCAAGTGGACGGAACTGCACGACATCATTTCGGAGGAACCGGCAAGGAGCATGACGACGATAGGAAGGAAGCGAATACTTTGTTTCCCAACTACAAAGACCACTCAGATAAAGGTTACCATTATCGACACGAAGGCACAACCGGTAATCGCGGGCATGAGTGCCTACCTGGCTCCTGACAATGATGAGAAGAAGTCGGCAAACGGCGAGAAGAAGTCATCGGCTTACTACATCTTCTATCCTGGAGTTGGCAGTCCGGTGCAGTCGATGTTCATAGGATTGGGCAAACAGATGACGGTGAGGGAATTCCGATTCCTTCCTTTGCAGGACTCGACGGAGGGTATGCCGCTTGACTACACGCTGTCGGTCTCTGCTGATGACGGCAAGAACTGGACCGTGATTGCCAAGGGTGAGTTCTCGAACATAGTGAACAATCCTATCTGGCAGACCGTGAAGTGCAAACCGGCAAAGGGCAGTCTGCTGAAACTCGACTGCGACCGTATCACTTCGGGAAACAGAATATTGTATAATGATTTGGAAATCGTGGAATAGTTAACAGTTAACAATGGATTATAAGTTATCAATTAACAATTAATAGCTATGAGAATGGCAATAATCAAGCTAATGGCTAAATGCCAATGGTTAATGGCTTTATTGTCTGTTCTTTTCGCTCGCGAAGCGTATGCCGATGAGCCTTTCAGGTTGCAGAGGTATGACGCGCTGAATGTGGTGGAGGTGAACGAGACGAGCATCGTATTTGTGGGCAACAGCATCACGAACATGAACGAGTGGTCGGAGATGTTCGGGCGCGATAGGCGCGTACTTGGCTTCGGTGTGAGTGGCGCTGTGTCGAGGGAGACGCTGGAGAACATCGAGTCCATCATCATCGGCCATCCGGCAAAGGTGTTCCTGATGATCGGTACGAACGATTTGGGCACATACGGCAACAATGTGGACATTCCGTTTGAGAACATCAAGAGCATTGTGTGGCGAATCACTACCGAGAGTCCGAAGACAGAGGTGTATTTGGAGAGTGTCTTGCCTACATACGGCGGACTGGCTTCGCGCGTACCTTATATTAATAAGTTGAACTCGATGATAAAGTCTTACGTCGAAAGTCTTGGAAACAAGAGGGTACACTATGCCGACCTCTTCACTCCATTGCAGAAAGACGGTGTACTCAACGAATACTATTCAAAGGAAGGCCTGCACCTCTTTGCCAGTGGCTATCAGGTGTGGTGTCATACAATCAAGGATGAGGTCGGCATTATCCCTACCTATCCTGATCCGAACGAGAGAGTATTGGACAATATGGAACTCAGCGGGTACGTGGGCAGTTACCTGATGAGGGTAAGCACGTTCAAGTCGTTGCCTGTCCACGATGGCGATGCGCTGCTCATTGGCGATGACTACATCCACATGGCTGAGTGGCACGACTTGTTCCATTCCGGCAAGGTTGTGAACAGGGGCAGTGGCTGGGGTTATTCCAGTCTGTCAGTGGCTCAGTTGGTGAGTGCACTGCCGAGCATTCTTCACGACAATCCGAATCCGGGTCAGGTGTGGCTGTGTCCTGGCTACAAGGATGCCGTGAACAAGGTCGCGCCCGAAAAGTTCAGAACTGATGTCGAAGCATTCATATCAGTAGCAAGAAGGTGTCTGGCAAATTCTTCGGCCGGCTCAGGACAAGGTCCTTCGAAGACGAGAATAGTGCTGTTGAGTTGTCCTCCGAGCAAGAATGTGGCTGAGGACGAATCATTCATGCAACAATATAATCGTGCCATGAAGGACATTGCAGAGAAGGATGGGGGAGTGGACTTCGTTGATACCTATTCCGTGCTCAAGGCCGAATATCCTCCGAAATGGTATGGAACTGAAGGTGCTCATCCTTCAAACGGATTGATTGAAGGTTCGTTTCCTTACATCACCGACGGCAGAGTATATGGAGTGGGGTATGTGAAGATGGCTCAGACGATGCTCGACAAGATAAGGGAGGTTGATCCGCAAGCATACGTAATGAGTGAAAAGGCTGCGAAGGACCGTATTGAACGGATTGATGCCCGCAATTCTCTCGGCAGATGGTTGGAAAAGGCGGCCATGGGGGATAATCCCTCATCCCTAATTCTTCCGGCGCTACGGCCATCAGACGAGCAGAGCTCGGAACCTAATTCCAAATTAAAAAAACGTGTTGTCTCCCTGTTGCGCAAGGATGCCGGGTTGGGGGATTTAGAAGAGGTCCTTGGCCTTTTGGGACAAATAGGGGAATAGTTCCTTTGCTGCTATGCGGCAGGTTGGAAGTCCTGCTGCGTAGGGTGCAATCTCATAGGGCTGATACACGAACTGCACGCTGTCGGTGATGAGCCAGGGGTCGGTTTCCGGCAACGGGAAGTCCAGGGTGTCCTTCACCATGATGTCGATGGCCTGGACGAAATCAGAGTCGTTGCCTTCGAAGTACTGTTCCCTGATGGCGTGGAGGAGGAGTGGCTTGAGTGGACGGGTGTCGGTGAACGCATCCCAGTCGATTCGCGAACCATCTGCCTTGGAGAAGGTCATTCCCTTTGTGAATGGCATTCCGTGGACTCCGCCCGTGTAGGTCTGACCTTGCATGAGGTAACTGACATAGGTGTCGGTTTCGCGAATCTTGCGTATAGTGAGTTGGGTGCCAAGTCCTGTCTGCCCGTCATCTATTCCGTTCTCGAAGAAATAGACTGCATAGCTGCTGAGCATGGCTGTGTCGCAGTTGAGTTCGCCAGTGTAGCTGCCTCCCAATTCCTCGTTTATCCATTCCTTTATCTGGTTCAGAAGGGAATCGGGACCCGCTACGGGCACGTCGATTTCGGCTTTGTAGTAGATGGAACCGTCTTCGCTTGTGATGCTGTCTTCATAGACTACATGCTCTATCTGGAATTCGGCATTCTCTTCCATCTTGTTGCCGATGGTGGAGTTGCTACAGGAGAATTCTGACAGCACTATTAATGCTGTCAGAATAGTTGTTAGCCATTGGCCATTAGCTGTCGGCTGTTTTATTGACTTGAAATCAACTGAATACATAATCTTCACTTTTCACTCTGAGCTCTGCTCAGTTTAGTAAGTCATCGAGTGCGCTGCGGACTTCGCCGGAGGATTTATCGGTGTCGGTTGTCGTCGGGGAGTTCTGCTTCATGTCGTCGTGGCGGAACTGTGGACGTGGCTGACGCTGTGGACGTTCGCCGTGCTGACGCTGGCGGCGGTCGTCACCGCCTTCGCGTGGCTGGCGTGGAGGACGCTGCGGACGTTCGCGCTCTACGTATCCTTCAGGTTTCTCAGTGAGGACTCTATGGGAGAGCTTGAACTTGCCGGTCTTAGGGTCTGTGCCTACGAGTTTCACCTGAATCTTGTCGCCTTCGCGGATACCAGCCTCTTCTACTGTCTCAAGGTGTTTCCACTCGATTTCAGAGATGTGGAGGAGTCCTTCCTTGCCTGGGAGGAATTCTACGAAACAGCCGTAAGGCATGATGGACTTGACTGTCGATTCGTATGTCTCGCCTACTTCTGGAACTGCTATGATGGCCTTTATCTTTGCCATTGCAGCATCGATGGCTGCCTTGTCGGGTGCAGAAATCTGTACCTTGCCCACTCCGTCTTCTTCGTCGATAGTGATGACTGTGTTGGTGTCTTCCTGCATCTGCTGGATAATCTTGCCACCAGGACCGATAACGGCTCCGATGAATTCCTTAGGGATGATAATCTGTTCGATGCGCGGTACCTGAGGCTTGAAGTCGGCACGAGGTTCGGAGATGGTCTTCATCATCTCGTCCATGATGTGCTCGCGTCCTGCCTTTGCCTGCATGAGGGCTTTCTCAAGAATCTCGTAGGAGAGTCCGTCGCACTTGATGTCCATCTGAGTGGCTGTAAGACCGTTTCTGGTACCTGTGGTCTTGAAGTCCATATCGCCGAGGTGGTCTTCGTCGCCGAGGATGTCGCTGAGGATGGCGTATTTGTCCTCACCCGGGTTCTTGATGAGTCCCATGGCAATACCTGCTACAGGGTTCTTGATAGGAACACCTGCGTCCATGAGTGCGAGGGTTCCGGCACAAGTGGTTGCCATTGATGAGGAACCGTTGGATTCGAGTATGTCGCTGACTACGCGTATTGTGTAAGGGAAATCCTCTGGAATCTGTCCCTTGATGCCTCTCCATGCAAGGTGCCCGTGGCCTATCTCACGCCGGCCTACGCTTCTCTGAGCCTTTGCCTCGCCTGTGGAGAATGGAGGGAAGTTGTAGTGGAGAAGGAACTTGTTGTAGTATTTCTCGAGCGCACCGTCGATGAGTTTCTCGTCGAGCTTGTTGCCGAGTGTTGCCGTTGCGAGAGCCTGAGTCTCACCGCGTGTGAAGATTGCACTTCCGTGTGGGAATGGCAACGGACTGACTTCGCACCATATCGGACGGATGTCGGTGGTCTGGCGACCGTCGAGGCGCACTCCTTCGTCGAGAACGCAACGGCGCATTGCGTCGCGCTCTACGTCGGCGTAGTAACGCTCGATGAGGGCGTTCTTTGTTTCCAGTTCGTCTTCTGTGAGTTCCGTATGTGCTGCTGCGTATGCTTCTTCGTAGTCAGTCATGATCTTCTCGAATGCCTCGGCACGCTGGTGCTTCTCGAGTCCCTGCTTGGTGACATCGTATGCCGGCTGGTAGCAGACCTTGCGTACATCTTCGAGGAGTTCCTCGTCGTTGTCCTCATGGCAGTATTCGCGCTTGACGTCCTTGCCGAGTTCTGCCATCATCTCCTTCTGCAGGCGGCACTGAGGCTTGATGGCATCGTGGGCTGCCTTGAGGGCTGCAAGGAGGTCGGATTCCTGAACTTCCTTCATCTCTCCTTCTACCATCATGATATTTTCTTCGGTAGCGCCGACCATGAGGTCCATGTCGGCATTCTTGAGCTGTTCGAATGTAGGGTTGATAACGAACTCTCCGTCGATACGTGCTACGCGCACTTCTGAGATTGGTCCTTCAAACGGGATGTCGGAGGCAGCGAGTGCTGCACTGGCTGCGAAACCGGCGAGTGCATCTGGCATGTCGATTCCGTCGGCTGAGAATACGATTACGTTCACGTAGACTTCAGCATGGTAGTTTGAAGGGAAGAGTGGGCGAAGGGCACGGTCAATAAGTCGGCATGTGAGGATTTCCTCATCTGAAGGTTTGCCTTCGCGTTTTGTAAAGCCTCCAGGAAAACGGCCTGTAGCAGAATACTTCTCGCGGTATTCCACCTGAAGCGGCATAAAATCTGTTCCCGGTACTGCATCTTTTGCGGCGCATACAGTGGCCAAGAGCATCGTGTTGTTGAATGTCAGCATTACGGCTCCATCGGCTTGTTTTGCCAGCTTTCCTGTCTCAATGCTGATTTCACGTCCGTCAGGCAGTGAGACTTTCTTTGTAATTACGTTCATCTTAGATCTTCAATTTATGCATGATTAGCCATGCAATTAAAAACATATAATGTATAAAAATCGTGCAAAGATACGAATAAGCGAGCGAAATACAAAATAAATAGTTGAAAACTTTTATTTTTATTTCCGAGCGTGAGTATCTTGCGCGACAGCGATAGTACGAACCGACGCCAAGTCGAGAGCAATGCCAAAATAGTTTTTGAGCATTGCCGAGGCGCGAAGGAGGAAAAGACGCTTGAAAAGCGTATTAATAAGCGAGCGAAATACCAAATTTATTTAGCATTTATTTGGCCATTAGCCATTAGCTTGATTATTGCCATTCTCATAGCTATTAATTATTAATTGATAACTTATAATTCATTGTTAACTGTTAACTATAAAGCCATTGGCCAAACACCAATCATTGGTTGCCCATCAGTTCGAAGTCGTTGACGAACCTTCTCAATGCCTGTGGGTCGTCCTTCTTGCAGATCATGAGGACGTTGTTGTCGGCTATGATGATATAGTTCTTAAGCCCTTGCGCTACAATCATCTTCCCCTTCGGCTGCTTGATGAGGCAGCCTTCGCAGTCGTAGAGCATAGCACCGTCGGAAAGCACTACGTTCCCATTCTCGTTTTTCTCGCTCATGTCGTAGAATTCCCTCCACGACCCGATGTCCCTCCATCCGAAGTGACAGAGCTGGACGTCAATGCCGGTAGCCTTCTCGAGCAGGCTCTGTTCGAATGTCGTATTCGGACAGCGTGAATAGGTGTCTTCTATCAGCTTGTCGATTGGTTTGTGGTCTATGACCATCTGTTTCACCGTCTCCACCAGTTCCTGGAACGAACTGGATGAATGGCTGACGGTATCGATATAGGTCTTGGCGTGGACTATGTACAGACCTGTGTTCCAGAGGAATTCTCCACTTTCCTTAAACATCGTGGCAAATGCATAATCCGGCTTCTCGGAGAAACTCTTCACGGAGAATATGCCTTCCGCCACTTCCTCTGCCATCTGTATGTATCCGTAGTTGGTGTCGGGGCGGGTAGGGGCTACACCGAGCGAGAGCAGACTCTTTTTCTCGCCTACGTAGCGGAGTCCGTTGGTGATATCTTCCTCGAAGGTTTTCCCGTCGGTAATGATCTGGTCGGATGGGGTGAAGACGATACAAGCCTCCGGGTTCAGGCTCAGGATGTGGAATGTTGCCCATGTGCCGCTCGGGATGGTGTTGCGCCTCATGGGTTCGAGCAGGATGTTCGACTGTGAGATTTCCGGCAACTGTTCGTGGATGAACTGTTCGTAGGAGACGTTCGACATTACGAAGATGTTCTCCTTCGGGATGAACCTTGCAAAACGGTTGTATGTTGTCTGCAGGAGGGTCTCACCATTTCCGAGCATATCAAGAAACTGTTTCGGCTTTTCCGTGCGGCTTGTGGGCCATAGTCGGCTACCTATGCCTCCTGCAAGTATTACGCAATAGTTTTTATTCATAATCAGGTTTCAGGCTAAATTTTCAATTTGCTTCCTTATGAAGCCATTTGCAAAGATACGAATAAGCGAGCGAAATACAAAATAAATAGTTGAAAACTTTTATTTTTATTTCAGTACCTGCAATATCGGCTGCACCTCAGCATAACTCAAATGAATTTGGTTCTGCATTCGGTTTGCACGATATTTCCGAGCGTGAGTATCTTGCGCGAGTGAAACGAGCGATAGTACGAATAAGCGAGCGAAATACCAAATTTATTTACGATTTATTTGGCTATTAGCCGTTAGCCATTAGCCATTGGCCATTAGCCCGCAATGTGAAAGAGTGATAACAGCCATTGGCTATTAGTCCTTAGCTATTGGCCCGCAAATAAGTAAATAAAAAATGGCTAACGGCTAATGGCTAATGGCCAAATAATAACGGCTAACGGCCAAATAATAATGGCCAATGGCTAATGGCCAAATATCAATCGCTTGGTTTATCCTTGCAATATTATCTTACCATGAATTTCCGACCATCAACAATATATATACCTCGGTTCAACTTCTTTAAGGAGTCTGCAGTTGCATCTGAATCTACCAATATTCCCTCTATCGTGTATATTTTCATCTTGTGAGAGGAATTGCTGACACATATAAAATGCTCGTTCATTGATAATTTCAGGATAAACTGTTCCAGCGAATCTATGCAGTAGGCAATTATCAGTTTCTCATTTCCTCCCTGTCACTGGTAAATCCGAACGTGAGAGTCAGCCCACAAGATATTTCCCGATTTTCGGGATGCGTTGCAGTAGGGTAGCCACCGTGGCCACGACGACGAAGGAAATCAATGCCGTACCGAGAATCTCCACAGGAGTAGTCCACATTCCTAAGACACCGTCATTGCCGATGTTCAGCCACCCGCGCAGAAAGGCCGAAACCACGGAAAGCACCATCATGTGAATGAGATACATTCCGTAACTTGCCTTTGAAACAGGCAGCAACACCTTCTTATAGAAGTTACCATCAGCCGTCATTTTCCTCATTATCATCACCACACCGATGGTCATAAGTCCTACGCCCAGCGAATCATAGTTCCAGGTAGTCTCCCACCACACAGACTTTTCAGTTCCGCCACAAGCGGGAAACTCGCCTTCACATCCTGCCATTACCCTCCTCACGAAACCGCCGAAGGTAATTCCAAACCCTAAGGTCCACGCCGGTAATGCCACGGCCAGAGTATGTTTCCAGTTGCTCACCTTCGCATACTTGCGGAAATACAGTCCGAGAAGCATGTAGCCGATGAACCCGCTCACATAATAGAACATCCCATACGCATTCCAGCACGCCTCGCCCCAAAGCGGATAGACTGCCTGACGCGGAATGCCAGTAGGTCCTATCACTAACGACAAAGTGTCCTGCACCGCATAGTCCCTGATTAGAGGCAGAGTCAGAGTGAACAACCAGATTCCGAGATACACCTCCAATTCCCTTTTGCCCACCTTTTCTGCCCACGGTGAGAGCAGAGGCATTATCAGGTAGATGCCTACGAGCATATACACAAACCACAGATGTCCTGCTGCATAGTTGAAGTTCATCAGCAATCCCTCGAGATTTTCCACAGGATTTCCCCAATAGAATGCATAAGCCACCGACCAGATGAGGAACGGAATCAGAATCCTTACGAACCTCCTCCGGACGAACTCGCCAGTGGAATAGTGTATCGGAAATTGCAGATAGCCCGATGCAATGACGAACAGAGGTACGCACATCCTTACGAACGAATCGAAGAAAGACACCCAATACAAGTCCGTCCTCGTCAGTACCAGTGCTCCGTCGCCACCAAGATAGAATGGTTCCGTACTGTGTACAACCATCACCATCAGACAAGCAATCACACGCATCCAGTCAATCCAAACCTCGCGTTTTGTTTCATTTCTATCCTTCATTTGTTTTAATTTGGTTCACAAATGTATCGCTTTTTCTTCAATATTCCAAATGTTCCCCAATATTTTAAGTAGAGGAACAATATTGCGTACTCACATTTTCTCACATTTATTTTGCTGATACGACAACTTTTGCTACATTTGCACGATGATTGAAAAAATAATAACTCTTGACGACATTGACCTCGTCACTTTCTACGGAGTCAACAACATCCACCTTCAGATGATAAAGGCCCTATACCCGAAACTGAGGATAGTGGCACGCGGGAACATCATGAAGGTTTTCGGTGACGAAGAGGAGATGTGCAGTTTCGAGGACAACATCCGGAAGCTGGAGGTTCACTGTTCGAAGTACAACAGCCTGAGCGAGGAGTCCATCCTCGACATAGTGAAGGGCAAGGACATCCACAGCGACCATGCCGACAGTTCCGACGTGGTGTGCTACAGCGTGACAGGCAAGCCCATCTCTGCAAGGAGCGAGAACCAGAAACGCCTTATCGATGACTACAAGACGAATGACATGCTCTTCGCCATCGGTCCTGCGGGTACGGGAAAGACATACACGAGTATAGCCCTTGCCGTACGTGCTCTGAAGAACAAGGAGGTGCGGAGAATCATCCTCTCGCGTCCGGCTGTGGAGGCAGGAGAGAAACTGGGATTCCTGCCAGGAGACATGAAGGAAAAGATCGACCCTTATCTGCAGCCTCTCTACGATGCACTACAGGATATGATTCCTGCCCAGAAACTGCAGGAATACATGGTGCTCCAGACCATACAGATTGCTCCGCTTGCCTTCATGCGAGGGAGGACCCTCAACGATGCCGTGGTCATTCTGGATGAAGCACAGAACACGACTACCCAGCAGATAAAGATGTTTCTCACCCGTATGGGCAGCAACACGAAGATGATCATCACGGGAGACGTCACCCAGATAGACCTTCCGCGCCATGTCCGCTCGGGACTCCTGGAGGCCATGGATGTGCTGAAGGACGTGAAGGGGATCAGTTTCGTGCAGATGAACGACAAGGACATCGTCCGGCATAAGTTAGTAACACGGATTGTCAACGCCTACGAAGACTATGAAGATAGAAGAAGTAAAGCCTTACAAAGACCAGAGCGGGAAATCGAAGAGGGATCAGATTGAGGAGATGTTCGACAACATCGCTGAGGGTTATGACGACCTCAACCACAACATGTCGCTCGGAGTGGACTCGCACTGGCGCCAGTATGTCATCGACTAT
>JAZQPD010000180.1:0-15736 GCA_045628285.1 Bacteroidaceae bacterium
GGGTAAGTCCTATACGGCCAGCTCCTTGTGAATCCTCCAGGGCTTGACCGCAGCAAAGGCAGCAGGTTGTAGCGGCGCGATATAGCCAGCTTACCCACCCCATAAAAAAGGATGCATCATAATGACGCATCCTTTTTTTAGTCGATTGCCGGTCTCTAATAATTTATCTCCCAATATCCGCCCTTGTCCGGTCCTATTCTGCGGATGATGTTCATTTCCAGAAGTATGGAGAGGTCACGCTGAACCGTTCTTGGATGCACCTTGAATTTCCTTGCAAGCAACTGGGCTGTCACATTCACTTCCTTGTACTTGCCCGAAAGGATACTTGCAGCAGTACTGATCTGGCTTCTCTGCTTTTCCACCTTGTCGATATACTTTACTATCTTTCTTTGACGCTCTGAAATACGCACCACGCTATTTTCTGTAGTTTTCGCTTTAGCTGCTTCGTCATGCTTCATTGCAGTCAATTTCCTTGTCTTTGGCATTGCCGGCATAACTGATGCTTCTTTTGCCGCGGTAGTTTCCGTCGCAGTTTCATAGATAGGCGTGTTCAGTTCCTTATTGATGGTATCAACCATATTTCGTGCGCTTGTTACTACGCTGGTATACCACCCTACCGACTTGTCTGTCAACGACTTCAACTGCTGATTTCCCATTGCCTTATCAGTCGTATTCTGCACATACGACTTACCCATGGCTACTGCCTTCTTAAATTTCGTAGTAAGTTCCATTCAATTCTTAATTTCTTTTTAGCAATGGCAAAGGTAACACTTTTTTTCGAACACACAAAAAAAAGTGATGGCAAAGTGATGACACAATAATAATTTCAGCCGATTTGAGCCGAATTGTTGGGATATCCCCGTCCATCAATCGGGATTACATGCTCTGGAAGTGTGCTGTGCGTGCAGCAGCTTCATTCTCGCCCTGGGCAAAGAGAGTGTCGGCATTGTCGGGGAAGGTACGTCGGAGGGAGGAGAATCGAACCTCTCCGTCGAGGAACTCGGTATATGACATAGTTGGAGTTTTGGAGTCGAGTTGAAACGGACGCTCCTTACGCGGATCATAGCGATAGAGATGCCAGTAGCCGCTTTCCACGGCACGTTTCATTTCCTGCTGCACCTTGTCCATTCCTATGCGAATGCCGTGTGAGAGACATGGCGTATAGGCTATGATGACAGACGGTCCATCGTATTCCTCTGCTTCCTTTATCGCCCTGATGAGTTGTGCAGGGTCGGCTCCCATTGCCACCTGTGCAACATATACATTGCCGTAGGTCATCATGATGGCACCGAGGTCCTTCTTGCGGCTCTTCTTGCCTGACGAAGCGAACTTGGCAACTGCACCCACCGGTGTAGCCTTGCTGCTCTGGCCGCCGGTATTGGCATAGAGTTCATTGTCGATGACGAGGACATTGATGTTCTCACCGCTTGCAATGACGTGGTCAAGCCCTCCGAACCCAATGTCGTATGCCCATCCGTCGCCTCCGTACATCCAGAAGGTCTTCTTGGCAAGCATATCCTTGTTGGAGAGTATGGATGAGCGCAGACTTTCCGGCAAGGACTGGTCGGACTGCAGACGGTCAATGAGTCTGTCGGCTGTGGCGCGCGACACGTCAAGGTTGTCGAATGAGTCGAGGTATTCTTGGCAGATGTCGCGAAGGTCGCCTTCTGACTGGTAAAGCAGTTCCTCAACTCTTTCGCGAACAAAATTGCGTCGCTGTCTGACGGACAGGAACATACCAAGACAGAGTTCGGCATTATTCTCAAAGAGGCTGTTGGTCCATGCGGGTCCATGACCGCGGTCGTTGGTGCAGTAGGGAATTCCCGGCATGGCAGAGCCCCATGCCTGCGAACATCCCGTGGCATTCGCCCAGTAGACACGGTCGCCAAAGAGTTGGGTGAGCAGTTTTGCATAAGGTGTCTCTCCACATCCTGCACATGCTGCGGAAAATTCCACGAGTGGACGACGGAACTGACTTCCCTTAATGGAATAAGGTGTAAAGAGATCCCCCTTGTCCCTTATGGTTAGTCCGAATGCAAACCGTTCGCTGCTTTCTTCCGTAAGTTCTGTAGGTTGCATTTCGAGAGCACCAGTAGGACAGTTGTTCACGCAACTTGCACAACCGGTACAGTCATAGTCTGAAATGGAGAGTGAGAAATACAGTCCCTTTGCCTTGCTTCCTACAGCAGGAATGGTTTCAAATCCCTGAGGTGCGGCAGCCCTTTCGTTTTCGTCAAGAAGATAAGGACGGATGACTGCATGAGGACAAACCAAAGAACAACGATTGCACAGGATGCACTTTTCAGCATCCCATTTTGGTACCGACACTGCAATTCCGCGCTTTTCGTAAGCTGTAAGTCCGAGATTGACCGTACCGTCAACATAGTCAGTGAAATTGCTTACTGGCAGATTGTCACCCTTCTGATGATTCACAGGGATGAGCATCTTGCTGACAATGTCCGGATATGAAGTATGGGTGAGGGGTGAGGGGTGAGGGGTGAGGGATACCCATTCGTCTGGTACAAGAACCTGATGAACCTCATTTTCGCCACACTCTATAGCCTTCACGTTTTTCGCCACGACCTCGTCACCTTTTGCGAAGTAAGTCTTTCGAGCTGCATCCTTCATGGCTTCGAGTGCAACATCCTTCTCCATCAGTCCCGATACGGCAAAGAACGCAGCCTGGAGAACCGTATTGGTATGGCTGCCCAGTCCGAGTCGCATTGCTATGTCTGTAGCGTTGATTACGAAGAATTTGATGTGGCGTGTCGCAAATGTTTTCTTCACATCGTTTGGCAACCACTCAGCGAGTTCTTCGTCAGTCTTGCTGCAGTTGAGGAGAAACGAACCGCCATAGTTCACTTCGGAGAGCATGTCGTATTGGCCAATGAAACTTTGGTTGTGGCAAGCCACGAAGTGAGCCTTCTTCACATAGTAGGAACCCTCTATCGGACTCTTGCTGAAGCGCAGGTGCGACTTGGTGACTCCGAACGACTTCTTGGCATCATACTCGAAGTAAGCCTGTCCGAACATTCCTGCCTGTTCGCTGACGATATGGACGGTATTCTTGTTGGCTCCCACCGTTCCGTCGCCTCCGAGTCCCCAGAACTTGCATGCGAAGCACGACGGCTGGGCGTCATAGTCTGCCAGAGGGAGAGAGAGATGGGTGACATCGTCGTTGATACCGATGGTAAAGCCATTCTTTGGTTTTTGTGATAGGAGATTGTCGAACACGGCTACAATCTGGCTCGGTTCGGTGTCTTTGGATGAGAGTCCATATCGTCCCCCAACCACATCAGCCTTGAAGCCGGCACGGGCAAGTGCTGTACACACATCTTCGTAGAGTGGTTCACCGATGCTTCCCGGTTCCTTTGTGCGGTCGAGTACGGCAATCTTCCGCACACTTGCAGGCATCGCTTTCATAAGATAGTCCATGCTGAACGGACGGTAAAGGTGTACTTGGATGAACCCCGTCTTCCTGCCCCTGGAATTGAGATAGTCCACAGTTTCCTTGACGGTGCCCGCCACACTGCCCATCGCAATGACCACTTCCGTGGCATCGGCTGCTCCGTAGTAGTTGAAAAGGTGGTAGTCGCGCCCTGTAAGTTTGTTTATCTCTGAGAAATAATGTTCTACGATGTCAGGCAATGCATCATAGTAACTGTTGCATGCCTCGCGCACCTGAAAGAAGATATCTGGATTCTGTACCGTACTCCTCATCAGCGGATGCTCAGGATTGAGCGCATGATGGCGGAAGGCTTCCAGTGAGTCGTAGTCCATCAGTCCGTGGAGTTTTTGGACATCAATCATCTCGACGGTATTGATTTCGTGTGATGTGCGGAAACCATCGAAGAAGTGCATGAACGGAGTCTGTCCCTTCACGGCAGCAAGATGAGCGACACCAGCCAGGTCAACCACCTCCTGTACGCTTCCCGAACATATCATGGCAAAACCCGTGTTGCGGCATCCCATCACATCGGAATGGTCACCGAAGATACTCATGGCATGAGTTCCGACAGTTCTGGCAGCGACATGGAGCACAACTGGCAGACGTTCGCCCGAAATCCTGTGGAGAACCGGAATCATCAGCATCAGTCCCTGACTCGAAGTGAAACTCGTGGCAAGCGAACCGGTCTGTGCAGCACCATGAACGGCTCCTATGGCTCCTGCCTCGGATTGCATCTCCATGAGAGTGACTGTCTGTCCGAACATATTCTTCCTGCCATTTGCCGACCATGCGTCGGTCAGTTCTGCCATCGGCGACGATGGTGTTATCGGGTAGATGGTTGCTACCTCAGTAAATTCATATGCAATGTTTGCTGCAGCCTCATTGCCGTCAAGCGTTACAAGTTTCTTTTTCTTCATAATCCCAATCGTTTTACTGCGTCCTCGCGCATCTTGTATTTCAATATCTTTCCTGCTGCGTTCATAGGGAAAGACTCAACAAACTCAATGTATCTTGGCACCTTGTGTCGGGCCAGGCTTGCTGTGATGAATGCCCTCATATCCGGTTCACTTATCTGTTCACCTTCCTTCAGGATGATGCACGCCATTGCCTCCTCACCATATTTCTTGTCGGGAACACCGATGACCTGCACATCGCTGACCTTCGGATGGGTGTAGATGAATTCCTCGATTTCCTTCGGATAGAGGTTCTCGCCACCACGGATAATCATGTCCTTCAGTCGGCCCGTTATCTTATAGTTGCCCTCGGAGTCCCTGCATGCAAGGTCGCCTGAATGCAACCAGCCTTCCTCGTCGATGGCACGGGCAGTCTCCTCTGGCATTTTGTAATAGCCCTTCATGGTGTTGTAGCCCTTTGAACAGAACTCGCCGTTCACTCCGTCAGGCACTTCCCTACCCGTCTCGGGGTCGATAATCTTGCACATCACATGAGGGAAGGCATACCCCACCGTATCGCAACGCACGCTGATATCGTCAGTCCACCCCGACATGGTGCTGCCCGGTGCAGACTCTGTCTGGCCATATACACTGACAATGCCCCTCATGTTCATCTCGTCAGGACTGGCAGCCCTACGCATCAGTTCAGGTGGGCAACCGGCTCCTGCCATAATGCCGGTACGCATGTGGGAGAAGTCGGTCTTCCTGTAGTCGGCATGGTTGAACATGGCAATGAACATCGTCGGCACACCATTGAAACATGTAATCTTCTCCTGATTGATACATGCAAGCGACGACTTGGCCGAGAAATAAGGCATCGGACACATTGTGGCTCCGTGAGTGACGGATGAAGTCATGGAGAGCACCATTCCGAAACAATGGAACATCGGTACCTGAATCATCATCCTGTCGGCAGTGGAGAGACCCATGCGGTCGCCAATGCTCTTGCCGTTGTTGATGACATTATAGTGTGTAAGCATCACGCCCTTGGGAAATCCCGTAGTTCCTGATGTGTACTGCATGTTGCAGACATCGTCGGGATGCACTTCGGCAGCCATCCTGTTCACCACATCGGGTGTTACCAAGCCGCTGCGTGCCATTGCCTCATCAAAAGTGAGACATCCCTTCTTGCGGAAACCTACGGTAATGACATTCCTGAGCATGGGCAGTCGCTTGCAATGCAGAGGTGTGCCCGGCTCATTGTCCTTCAGTTCCGGACACAGTTGGTCGACAATGGCTCCGTAGTCGGAATCCTTGTTGCCATCGACCATCACGAGAGTGTGGGTGTCCGACTGCCGGAGGAGGTACTCGGTCTCATGCACCTTGTAGGCAGTGTTGACCGTTACGAGTACGGCACCTATCTTCGTCGTTGCCCAGAAGGTGATGAACCATGCCGGCACATTAGTAGCCCACACCGACACTTTGCTTCCCTGACGTACCCCGAGCGACACGAGGGCGCGGGCAAAATTGTCGACATCATTGCGGAACTCGCTGTAGGTGCGGGTGTAGTCGAGTGTGGTGTATTTGAAACAGTACTGGTCGGGTAGTTCCTCCACGACCTTATCGAGAACCTTGGGAAATGTAAGATTTATGAGTTCGTCCTTAGGCCACAGGTATACTCCGCTCCCGTCGTGGTTGGGATAGAGACGGATGGACTTGCTCCTGCTGCGCCCGAAACGTTCCATATAGTTGACGAAATGGGGGAGAATCACATCCGCATCGGTGAGGTCCTCCATCCACACGGGTTTCCATTCGAGGGAGATGTAGCCGTCGTAGTCGATTGACGACAGGGCTTCCATTACCTTCCTGATAGGCAGGTTCCCCTCCCCTATCAGATTATATGTATCAGCATCATCGCTATCCTTCATGTGAACCTGTCTGACGTAGGCACCGAGGTTGGTGATGGACTGGGCTGGAGTCTCGTTGTGGTCACGGTATGTGTGGTGTACATCCCAGAGAACACCGAGTTGGTCGCAGGCAAAGTCGTTCATGAGGTTCCTCAGCAACGACGTATCGGAATAGATGCCTTTCGTCTTGATGAGTATGGTGATGCCATGTTCCCTGGCAACACCCGTCAGTTCCGACAGATTCCTGCTGATGATTTCCCGCATGTTGCTCCTCGCACAAACACTGACATACGGGCATTTCATGTCGGCAGCCATACGGATCATGCTGTATACATCCTCAATCATGCCGTGACTGTCGGCAGAGATGTCGCAGGATGAATCGAAACACGGGATGACGAGTTTCCTCTCTATGAGCCTGCGATACGTACTGAATATGGAATACTTGTGGAATGGTCCTGACGGATCTGTCCAGCCGGCTCCATTCAGTACATTATACACTTCAATTCCCGAGAACCGCATTTCGCAGGCCTTGCCGACCAAGTTGTCCCAGCCGAGATGTTCCCACCCACGTGTGGAGAATGACAGTTTCATGCGTTAGCCTCCTCAAATTCTATTTTGTTGACTGCACTCAGATAAGCCATGATGCTGGCTCCCACGACATCGCGGGAAATGCCACATCCTGAAAACACCGTACCCTCGTGGCATAGCCTCACCACGGCACGTCCCATTGCCTCACGACCCTCGGTGACCGACTGAATCTGAAAGTCATCGAGTTCGTAGCGCTTGCCTACGAGTTGCTCTATGGTCTGGAATGCTGCATCTACAGGACCGTCGCCAAGGCATACTCCCTCAAGGATGGTGTTGTCCTTCATCAGCCTCATGTGGCACGTGGCGGTAATGGTATTTCCCGAGTTGATGAGATAACTTTCCAGATTATACTTGGCAGGAGCCTGAAATGCAACCGATGCAATGATGGCATCGAGTTCCTTAGCCTCCACCTTCCCGTTTTCGGAAGCCAGACGGAGGAATGCATCGTAGACCCTGTCAGAATCATCTTCATCAAGATAATATCCCAACTTGTTGGCAATTGCCTCCACTGTCTCCTTGTTGTCGTGACGGGTGAGTTGGAGTGCATTGCTGTCCTGGCCATTCCCCGGTACAGCCGTGTCATTTTTATTACTGGTCATGCATACGGCCTTTATCTGCCCGATGGTCCTGAGAATCTCCAAGGCATTTATGTCGCAATGGGCGTGGCACACCTCGGGTTTGGTCTCAAGAATCTTCACGAACCGTTTCAGCGAAGTCGTCAGTCTTCCGTAAGGTACGGTCTTCACCTCGTCCGCACCGGCACATACGGCTGCCACGGCACAGGAATCAGCCACAAACATCTCATTGGAACACCTCACGCCCAGACGCACATTCTCCGGCACATGTGCCCTGATGGATTTTATGACTTCATGAAACTCGAATCCGAAGAGGGTTCCGGCAGAGTCATGCATGGTGACGACAGTAGCACCATTCTGTATGGCAGTATCGATTATGGATATAAGGAAGTCTGTGTCGGCACGGGTAAAGTCTACTGCAACGAATTCCACATCATCGCACCACGACTTGCATTCCTTTACCTTGCAGCCCACCAGTTCCCGCACTGCAGCAGGTTTCAGGTGGCAGAGATATTCCATCTGCACCGTACTTACAGGTACCGACACCTGCAACCGTGGATGACGTGCATCCTTCAGCGCATTCCATGTCTCCGGTATGCTCTCGGCACTGAAGATGTCGACAGGGATTGCCAAAGTGCTGCCATTGATGGCAGATGCCAGCGACTTCACAAGCAGCACATCCTTCCTGCAATTGGAAAGTCCACAAGTCTCGATGACAGAGACTCCAAGTTTGTCGAGCAACTTCGACAACTCGAGTTTCTGGCGGAACGAAAGCACATTGCCAAACACACCATCCGCCAACTTCATCGTAACGTCACTAACAAAAATCCTTCTGTCCATAGTCTTCTTTTTACCTGTTTATGCGTAAACCACGTGCAAAATTACTAAATTATTTCCTTTTGACAAAAAAAAGGTGAAAAATGTAAAAATAATTCATAACTTTGCAGCATGAAAAAAGAAATCCATCTTGCAGGAGGATGCTTCTGGGGAATGCAGCATTTCCTCCAACTCATCGACGGCGTGACCCGCACCGAAGTGGGGTTTGCCAACGGACACACCGACAGCCCTACATACGAGGAAGTCTATACTGACACCACCGGATATGCAGAGACAGTATATGTGGAGTACGACCCCGAACGAATATCGCTCACCCGGCTTCTCCAACTCTATTTCATGGCAATAGACCCTTTGAGTCTCAACCGACAGGGTGAAGACAAAGGTACAAGATACAGAACCGGCGTGTACTATTCCGATGCGGAAGACCTGCCGACAATCCAGGCTGAGTTCGAACGTCAGCAGAGCATGCTTGAAGAACCACTGCTCGTAGAACTCAAGCCACTCGAGAATTTCTTTAAGGCTGAGGAATACCATCAGGACTACCTTATCAAGAATCCGACAGGCTACTGCCATCTGTCACCCAAAATATTCAGCCTCGCCAAACAGGGCTGACAGCCATAGTGCCTGAAGAACTTTGCACTTCGGCTTGCACCACTTTTCGGTTTTCGCTCTTCACTCGGTTGGTGAGCTTAGTTTATCCTGAAGCTTGTCGAAGGGAACCATCACTCTGAGATTTGCTCAGTTTATTACTGACGCATCGGGCATTTAGTGCTGACGTTTTTCCGTTTAGTACTGACGTTTCGGGCAAAACGTCAGTACTAAATTCTGACTCTCTCGGAACTACTCTGGATGCACCTCTGGAGCACACCTGCACCGAGTCAGCAGTGCATCCCCTATCCATACGGTGAAGGCATCATCATTCTCTGAGACCGGCAAAGGTCACCCGACTGGGCAAGCCTCTCGAAATCGTACTGACCTAACTTGTTCGCAGGACGATTTGCTTTTGATGGCACAAAGGTACAACATGGAAAAGGGTTGCATTTCCGTTAGCTTCCGTTAGTTTCCGATAATCGAACCTGATGCACGTTGTCAAGAGCCAATTCAGAACAGCAATTTTTTCCTGGGTTGCACCAGTTGCCGAGTGGCTTTCTTTATATATATATACGAAACCCACCCTGCCACTGGATATAGCAACCCGGACTTTTCCCTGATTTTCAAGGACTTTCAATCATTTGTGTGTAGTTTTCTTACGAATGGAAAAAATATTCCGTCAGGTGGAGTGAGTTTTTCAGATTTTATTGCTATCTTTGTCTCTCGAATCGCATCCTTCCTTGCCTGAAGTCGCAGCACTTGGACGGGCGGGATTGCGACACGGCAAAAGGCATGCAACCTTGTGGTGCTCGGAATGCCAAAAACCAACAATTAAGGACAAATATATGATGCGCACGACTATTGATGAGGCAATAGGATTGTATTGCAAGGATAAGGGAACCGGCTGGCTGGATTTGAAGACAGTGATGTTCGACATGGACGGGGTTCTGTTCGATTCCATGCCTTATCATGCCCGGAGCTGGCATAGGGCGATGGCGGATTTCGGTCTCGACTTGCCAGTGGACGAAGCATTCACTCACGAAGGCAGGACGGGTTCGGACACAATCGGCATTGTGACCCGCCGGCAGTTGGGCAGGGAAGCCTCGGAGGAGGAATGCAAGCGGATTTATGCCCGGAAGAGCGAGTATTTCAACCAGTTTCCCGAAGCCCGTAGGATGCCGGGGGCATTGGAGACGGTGAGCGAGGTGAAGAGGTGCGGAGCCGTCCCGATGGTGGTGACCGGTTCGGGACAGGCGAGTCTGCTTGCCCGTCTGGAGAAGAACTTCCCCGGACTGTTCAAGGCTGAATGGATGGTCTGTGCAAAGGATGTGAAGTACGGCAAACCCAATCCGGAACCTTACCTCATGGGTATGCAGAAGGCAGGGATAGAGAATGTATGGCAGACTATGGTCATTGAAAATGCTCCCCTCGGAGTGGAGGCAGGACACAGGGCTGGCTGCTTCGTAGTGGCTGTGAACACGGGTCCCCTACCCGACGGAATGCTCCTCGAAGCCGGTGCCAACCTGCTGTTTCACAGTATGGACGAACTGAGCAGATGGATTTCAGTCATCTTCCCACAGAATGTCCTTTAGGTTGTATATGACGATTCCTGAAGTGAGGACTACGAATGTGGTGATGTAGATGCCGTTCTCGAGGAGGGAGTGGAGGAGTTTTTTTGTGGAGGAATAGTCGGAGAGGGTGTCGCGAAGTATATCCAGTCCGCCACCGAAGGCAATCACACTTGCCACTATGGCATAACACACCCACTGGGTCACACGATCCCAGGTGATGGACGGTGCGGGGATATGTTCCATAACCTTATCCGTAAATCCGTTGTCGGGAATGTCCTGCATGGTCTGATGCAGGAATTCCTCAACAAGTAATGCGTCCTTATCTTCCATAATCATTGTTTTTTAGGAAGTCTGCCAATTTCTCACGGCCTCGCCTGATGTGCGACTTCACAGTATTTTCCTTGAGTCCGGTAACCTTGGCGACCGTCTTTATCGGCTGATCCTCTACGAGCGACAAAGTTACACAAATTTTTTCAATGTCCGACAACATTTGCATGGCTTTATAGATGTCGGCACGCAAATTCGGGTCGGGGTCATAATGCGGATGTGATGATTCGAGGCTGTCGATGTCGTCGGTGAGATGCAGACTTCTGCGGTAGTCGTAGAATACATTGTAGGCTATGCGGAAGAGCCAGGTCCTGGTTCCCGACAGATGCCGGAAACTGTTCCATCCGGTGAATGCCTTGAGGAATGTGTCCTGAGCCAGGTCCTCGCTGAGCATCTCGTCGCCGAGAGTGAGGTTAAGGAACAGTCGGCGAATGGGAGCCTGATATTCCCTAACCACCTTCCCGAAAGCCTGTGACGAACCGGTCAACATCGTGGAATCTATGTTTTACAAGTCTGCCGTTATTCCTATTTACATCTCTTCATTGTCGGCAGGGGTTGGTTCCTCCGGCTTTTCTTCCTGAGCAGAATCTGACTTGTCCTCTTCCGCATATTCATCCTGCCCCCTGCCCCTTATTATCTGGCTCACACCCAGTCCGAGCAATATCAGACCACCGAGTATGAACAGACTCGGCCAATCATAAATGGCGCAGACTACTGTTATAACACCACCGATAATGGCATTTGTAATGCCCTTGTCGTACATCTCCTTGTTGGAGAGTGGACGCTTTACCTTCCTTGACGACTGGCTTCTGTTGGACTCGGTGCGATAGACCACATTCTGCGGAGTCTCCTGCTTGAAGTAACTGCTTACGTCCTGTCCTTTGTCTGCCAGATCCCTTATCAGTTCGTCTCGCTCGCGGTTTCTCTTATGGCGGTAGCGTACAATAAGCCATACTATCAATATGATGGCAATGAGTGGGAAGAGGAAGAAGAGGAACGTGAGTACCGCAGTGACGATGGTTACAGCCACCATTCCCCCCTGGGTCATGTTGTCAAACCATTCCAACATCCATCCCCTCCTGTCGTGGGAGAACTCCTCATCTAATTCATCGAGAGCGTCATCCAATGCATCCGATGCATTGTTGATCTCGTCGGATGCCTCATTCAGGGTTTCGTCGATGATTTCCTCACTGACAACAGTAGTGTCCGAGGGAAGTTCCACAACAACGGCTGTAGGACCGGCCTTTACCGTCATCTTGGCAGGAGTGCGTTTCGCGCTTTTCCTTACGCCATTATCACCCTTATCGACAGCCTTTTCTGTTGCATTCACACCAACGGTAGAGTCACTTGGAGTCGGATTTTCCTGAGCCACTGTCGGAATCATTGCAGCAATAATCGCTGCTACTAAAAGAAATCTTTTCATAATGTCATTGTTTTATTTAGTTATCGTTTTCGTTACATTAGACGTAACAAAAATGCTTAAAGTTGCAAATATACAAAAAAAACATTAACTTTGCACACAATTACTGGCTGCGCCAGAGTGAATAGTGAAAAGTGGTGCAAGCCGAATGCAATGATAAGCTTGCTTAAGCATTGCTGAGGCGCAGCCCACTTTGCGGGAACCGAATAGTGAATAAACCACGAATCCCCACTCTGCACGAATGTATCACCTGTGTTCTGCGGTAAATACTAAATGACTAAATCGGACTCCGAGCTTGCTCGCCTGATGGTCGAAGCACCGGAAGAAATAGTAAATGATCAAATAGTAAATAAATCGTAAATTCGTAAATCGTAAATAAACCATAAATGATTCACGACCTCTGTATAATAATGCTCACGGCAGGTATTGTCAGTCTGCTGTTCAAGCTGTTCAAACAACCGGTGGTACTTGGCTACATCGTTGCCGGAATGTTTGCAGGGCCGTATGTCTGTGGGGCAAGTTGGATAAGCGATGCGGGGAGTGTGGAGACCTGGGGACAGATTGGTGTGCTCTTCCTGCTCTTCGCAATGGGACTGGAATTTTCCTTCAAGAAACTCATTGCAATGGGCAGCACGGCACTCATCTCCGCAGCCACCATCGTAATCGGGATGATGTCCGTAGGGTTCCTTGCAGGCCGACTGATGGGCTGGAGCGAGATCAACTCCCTCTTCCTGGGAGGAATGCTCTGCATGTCGTCAACCACCATCGTGTTCAAGGCAATAGAGGACATGGGACTGTCGTCCTACAAGTTTGCATCAGTGGCAATGGGCATACTCATCGTGGAGGACCTCTTTGCGGTGGTGCTGATGGTACTCTTGTCGTCGATAGCCGTCAATCAGAATTTTGCCGGTGAGGAACTGGTGATGGAGATAGTAAAACTCGTTGCCTATCTTGTCCTCTGGTTCGTACTCGGAATCTACATACTCCCGACCTTCTTCCGCAAGTTCAAAGTCCATCTCAACGATGAGACCCTAACCATTTTAGCCATCGGACTCTGTCTGGGAATGGTGCTGCTTGCCACTGAGGCAGGGTTCTCGTCCGCACTCGGAGCATTCGTCATGGGTTCCATCCTTGCCGAGACCCTCGAGGCAGAACGCATCGAACATCTCGTGCAACCAATCAAGAATGTCTTCGGCTCCATATTCTTCGTGTCAGTGGGCATGATGCTCAACCCCCAGATGCTGGCTGACTACTGGTTGCCGATACTCATCATCACCTTCCTTGTCATCTTCGGACAGATATTCTTCGCATCCCTCGGCACACTCCTCTCCGGCCAGACCCTCAAGGTGTCGCTCCAGACGGGATTCTCCCTCGTACAGATTGGAGAGTTCGCATTCATCATAGCAAACTTCGGCCAGTCGGCGGGAGTGACCGATTCATCCCTCTACCCCATCGTGGTGGCAGTATCCGTCATCACCACCTTCCTCACACCTTATATTATGCGTATGGCATCACCGGCAGAGAATTATCTCGGCACACACATGAGCGAAGGACTGAGAATGATGCTCGAGAACTACTACCGCCGCCGCAACACCATCAGCAGGACGAGCCTGTGGAAGAGTTATCTGCGCCGTTCCGTCATGACAGTCATGATATTCGGAATAATCCTCGTATTCATCTACATCCTCTATTTCACCTACATAAACCCTTGGATACTCTCACAAGCCATCAGGCTGGAAGAATACTTCACGCCAAAAGTTTCTCTGCTCATCATAAAGATTGTCAGTCTGGTTCTCATACTCATCATCAGCGCACCGTTTCTCTACGGACTGGTGGCAAATTTCAAAAAACACGAAGACACCGCCCAGTTGTGGGAGGCTGGTGGCTATCAGCGAATCTATGTGCTCTGCATACGCTCCTGCCGGCTTCTCATTGCAACCAGTTTCGTAGGATATGCCATCAGCCAGATGTTCTCCTTCACATCCGGAGCGGTCTTCATCATCGCCTTCGTGTTCATGATCTCCATGCGCTATTCTCACATAATACGCAAGCGTGCCAACACCATAGCCGAGAAGTTCAATACAAACCTCACAGCCCGCGAAGTCCAAGCCGACAAGAACCGCGCCTACGGAAAACAACTGGCAAGTTCGCTCCTCGAGTACGACCTCCACATTGCGGAGGTATCGATGCCTGCCAACTCCATATACAGCGGCAAGACCCTGCGCGAACTCAATATCAGGAAGAAGTCAGGAGCCAGCATAGTCCGTGTTATCCGCGGAGGCATCGACACCAACATTCCAGGTGGAGGCAAGCACCTCTACCCTGGCGACCGGATAGTAGTGGCTGGTACCGACGGGCAGATTGACAAATTCAAGCAGATGATTGAAGGCAGTGTACGCAAGGCTGAGAATCAGAAAGAACGAACACCTGTCACATTGGAGAGTTTCACTGTGGAAGAAGGCAGTCCGCTCATCGGACAGAGTATCATGGAGTCGGGCATCCGTGAACGGGGAGGCTGCATAGTCATGGGAATCGAGCGTTCCGACGAATGCCTCATCAATCCCGAACCGACCATCGTCATCCGGCAGAACGACACCATTCTCGTTGCTGGTGAAGCCGGCAGAATCAATTTCTGGCTGCGCCAGAGTGAAAAGTGAAATTAGGGAATTACAAATTTATAATTGTTAACTTATCACTCATTGTTAACTTTTAACTTTTAACTGTTAACTAAATCAGGGAATTATGAAAAAGTCTTTATCAACTACAACAAGCCAACAGGGCTACAGGGCAACAAGGATGCAAACTGTGTTGTTCGGTTTTTTCACATTTTACTTTTCACTCTTCACTCACGAAGTGTATGCCCAGAACCCTTACATGCCTCTGTGGGAATATATCCCCGATGGTGAGCCATATGTATTCGAAGATCCCGACCGACCAGGGAAATACCGTGTTTATGTATATGGTTCACACGATTCCCTCATCAAGGAATACTGCGGACTCGAACAGGTGGTATGGTCAGCACCAGTAGAAGACCTCACCCAATGGCGCTACGACGGCATTATCTTCCGCAATACCCACGATGCCAACGGACGTCTGCTAAGTCCCGATGGCAAAGGCGACCTGCTCTATGCCCCCGACATTGCCGTGAAGACTGGCAAGGACGGCAGGAAGGAATACTATCTCTTCCCTAACATCCAGGGCGAGGAACGGGCTGGACTGATTGCAAGGAGCAACCGTCCCGACGGACCTTACATAGCCTGCAACTATAGCAAGACCAACCCTCGCGGCACCGACGGAATCCTGCGTTTCGACCCAGCAGTATTCGTCGACGATGACGGCAGGGTGTATGGCTACTGGGGATTCGAGAAATCATACGGAGCAGAACACGATCCCGAGACCATGTCGACCGTCAAGCCCGGTACCAAGATAGTGACCGACATGGTTTCCAACTACAAGCAAGACGGAGTATTCCGTTTCTTCGAAGCCTCGTCGATGCGCAAGATAAAGGACAAATATGTGTTCATCTATTCCCGTTGGACGGCAGAAGGTGAGTTCGGACTCCCAGCCACAAACTACACC
>JAZQPD010000181.1:0-10292 GCA_045628285.1 Bacteroidaceae bacterium
CGTGAGGCTGGCTGTAAGTACCGCCGTGGCCTACCGGGAAGTTGGCTGCAAAGGCAGGAACATGGTCGATGCGGTGGAAGTCGTCCATTCCGTTTCCGTAGGCTATGTCGGTCTCACCTCCGAGGATGTAGATGATTGGCACCTTGATTTCCTTCAGCTTTGACTTTGGAGGCATCGGCATTCCTGGCATTGCGCTGCTCTGACCGTCGCTCGTGAAGAGTCCGCTATTGCAGATCATGATGGTGCTGATTCGCTTGTCGGCGCAGTTGAAGAGTGTCTGCAGACCTCCGCACGACATGCCTGCGATTGCGATGTGCTTGAGGTCAATCTTGCCATAGAGAGGGCTGTTCTTGTCGGCATTCTGTGCGTATGCCCAGTCGATTGACTCTATCTGCTGTTCGCTTCTTGACTGTGGTCCGCGATATGGCTTGCCGTCGATTGGGATGAATCCTGTAGCGAGTACGAGATAACCGTGGGATGCAATTTCATTGAGGAACTTATAGTGTTCCCAAGGTGAGTTGGTGCATGCTCCGTTGCCCCATACGAGTACTGGGAGCGGGTGCTTTGCATCGAACTTCGAGAGGTCCTGGGGAACGAAGATTGTGTGTTCCTTCAGGCTTGCCTCTTCCTTCATGATGGCCTTGTAGGCACCAGTACCGCCTTCTTCAACGACCTGTGACTTCAGTCCGCCCTGGGCACCAGACTTTACTTCGTTAAGGAAGTTGACCATCTTCTGTAGGTTGGCTTCCGAATACATGCCCATGCCGTGACCGCCTTCAGGTTCGAGGGTGAGTTCGGTCTTTACGCCTGCACCCTTGAGGAGGTCATAGAGTTTCTGTCCCTGGCAGCAAGGCACTACATTGTCCTTCATACCGTGGAAGACGATGAGGGGAACGGTGTTCTTGTTGACATAGTATGTGGCACTGAGGGAACGGAACTTATCGGGCTGTTCTGAGAGCTTTGCCCCACCGAGAAGGTTGGCTTCCGGCGATACTGCTCCGAATGACATGTGTTCGCCACAGTCCATGGCTGTGAGGTCAACTGGTCCGCTCCAGTCGCAAGCGGCGTTGACATTGCTGCTCTCGTTGGTGAAGTTGCCTACATTGCCTTCGAGGTCGAGGGTCTCAGTTCCGACCTTTGTCACCTTCAGACCGTTGGTGGTGGCACAGCATGAGGAGAGGTGGCCTCCTGATGAGAAACCTGAGGTTGCTATGAAACTGGTGTCGAACTTGTACTTGGCTGCGTTGCCGCGGATGAAGCGGATGACTGCCTTGATGTCGTTGATCTGTGCTGGCCACTGGGCATCGGAAATGGCACGGTGGTTAGGACAAACGACTGCATACCCTGCCTTGAGGAGTGCGCTGACGATGGTGCCGAGGTCGGCAGCTCCCTTGCTGTTGTTGGATGACCATGCACTGCCGTAGATGTGGACTACTACAGGGAAGGTCTTGGCATCGGACTTTGGAAGGTAGATGTCCATTGTGTGGTAGGCCTTGTCGTCGCCTGCATAGTTTACGTCCTTGAACTCCTCGGAGGTCTGGAGTTCGACCTTTGGCATCTGGAAGCCTCCGAAACCACCGAACTGAGCATAGCTCAGAGTGAAGAGTGAAGAGTGAAAAGTGAAAAGTACAAGGAGTGCCATCCATTTTGTTGGCTTGATTGAAGTTTTTTTCATACTTTGTTTTGTTTATGGGTTAATATTTTGGTTATTTGCGATTTAAGTTTATTGGGACCGTTAGCCGTTGGCCGTTATTATTTGGTCATTAGCCATTAGCCATTGGCTTTTTATTTACTCATTTGCAGGCCAATAGCTAATTGCTAATAGTCAATGGCCGTTATTACTAATTATGAATTTCACTATTCGAACTGCCACCAGTCGAAGTCAAACATTGGGTACTTGCCTGTGGAGTGGAATATGAAGTAGAGGTCGTGTACTCCGGAAGTGGTAGGGGTGACATCGCATTCGCGCATTGTCCACTTGAGGTCGCCGCCCGTGCAGTTGACCTGGCAGGTTCCGATGACGCGGCCACTGATGTCGTCGATGCGCAGTTCAATGCTTCCGTTCCTGTACATTGATGCTACGCTGGCCTTGAACTTCTTCACGCCATTGCCGAAGTCGACGTTGGCTACCTTGATGTAGTCGGTGTCGTGGATGTCGGTGACGTAGACACCAACCTTGTTGTCCTTCTTCGTCTTCAGGCCATCGCTCTGTGCAATGGTCTCGGCCTCGTTGCGCACGAACGGGTTGAGGGTCTGGAGTGGTGCGATGTGGTGTTCGTCGAAATAAGGAACTTCCGGAATGGTTCCGTCCTTTTCATAATGTATTTCAGCCACGGCAACGGAGCGGCGTTCTGCATGGAGGTCGCTCACACGACGGAAGAGGTCGTAGTTGAGTCCGAAGACATAGTCGTGGCCTTTGTAGTTGATGATTCCGGGGTGATTGCCACGAGTCTTTGGAGTATGGTTCATGATGGGGTAAGACTCCTTCCAAGGTCCGAGCGGGCTTTTGCTCATGGAGTAGCCTATACCTTCCGGACAGCAGGTAGATGCAAATGCGAGGTAATAGTACTTGCCGCGCTTCCAGAACCAAGGGCCTTCCTGGTAGTCATTGGGCTTTGGATCCATCTTCATGATGCCGTTCTTTCCGAAGGATGGGTCGATGGAAATCATGTCTTCGTTGAGTTTCGCACAGTAGAGGTTGGGATTGCCCCAGTACATGTATGCCTGACCGTCGTCGTCAATCCATACGGTAGGGTCGATGTCGTCCCAGTGCTCACGCTGCCATACGAGGGCATGACCGAGTGGGTCGTTGAAGGGTCCGAAGGGTCCGTCGGCAACGAGCACTCCGATTCCGTGTCCGTGGAGAGGACAGTACATGTACCACTTGCCGTTCCTCTCAATCACTTGTTCTGCCCAGGCACCATTGGGGGTGTCGTACCACTTGCTGAAGTCCTTCACAGATGCCACAGCACCGTGGTCGGTCCAGTTGACCATGTCGGTAGATGTGTAGCACAGCCAGTCGAGCATGTGAAATCCCTGGGCGTCGTCTTCGTCGTGGGTGGTATAGAGATATACTGTATCGCCATGAACATACGGAGCAGGGTCGGCTGTGTATTTTGTCTGAATGATAGGATTCTGGGACTGAGCAGACGCTTCGCGAGTGAAGAGTGAAGAGTGAAAAGTGAAAAGTATTAGGGCCATTAGCCATTTGCCATTAGCCATTAGCTTGTAGTGTTGTTGTATTGTCATCTTCATAAGTTAATTGTTGATGTTGCAAATTTAGTTATAATATTAAAAACTGATTGCTGTGTGTGATACAAATATTTTAGTTTTTCTCTCATTGCAGTACCTTCTTGCCGTTCTGAATGACGATGCCTGAGTATTCGTCGCCTACTTTCAGCCCTTGAAGATTGAAGGTTGAGGGTTGATGGTTCGCTTGTCCTAGGCTTGCCGAAGGGAGGGTTGAGGCTTGAGGGGACCTGATGGCGGTAGGTTCATTGATGTCGGCATAGAAACCGATGTTCTTTATCACGGATGTGCCTGTGGTGGATGTGAGTCCGAAGATGGTGTTGCCTTGCGAGAAGTCGTATTGAGGGTAGACGCAGTTGTCGTTGAGTCCTGAGGTGGTAAGGTCCCAAACGACAGTCACCAGATCGCCTGACTTGGAAGCCTTGACTGGTGCGACACTCGAACCGTGGTTGGTTCCGTTGAACCACCAGAGGAACGAACTGCCGTCGGTGGTCTTGAGGTTTGTGCCCTGAACTACGAAATATCTGAGGTCTGAACCTACCTTATATTTGTTGTTGGTCATATTGAGGCACACGTTGTTGGCTCCTGTTCCTGCCTTTACGGTTATGGTATTTGTCTTCGAGTCGTAGGAGACATTGCTCTGTGCCACTCTTCCCGCATCGCCTGTCTTTGCCCATTCACTGGCATTGAACTGGTAGTTGGTCATCAGTGCCTCGTTCCTATAGTCTTTCAGCAGACGCAGATAGTAGAGTCCGGGACAGATGGTGCCCTGATTGGCTGTAATCCTGAAGACGAACTCTTTCTTCACATTGCCGTCCTTATCCCTGACGATGGATTCGGGCAGAGGGTAGTCGGCATTGAAGAATCCGTTGTCGTCGGCGGATGATATTGATGCAGGGATGGTTATGGTTGCCAGTTTTGTGCCGTCTACATAGATTGTTGCGGCACGGCCTCTGTCGGCTGTTGTGAACCGGCACATGACTGACAGGTTGTCGGATATCTGGTTAGGATTGGAGAGTGTGTACTGGATGTATCCGTTTGTCTGGGCATCGCGGTAGAACTCACCATTGTAGCTGCCCTTTGTGGAGCCACTGCTGTACTTTCCCTTGTGGCCGGCTTCGCTCTGCTGTTCGCCGGTGCCTACGAAGTCGATGGTCCTGCTGTCGAGTTCCTCTCTCTCACGCTCCTTCTTGCCTATGTCGCTGTTGCGGAAGTCTGCCTCGGTCTGCTGGTACCAGTAGATGACATATCTGTCGTGGTGGGTGGAGAAGAACGGCTGGAGGGTAAGGGCTGGGGTCCGTCTGAACATTGAACCTTCCGGGATGTAGGCAGGTGCGTGGATGGTGAATTGCAGTTGGGCGGCGGGTATCACTGATTCGAACAGGTTCATCACGGTGTCTCTCTCGCAGATGAGGAGGGGAGAGGAGAGCAGGCTCTTGCTACTGGCACGGCTGCCTGGAGCATGATCCATTCGTCCCTCACCGGCATATTCGTTCTGCAGGTCGGTTGCGCCTGTGGTGGCTGCAAGGAGTATGGGACCATATTTGAATGCAATGTATTCGCTGAGTCCGGGACACTGTTCGTACCGTAATGTCATGGGCAGGTCAATCTCAATCTTGTCGCCAACCTTCCATTCCTGTGAGTAATTGGTGTATCCGCTCTTTCCTGTCCATGAGGGATTTCTGACGGCTATGGTATAGTTGCCGGCTTTGGTGATGGTGATGGTTGACTTCTGCTCGTATGGGAATCTTGTCTCTTGCAGGATTCCGAACCGTTCGTTGTTCAGTTGGCTGGCAGTGAAGAGGTTGACGAACAGGGTGTCGTTGTCGTGGGTATAGATGAAATGGCTGTACTTTGCATGATTCTCCATGCCTGTTCCCACACAGCACCACATTCCCTGATTCACCTTTGAGTAAATCTTGTAACCTTGTGGACGGAGGGTGGTGAAGTACACATATCCTCCCGTTTCAGGATCTTGTGTTGCGAGAATATGGTTGTACATGGTGTTCTCGTAGAAGTCGGCATATCTGGAGTCGTGGGTGTCGTCGAAGAGGTCTTCGGAGAGTTTCATCATGTTGTTGGAATTACATGTCTCAGGTCCGTCAAGCTTGTTGACGTAGTTGGCATAGTTGCTTTGGTTGAGAAAATGTTCCTCAACGCTGTTTCCGCCTATGCACACCGTCCGGTTCTCGGCTACGTCTGTCCAGAAGTTCCTTGCCGCTTTCTTGTAGGTGTTGTCGGAAGCCCTCATCCCACCTACCTGATAGATTCGCTCGAAACCGATGTATTTAGGCACCTGTGTGTTTGCGTGCCTGTTGTTGAGGAATGTGGTGTTGAGGGTCTGCATGCCACTTACCATTGACTGGTGGCTGTACTTCTTGGCGGCGGTGAGATATTTTGCGTCACCGAAGATCTTGTAGGCATCAGCAATGGTTTCGTTCATTCCTCCGTGTTCGCTGTTGAGGACATTCTGCATGGTCTCAGCCGACAGGTTCTTCACGACATTCACACTCCAGTCTGCCAGTCCCCTAAACAGTTCCTTGGCCATTTCGCTGTCTGCATAGACATACGCATCCCTGAGTCCTGCAAGAACCTTGTGCTGGCAATAGAATGGCACCCATCCACCGTACTGATAGAATCCGCTTGGGTCGTTTCTGTATAGTCCCTTCCAGATGTGGGTGATAGGCTGACCTCCGATGAATCCCTCCATACCTTCCTTGTTGCCCTTGTAGGCATCCTGACAGTCCTTCATGATTCCGAGGCAGTAGGTCAGTCTTTCCATCAGTCTTCCGTTCAGGTCTTTCAGGTTGGCATCGGCCTTGGTGGCTGCGTAGGAGAGGGCAAGTGCAGATATGTAGTGTCCCCCTACGTGGCCTTCCAGACTCCAGTCCGCTTGTCCCCAGTTGCCAAAAGTAGGATGTTTCGTAGTCCAGCCGTAATATTTCGAGCCTTTCTCGGAACTCAGTCCTGCCTCTCTTATGAAAGGGCACATCAACCTGTCGGCATCGTATTTCAGAAGCAGTTCTGCATTGGTAACCATCGCGGCACGCATCGGTCCGTCCAATAATTTCACTTCGCTCATGTTGAAATGCTGAGGGTAAAGGCTTGACTGAGCAGACGCTTCGCGAGTGAATAGTGAATAGTGAAAAGTGAAAAGTATTAGGGCCATTAGCCATTTGCCATTAGCCATTTGCTTGTAGTGTTGTTGTATTGTCATCTTCATAAGTTAATTGTTGATGTTGCAAATTTAGTAAATTCTTGCCATAATTCATACTATATTATTATATAAAATGTGTAAAAAGTAACATGAGAAGAAAAATAAAATACAAAAATGCGTTTGCCGAATAAGATATTTTTAGTTACTTTGCAATATCGTTTAAATTATTTAATTATGAAAATGTTTTTTTCCAAGACCGCAAGTCCAAAAAGCAGTGTATCAGGAATGGTATTTCTGCTATTGGCACTTTTCACTTTTCACTTTTCACTATTCACTCGCGAAGCGTCTGCTCAGGGCTATCGTAATCCTATCATCAATGCTGATGTGCCCGACAACACCATTTGCCGTGCAGGTGACTACTATTACATGATTTCCACAACCATGCACCTCATGCCTGGTGCTCCTATGATGAGGAGTAAGGATCTGAAGCATTGGGAGACGGTGAGCTATGTGTTTGACCGCATCGAAGACGGTGACCGCTACAATCTCATCAATGGCAAGACGGTATATGGTCAGGGACAGTGGGCCACAAGCCTCCGCTACTATTACGGCAAGTTCTATGCATGGTTCACTACTAACGGCGAGCCATACCAGGGCTTCCTCTACACGGCCGACAAGGCAGAAGGCCCGTGGAAACTCGTAAGCCGTCCTCCTCATTTCCACGACAGCAGTTTCTTTGTGGACGATGACGGACGTGTGTATATGTTCTATGGTACAGGTGATGCAGTGGAACTCACCCGTGGAATCCTTGACGAGACTGGCAAGACCTGGGGACAGGAAGCCATCCTCCGCAAGTTCACGGTTCCCGTACGCGACGGTATAGAGAACGGTCTGCTCGAAGGCAACAACATGATGAAGATAAACGGCAAGTACTATCTTCTCATGATTTCCTGGCCTCGGGGTGGTGTGCGCCGTGAGGTTTGCTATCGTGCTGAGAGTGTCGACGGTCCTTGGGAAAAGAAGATCATCCTCGACAATGCTCTGCCTCCATTCAAGGGTGGTGGTGTTGCTCAGGGAGGAATCGTAGATTCTCCTACAGGTGAGTGGTACGGAATATTCTTCCAAGACCGCAATGGTGTCGGCCGTACCCCTTGCTTTGTTCCTTGCCGGTGGGAAGACGGTTGGCCAATCCTTGGTGATGCCAACGGAAAGGTACCTGATGACCTCTCTGCCAAGTACATCCATCAGACGGGTATCCTCGGCAGTGATGAGTTCAGTTCCGACAAACTGTCGCTCTACTGGGAGTTCAACCACAATCCAATCAATGATGCATGGAATCTCTCAGAACGTCCGGGATTCCTCCGCCTCAAGACAAACAGGGTGGTAGACAACCTTTATATCGCTCCGAATACCATTACCCAGCGAATGGAAGGACCGAAATGTACGGGTACTGTCTGCCTTGACATCAGCAAGATGCAGGATGGCGACAAATGTGGATTCTCTGCGTTCTGTGGCACGAGTGGTGTACTCTGCATCACAAAGGAAGGCAAGAAGGTCACCCTCACCATGGAGGAACAGAATGTAAAACTCAACCGCCAGCGTGCAGTCGACAATGTACAGGTGGATGAGAAAGCGTCAGTGAAAGTGCCGAACGCCAAGAAACCAGTCTACCTCCGCATAAATGGTGACTTCACTGATGGTAGGGACATTGCCACATTTGAATATAGTTTCGATGGCAAGAAGTTCAAACCTATTGGCAGTGAAGTGAAGATGCGCTTCGATATCAACACCTTCTTCATGGGAACAAAGTTCGCCATCTTCAACTATGCAACCAAGCAGACGGGTGGCCATATCGACGTCGACTGGTTCCATTTCGACCACGAAGGATAGCCGAAAATGTTAAAAAAAGGCAGGATTCATCAAAAAAAATGATAATCCTGTCTTTTTTTCAGATATATTTACTATCTTTGCCACTGCAAAATAAAAAATTAACATTATAAGAACCGAATAAAATCATTATTGCCTATAGAAAATACATTACGCTAAAACAATAAAACAATAGCTTAATGGTCAATTTATCTGCACTCACCGATGAAACATTGGTCAGTATGTATGTACAAGGTAATAATGAAGCATTCGATACTCTGCTCTACAGATACGAAAGCAAGGTTTTTACATACATTTCTTATACAGTAAAGGACTCGGAACTGGCTCAGGACCTCTTTCAGGATGTCTTCATGCGTGTCGTAACAACACTCCGTTTCGGACAGTACACCGAGAACGGCAAGTTCTCGGCATGGCTGATGCGTATAGCTCACAACATGGTTATTGACCACTTCCGTACGGCAAGAGCAGAGAAAACCATTTCGCAGGACGACGAAGAGACAGACATTCTCAACGATGCCTCACTCGTTTCCCGTGAAAATGTCGAGACAGAGATGGTTGATGCCCAGACATTGAAGGAAATCAAGCAACTCATCTCCCTACTGCCCGAAACACAGCGTGAGGTAGTGCTCCTCCGGTTCTATCAGGATCTCTCCTTCAAGGAGATTGCCGACGTTACAGGCGTGAGCATCAACACGGCACTCGGCCGTATGCGCTATGCCCTCATCAACCTCCGCAAACTTGCCTGCGACCACGACATCCACCTTGCTTCGTAGGAATGAGGAACATCGCTTCGCTCGGAGTGAAGAGCCAATGGCTAATGGCTAACGGCCAACAACATGAAGAAGTATGCTATAAACTGATATCCTGAATATGGCGAATGAAGAATTATACAGCATTGCCCTTTCCCTGATGCCCAAAATGGGGTTGATGAGTATCAGGATGTTGCTGGACAAGGCTGAATCGGCTGAAAGTCTTTTTGAATACAAGGACAACCTGTCTGTAATTCTTCCTGACATAAATGAAAAGATAACCAACACTTTCAAGGCAAATGCCGACCATGCGATAGAACTTGCAAGGAAGGAGTTGGATTTCATAAATGAGAAGCACATTAGGGTCCTCTGCTATCACGACAGCGACTATCCGGCACGCCTGAGAGAATGCGAGGATGCTCCAGCCGTACTTTTCTATCTCGGCAATGCTGACCTTAATGCAAACAGGATAATCAGTGTTGTAGGAACCCGCAAATGTACCCAATACGGTAAGGACATCTGCAACAATTTCATTTCCGACCTGAAGAGATATTGTCCGGATGTGCTTGTCGTGAGCGGACTGGCCTATGGCGTCGACATAAATGCCCATCGTTCGGCTTTGGCAAACGGAATGAAGACATTGGGTGTGCTGGCCCACGGACTCGACCGTATCTACCCACAAAATCATAGGAATACCGCCATCGAGATGATACATTCCGGAGGACTCCTGACGGAATATGTCAGTGGTACTACTCCAGAAAAGATGAACTTCATCCGCAGGAACAGAATCGTAGCAGGTATGGCCGATGCGACAATAGTGGTGGAGAGTGCCGATAGGGGCGGGGCGCTGATAACTGCCGATATCGCTTCCTCATACAATCGGGATGTAATGGCATTCCCTGGGCGGGTCTATGACAAGTATAGCGAAGGATGCAATAATCTCATAAAAAATCAGAAGGCCATCTCCATACATAATGCAGAGGATTTCATAAATGCCATGTGCTGGGAGAATCCACTGATAAAAGTGGAAAAGGGACAGGACAGACAACTGGAACTGTTTCCTGAACTGACAGAAAATGAGAAAACCATCATAAAGGTACTTTCTGGCAGTGACGAGAAACAGATAAACCAGATTGTCGTGGAGTCCGGACTGAGTTACAGCAATGTGAGTGCCACTTTGTTTGAACTGGAAATGAAGGGGATTGTAAATGTATTGGGCGGAGCAAGGTACAGGTTGAAGGGATAAGGGG
>JAZQPD010000182.1:0-9994 GCA_045628285.1 Bacteroidaceae bacterium
GCAGCAACTCTCCAACTGGGAAGCAGACTTCCTTACTGATGCCCAGAAGACCTATGCGGCAACCGATGCCTGGGCATGCATCAAGATTCACGAGGAAATCATCAGACTGGAGAAAACCGGTTTCACCATTAGAAGTTCTGAAAGTTCGGAATTATGAATTATGAATTACGAATTATGAATTATGAATTATGAATTATGAATTATGAATTAAATAAAGTCTATCTCAAGCGAGGCAAGGAGGATTCGCTGAAGCGTTTCCATCCCTGGATTTTCTCGGGAGCAATCCATCACTACGACAAAAAACCGGAGGAAGGCGAACTCGTAAGAGTATTTTCCTCGGAGGAAGAATATATCTGCACCGGCCACTTCCAGATAGGAAGTATCATGGTGAGGGTCCTCACATTCGACGACGAGGAGATTGACGAGGACTTCTACCGCAGGAAACTGCGCACAGCCTATGATGTCCGGCGTTGCATCGGCCTTACCGACAACCCCGAGAACAACACCTACCGTCTTGTTCACGGCGAAGGCGACAACCTGCCGGGACTCGTGATTGACATCTATGGCCAGACTGCCGTCATGCAAGCCCATTCGGTAGGCATGCATGCTGACCGCCAGACCATTGCACACGCCCTGCACAACGAACTGCCGCAGATTGAGAACATCTACTACAAGTCGGAGACCACCCTACCCTACAAGGCAGAACTCGGTCAGGAAAACGGATTCCTTCTCGGTGGCAGTAAGGAGAACATAGCCTTGGAAAACGGACTGAAATTCCATGTCGACTGGCTGAAAGGTCAGAAGACAGGTTTCTTCGTCGACCAGCGTGAGAACCGCAGCCTGCTCCAGCACTACTGTCAGGGACGGAAAGTCCTCAATATGTTCTGCTACACAGGAGGCTTCTCGTTCTATGCCATGCGGGGCGGAGCACGTCTTGTCCATTCCGTCGATTCATCGCTGAAAGCCATAGAACTGACCAGGAAGAACGTGGAACTCAACTTCCCCGGTGATGACCGTCACGAAGCCTTTGCGGAAGACGCTTTCAAATTCCTCGACAACATCAAAGAGAATGACCCTTACGACCTCATAATTCTCGACCCTCCGGCATTCGCCAAGCACAAGGATGCACTTCACAATGCACTCAAGGGGTACACACGCCTCAATCAGAAGGCATTCGAGAAGATTCAGCCGGGAGGAATAGTATTCACATTCAGTTGTTCCCAGGCTGTCAACAAGGATCAGTTCCGCACTGCAGTCTTCAGTGCCGCCTGTCAGGCACACCGCAAAGTCAGGATCCTGCACCAACTGCATCAGCCAGCCGACCATCCGATCAATATCTATCACCCCGAAGGCGAATATCTCAAAGGACTGGTTCTTTACGTTGAATAAGTGGATAAAAACGGATAAAACGAAAAATAACTCAAAAAAAATTACACAATTACTTGCCGTGTAATTTTTTTTTATTACCTTTGCACCGTGTTTTTCATGGTATTAGATTTATTTTAAGGTTTGAAAATTGCTTGTCGTGAGACAGGCAATTCTCTTTTTCGCCTCATCCTCAGCAAAAAAAGAACACATTTGATTACTTTTTCATCATTCATTTTTCATTATTCATTATTTATTACTAACTTTGTGAGCGAATATATGGAACGCAAGTATCACAACCAGTTGGTGGAGATTCTCCTGCTCAAGCCGAAAGGCCTGAAACTGTCAGCCATTGCAGCCAATCTCTACAATGCCAATTCAGGTCTCTTCGCTGAAGAAGACCTCTATGAGCGTATATACTGGCAAACCAAACGCTATCTCTACCGTGAGAGCAAGAAAAAAAATTCCATATTCAAGAGCGTAAGCGGCAAATGGGGATATTATGCCATCAAGCCACACTACGTAAAACAACTCAAAATCCAGTTCAAGGAAAATCACTGATGAAAAAAATAGCCAGTTTCACTATCGACCATACCAGACTTCAGCGAGGTGTCTATGTCTCGCGCAAGGACAAGGTGGGCGACAATATCGTCACGACCTTCGACATACGTATGAAAGTGCCCAATCAGGAACCAGTACTGACCAACGAGGCAATCCACACCATAGAACATCTTGCCGCCACTTTCCTCAGAAACCATGATGAATGGAAAGACAAGATTGTCTACTGGGGGCCCATGGGTTGCCTGACAGGCAATTATCTCATCGTCAGCGGCGACTATTCCGCAGAAGACATCCTACCCCTCATGAAGGAAACCTTCTCGTTCATTGCAGACTACGAGGGAGCCATACCGGGAGCCACTCCAAAGGAATGCGGCAACTACAGGATGCAGTCGCTCGAAGAGGCAAGGGCAGAAAGCAGAAAATACCTAAGCGAAGTTCTCAATGAAGACTGTCCGACTGTGTACATGTAATTCCAACTGCGAAGCCGAACTGCTGAAGGAAGCACTGGCAGAGGAAGGGATTGGGTGCATACTGGGCAACCAGAACATGAGTGCGCTGTTCGGACCGATGATTTCAGCTCTTGCGGGAGTGGATGTATTTGTGTTTGAAGACGACGGCGAACGGGCCGTAGAGATTTACAGGAAATGTTTGAACTGACATCAGAATACAAACCGACAGGCGACCAGCCCGAAGCAATAGCACAACTCACAGCCGGAGTCAGGGAAGGACTGCCGGCTCAAGTGTTGTTGGGAGTGACCGGATCAGGAAAGACGTTCACCATTGCCAATGTCATAAGCAACATCGGACGCCCCACCCTCATCCTCAGCCACAACAAGACTCTTGCCCACCAACTCTACACGGAGATGAAACATTTCTTCCCCAACAACTCGGTAGAGTATTATGTCAGTTACTACGACTACTACCAGCCTGAAGCCTACCTGCCATCCACCGACACATACATCGAGAAGGACCTCGCCATCAACGAGGAAGTAGACCGCCTACGGCTCTCTGCCGTGTCGGCACTGCTCTCAGGAAGAAAGGACGTGATAGTGGTGTCGTCCGTATCCTGCATCTACGGCATGGGATCACCTATGGACTTCGGCAACAATGTCATACCGATTTCCACAGGCAGCCAGATGGACATCAGCACACTGCTCCGCAAACTCGTCGACAGCCTCTATGTCCGCAACGACATCGAACTCACCCGCGGACATTTCCGTGTGAAGGGCGACTCCGTAGATATCTACCTTGCCTACGACGAGAAAATCCTTCGGGTAAACTATGGTTGGGACGAGATAGAGAGCATCGAGGAAGTCGACCCCGTCACCAGCACCGTCATCTGCCGACTCGACGACTACAAGATATACCCGGCCAACCTCTTCATGACCTCAAAGGACAGGGTGGACCAAGCCGTCAGGATGATTCAGGACGACCTGATGGACAGAATCCATTTCTATGAGGACATAGGCGACCTCCCGAAACGCAACCTCATAGAGACACGAGTCAACAACGACCTCGAGATGATAAAGGAACTGGGGCATTGCTCCGGCATAGAAAACTATTCGCGCTATTTCGACGGCAGGCAAGCCGGCGAACGCCCATACTGCCTGCTCGATTTCTTCCCCGACGACTTCCTGCTGGTAGTCGATGAAAGCCACGAGTCCATACCCCAGATACGAGCCATGTACGGAGGCGACAGGAAACGCAAGGAGACCCTGGTGGAATACGCCTACCGCCTCCCCGCAGCACTCGACAACCGTCCGCTCACCTTCGAAGAGTTCGAGCAACTCACACCGCAGACCATCTATGTCAGCGCCACCCCTGCAACCTACGAGTTGGAGAAGAGCGAAGGCGTGATAGCAGAACAACTCATACGCCCTACCGGACTGCTCGACCCCGAAATCGATATCCGTCCTACCATGAATCAGGTGGACGACCTCCTCGAGGAAATCCAAGTCATGGCAGAGAAAGACGAGAGGGTACTCGTCACCACCCTCACAAAACGCATGGCAGAGGAAATGGCAGAATACCTCCTCAATGCAGGAGTGAGATGCACATACATCCACAGCGACATCGACACCTTCGAGCGCGTGGACATACTCGACAAACTGCGCAGAGGCGAATACGACGTCATCGTCGGAGTCAACCTCCTTCGGGAAGGACTCGACCTGCCTGAAGTATCCCTCGTTGCCATCCTCGATGCCGACAAGGAAGGATTCCTGCACAGCCACAGGGCACTCACACAAACCATCGGACGTGCGGCACGAAACGTAAACGGCAAAGCCATACTCTATGCCGACAGAATTACCGACAGCATGAGGAAAACCATGGACGAAACCGAACGCCGCCGCACCAAACAACTGAAATACAACGAGGAACACGGCATCACCCCTACCCAGATTCAGAAAGCACAGAAAGCCCTTCAGATCAACCTTCCGGTCGACTACGCCAAAGGCTCCTACTACGACGAGATTGCAGGTCAGGTTGCCGAAGAAGACCCTATCTGCCTGAAGATGGATGAGGCACAAATCCGCAAGGCCATCGAGCACTCCCGCAGTCTCATGCTCAAGGCAGCCGAGAAAATGGACTTCGTCATTGCAGCCCAGTATCGCGACGAGATGCTCCGGTACGTCGAGATGCTCAATACGGAAGAAAAATAGACACACACAATGACATACCCCGACAACTACGAAATAAAGATTGGATTCGATTCCATACGCAGGATGCTGAAAGGATACTGCCTCTCCCCTCTTGGAGAAGGACGGGTCGACAGCATGGAATTCTCAGGACACTTCCAGTCCGTACAAACCGCACTCCTGCAGACAAGCGAATTTGTGAAGATACTCCAGGAAGAAGACTTCCCCGCCGCAGGATTCTTCGATGTACGCGATGTCCTCAAACACATCCGTATCGAAAACACATGGCTCGATGCCGACCGCCTCTTCGAACTCCAGCGTTCACTCGACACCATCGACAAGATTGTCGCCTTCCTGCGGAAGTCGGAACTCACGCCCAACCTCACCATCCTGGCACACGACATACCCGTCTATCCCCACATAGTGAAGCGCATTTCACAGATACTCGACAAATACGGAAACATCAAGGACACAGCCTCCCCGGAACTCCATGACATCCGGCGCTCCATCACCAACACCACCAACAGCATATCCCACCTCCTCCGTTCCATCCTCTCCCAGGCAAAGACGGAAGGGCTGGTGGAAAAGGACGCATCCCCTACGATGCGCGACGGCCGACTCGTCATCCCCGTTGCACCGGCAATGAAGAGAAAACTCAACGGCATAGTCCACGATGAGTCAGACACCGGACGCACCGTCTACATAGAACCGGCAGAAGTTGTCGAAGCCAACAACAAGATCCGCGAACTCGAGGCAGAGGAACGGCGTGAAATCATCCGCATCCTCATGGAATTTGCCGACACCATACGTCCCGAACTCAAGCCCATAGCCGAGTCCTACGAATTTCTTGCCGACATCGACTTCATCCGCGCAAAGGCACGGCTGGCAATCGATACCGGAAGCATCATGCCGCGCTTCGGAAACAAGCAGATAGTGGACTGGAGCATGGCAGTCCACCCCATCCTCCGCATGTCACTTGCCAAGACCGACAGGAAAGTCATCCCGCTCGACATCCTCCTCCACGGCCGTCAGCGCATACTCCTCATCTCAGGACCCAATGCCGGAGGCAAGTCAGTATGCCTCAAGACAGTAGGACTCCTCCAATACATGATCCAGTGCGGACTCCTCGTACCGATGGCAGAAAGCAGCGTATGCGGAATGTTCGACAACATATTCATCGACATAGGCGACGAGCAGAGCCTCGAAAACGACCTCTCCACCTATTCCTCCCACCTTCTCAACATGAAGAACATGATGAAATGGGCCAACGGCAAGACACTCATCCTCATCGACGAGTTCGGAGGCGGCACAGAGCCTCAGATTGGTGGAGCCATAGCCGAAGCCGTACTCAAGCGGTTCAACGGGAAGAAAGCATTCGGAGTCATCACCACCCACTACCAGAACCTCAAGCACTACGCAAAGGACACACCGGGAATCGTCAACGGAGCCATGCTCTACGACCGCCAGATGATGCAACCCCTATTCCAACTCAGGATTGGCAATCCGGGCAGTTCCTTCGCAGTAGAGATAGCCCGCAAGATAGGAATCCCAGAGGACGTGATTGCCGAAGCATCCGAAATAGTCGGACAGGACTACATCAATGCCGACAAATACCTCCAGGACATCGTACGCGACAAACGCTATTGGGAAAACAAGCGCCAACTCATCCATCAGCAGGAAAAGAAACTCGAAGCCACCATTGCCGGCTACGAGGAGAAGATGGCAGACCTGAAAGGACGGAAACGCGAGATACTCGACAAGGCAAAGATGGAAGCAGAAGACCTCCTCCAGCGTTCCAATGCCATCATCGAGCAGACCGTAAAGGACATCAAGGAAGCGCAGGCAGAGAAGGAAGAGACGAAAAAGATAAGGGAACGCCTCAATAAGTTCAAGGAAGACGTAAGCCGTACCGATACGCCAAAACCACCACAGCACCAGTCAGGAAAACCGGCAAAGTCAACCCCAAAGGCCACAGCCAGGACAACCCCTACCGCCAAGACAGCCACCCTCGCTGTAGGCGGATATGTCAGGCTCAAGGGACAGACCACCGTCGGAATCATCCAGAAAATCAACGACCGGGAAGCCACCGTGGAATTCGGCGACATCATCATCAATGTAAGGCTCAACCGTCTGGAAGCCACGATGGAAACACCAAAGAAACCACAGACCACCTCCCAGTACTACAGCCCTACCACCGCCCTCCGCAACAAGACGATAGCCAACTTCAAGAGCGTCATCGACCTCAGAGGCATGCGTGGCGAGGAATGCCTGACAGAACTCACCACCTTCATCGACAGCGCCATAGTGGCAGGAGTCCACACCGCCAGCATCCTCCACGGAACGGGCAACGGCATTCTCCGCCAACTCGTCAGGAACTATCTCGACACCATACCCGAAGTATCATCCTACCGCGACGAACTCCCCCAGTTCGGCGGCACCGGCATCACCGTCGTGGAACTGGACTCATAGTCCGCAAGGCACGCAGGCAGTCTTTCCCTGTGGGAATGTCTACTCTGCCATGCCTCATCGCCCTATCCCTTTACCACGAAATGGCTACTCCTATACCCTGCCCAATGATATGGCTGTTGCCGGAATTAATGTCATTTCCGTTCTTGAAACTGACGGCAGCAACCTTCTTGCCAGTTTTGCTCCCAGAGAATAGGCTGCATTATTGCCCTGTCTGCTCGCCTTCCTTGAGCCGATGATGGCAACCATGTTGTCCGACTTGAGCAATTCAAGATTGCCAAGAGCATAGATAGTGTCAGGACACTCGTTCCCGATTGCCTTCAAGGCCACGGGAAACAGTTCGTCATCTTTTTGATAGTTCGTATGCGCCATATTTTGTCTTTTTTTAAGATTATTTGAGTTAATTATTCAACTTTCGTATGTATTTTAAAACATTAATGTCCATTCTTCGGGTGCTACGACCACTCAGGCGAGCAAGCTCGGAGTTATCTAAACATTAATCAGACATTAATTTTATTTATGGCTGATGGACCTCCGAGCTCTGCTCAGTTTATGCTGAGTTCATCGAAGTACCTGAGTGGCCGTAGTGCCCGAAGAATGTTGAAATAAAATAATGTAAATCAATAGCATACAAACTTGAGAAACTTGAGTTAATTATTGTACTTCATTATATGCAAAATAAAAGAAAAACATGAAATCATTTGGTTATATTTCCGGAAAGCATTATATTTGCAGCGTTTTAGAAATAAAATCGCATGGTAAGTTTCATTGAGTTTCGTGACAAACTGCAGTTTGAAGGATGTTTTTCTATCCATCAGGCAAGATTGTTGTTCCCTACCTTTGACCGCAACAATCTGACGCGTTGGACGAAGAAGGGGCTGCTCATCAGGCTCAGACAAGAGTGGTATGCCTTTCCCGAGGCATTGCAACGTCCTGATTTTGCACGATTCATAGCAGGGCGCATCTATCGTCCCTCTTACGTGAGCCTGCACACGGCTCTCAGCATTTACGGCATGATACCCGAAGCGGTGACGAGCATCACATCGGTGAGCACGCTAAAGACGGCTCGGTTTGAGAATGCCTTTGGACAATACGCCTACCAAAATGTGAAGCCCGAACTATTCTTTGGTTATAAGCCCGTAATGATGCCTGCGGCAATGGCCACAGTCAATGCTCCGCAGCAGGCGTGGATGCTGGCCCTGCCCGAGAAAGCCCTGCTCGATCTGCTCTACCTCTACCCTTTCTACGACAACGAAACAGAATTGGAGCAGTTGCGACTGGACGAGGACTTCATGACAGAAGAACTTAATCTTGAACACCTCAGCGAATATCAGCAAAAGATAGGTAGCAAGGCATTGGACACCCGCATCAATAAACTATTAAAGATCTACAATTTATGATTGACATTCAATATATCAGCAGTTTCTTTCCTCCACAGGTTGTTTCGAACGCCAACTACCAGAAGCACATGCTCAAGGAGTACGTGCAGCTGATGGTACTCGACTACCTTGCGACAACGCCATACATCTGCAAACTGGCATTTATTGGTGGCACGAACCTGCGACTTGTGAAAGGTATTGACCGATTCTCGGAAGACCTTGATTTCGACAGCAAGGACCTGAACGAAGAGGAGTTTATGGCAATGACTGATGACGTCGTCAGTTTCTTGAAGCGCTCTGGTATGAACGTAAAAACTCGCGACAAGGCAAATCCACGTCTGACAGCCTACCGTCGCAACATTTATTTCCCAGAGTTGCTCTTTGAACTTGGTCTTACAGGGCATCGTGATGAACGGTTCCTGTTAAAGATTGAGGCACAAGATCAGGGAGTAAACTACCCTGCGGATGTCAAACACGTGCAACGATGTGGCTTCTTCTTCTCGCTTCCTACACCACCAGACAGCGTATTGCTCAGCATGAAACTATCCGCACTCCTCGCCCGAGCCAAGGGACGCGACTTTTACGACACGATGTTCCTGATGCAGCAGACACAACCATCATACGATTTCCTTGAAAAGAGAATGGGCATCAGCACTCCCGAAGCACTCCTTAGTGCCATCCGCGAGAAACTCTCGGCCACCGACCTCAACATCAAGAAGCGTGACTTCGAGCACCTGCTTTTCAATGTGAATGCAGCAAACAGGATATTACAGTTTGGGGAGTTTGCAGAAAGGAGTATTGAATAAAACCGCCCATACATCCGACTTCAGCACACAAGCTTTTGCAGATAAGCCAATTTTTTGTATCTTTGCATTCGGACAAAAAATAGTGCTATGAAGGTATTCAGAGATCCAGACCGCCAACTTCATCTCGACCCGCTGAGAGTACATTTCATCCTGCAGCCAAACGACTTTAGGGAATATAATAATATTGTCAGCCGTCTCAACAAGTACATGTACTGAGTCGTAGTCCATTTTGTAGTGGGAAGTAGGGCAATTTGTAGTGGCGCGTAGGGCTACGCCCCACTACAAAATGGGGTGCGTCCCACTATGAATTTTCCTGTACCTCCGAATCAGGTTTGAACACTCCCAGCAAGACTTCCCCTGCAAGGAACTTGATGGACTCATGCGTAGGCTCTACATGGAAGTCGTCCGCTCCGTAGATCTCTCCGATGTCTTCGGCATCAAGTTCAATTCTGAGCCTTACGACCGCACCGTCCAGTGCATCCACATCAAGCGAGTTGTACAAGGACTCGGCAGAAGTCTGACCTTTGCGATAATTGCGGATGAGATCCCACTGGCCTTCTTCGATTTCCTCCTTGGTAAGTTCGGACTTCCAGATGGAGTGCAGTCTTGCCTGGTCAACGAAGTAGAGTTCGATGAACGAGCTGATCAATGGCGAGATGATGGGAACAGCCTGTTCGAGTGTGAGGAAACTGCCCTTTGAGTTCTGCATGAACTTTGTGGACAACGCCTTTTTCACAGAGTCCTTCACTGCGGACTCAATTACTGGTTCAGCACTTGCCAT
>JAZQPD010000183.1:0-3022 GCA_045628285.1 Bacteroidaceae bacterium
TAATTTGAGTCGCAAAGGTAGAAAAAATTTACGAATTACAAATTACAAATTACGATTTATTTCGAAAAAGTAACAGAAATTAGGACAAAAGCAATAAATATCCATCTGAATCGTTTAACAACATAGTGAATAGTGTAAGAAAATACATACCCGTATTTATTTTGTGCCTTATGGCGGTATCTGCAACGGCACAGACACGGAAGGTGATGAATCGGCCATACATCGATCAGCGCCAGTATCACTATGGTTTCCTCGCAGGTCTCAACCTCATGGACATGGAGATTGAGAACAACGGGTTCATCGATTCCGACGGCAACCAGTGGTTCATGGAAGTGCCGAACTACGACCCGGGATTCAGTGTGGGAATCCTCGGTGAGATGCGCATCAGCCAGTACATTGCCGCACGGTGCGTACCTACGATGCACTTCGGAACCCGTACGGTGAACTTCAGGAACGCACTGAACGAAGAGACGAGCATACAGCAGATGAAGACAACATACGTGTCGGTCCCGCTCGACCTGAAATTCTCGGGAGAACGGTTCAACAACTACCGGCCGTACATCATGGCAGGAGTGAATCCAGTGCTCAACCTCACCGTCAGGAAGAACAACAACCTGCTCGTGAAGAAATTCGAGTGCTTTGCAGAAGTCGGCATAGGCTGCGACTTCTACCTCCCGTTCTTCAAGTTCATTCCGGAAGTCAAGTTCTGCTACGGCCTGACCAACATCATCGAGAAGGACCGTTTCGACCTCATTGACGGAAGAGGCATGATATTCACGAACTCCGTGAACAGTGCCAATTCAAGGATGATTGTAATCTCACTCTATTTCGAATGATATGAAGAAGTATTCGTTTGTCATACCCGTATTCAACCGCCCCGACGAAGTGGACGAATTGTTGGAGAGCCTTACACGGCAGGAAACCCAGGACTTCGAAGTGATAGTGGTTGAAGACGGATCCGCCAAGACCTGTCAGACCATATGCGGGAAATACACCGGCATGCTCGACCTTCACTATTACATGAAGGACAATTCCGGTCCAGGTCCGTCACGCAATTTCGGGGTTGACAAGGCACATGGCGAATACGTCATCATACTCGACTCCGACTGCGTCCTCCCAAAAGGCTATCTCACTGCCGTTGACAATGAATTGACCACAAATCCCTGCGATGCCTTCGGAGGTCCCGACAAGGCTGGCGAGAATTTCACGATGGTTCAGAAGGCCATCAGCTACAGCATGACGTCGTTCTTCACCACCGGAGGAATCCGTGGAGGAAAGAAGAAACTCGACAAATTCTATCCGCGCTCGTTCAACATGCGAGTGAGAAGGGATGTCTATCTCTCGCTCGGAGGATTCTCGAAGATGCGTTTCGGCGAGGACATAGATTTCAGTTACAGGATTTTCGAAAACGGACATTCCTGCCGGCTCTTCCCCGAGGCATGGGTGTGGCACAAGCGCAGGACTGACTTCGACAAGTTCTTCAAGCAGGTCTTCAACTCCGGCATTGCAAGAATAAATCTCGAGAAACGTCATCCTGGCTCAATGAAACTGGTACACCTGCTTCCTACGGCATTCACCTTAGGAACGATATCCCTCATTGTACTGGCACTGGTGCTCCGTCTGACACTTCCGGGAATATGGTGGACCTACCCGCTTATCCCCCTGTACATCTACTGCATACTGCTGTTCATCGACGCCTCACGCCAAAACCACAGCATGCAGGTAGGAATCCTTGCCGTGGAGGCTGCATTCATACAGCTGTTCGGATACGGACTGGGCTTCATCAAGGCATGGTGGAGCAGGTGCATACTCCGCAAGGGAGAGTTCTCGGCTTACGAAAAGACCTTCTATGACTGACAACATCCGACATAGTATCAAGGACTGGGCAGAGGAAGACCGTCCGAGGGAGAAGATGATGGAAAAGGGCGAACAGTCACTTTCCAATGCAGAACTGCTCGCCATACTCATCGGTTCCGGTACGAGCAAGAAATCGGCAGTGGAACTGATGCAGGAAGTGATGCAGTCGTGCGAGGGCCGGCTTTCACGTCTCAGCCAGATGTCTGTCGACGAACTGATGAAGTTCAACGGCATCGGAATGGCAAAGGCCGTCACTATCAAGTCGGCTGCCGAGATAGCCAGAAGGCGTACACTGGAGAAGGTGGATGACATCCAGTCAATCAACAACTGCGAGGACACCTACCGCGTCATGTACCCTATCATGCGCGACTTGCAGCACGAAGAGTTCTGGGCATTGCTCATGAACAACAACTCAAAACTGCTCAAGAAGGTCAAACTCAGCAGTGGCGGACTCTCATCTACTCTGGTGGATGTAAGGATGCTGCTGAAGGAGGCCATACTGGCCAATGCCACACAGATTATCATCTGCCACAACCACCCTTCCGGTTCGCTCCGTCCAAGTCAGGACGACATAAACATCACGGAACGGGTTAAGGCAGCCGCCAAGGTCCTCCAGATGCGACTCGCCGACCATCTCATCATCACCGACGGCAAATATTACAGTTTCTTCCAGGAAGGGAAGTTGAACTGAGCGGAGCTCAGAGGAATTTAGGGCTATTAATAACGGTCATTGGCTATTAGCCATTAGCTCTTGGACCGCAAATAAGTAAATAAAAGCCAACGGCCAATGGCTAATGGCTAATGGCCAAATAATAATGTTATGACAGACGAAATAAAATATAGGATAGAGGTCGACACGGTGGAGATGCTCCGCAGTGTGTTCGACCCTGAAATACCGGTAAATGTCTATGACCTCGGTCTCATCTACAAGATAGAAGTAGTTGAAAGTCCTGCCGATGCAGACAAGGCAGACATCAATATCGACATGACACTCACCGCGCCCAACTGTCCTGCTGCCGATTTCATCATGATGGACATACAGGAAAAACTGGAGTCAGTCAAGAACGTAAGCAAAGTCAACGTCAACCTCGTCTTCGAACCCGAATGGACTAAGGATATGATGAGCGAAGAGGCACGACTCGACCTGGGACTGATGTAAACCTCG
>JAZQPD010000184.1:0-6080 GCA_045628285.1 Bacteroidaceae bacterium
CGTGGATTGAGGCGCAGGAGTTCATGTACCATAATGGAACCATGAGGATGCCTTACAGGGAGGTGAAGTTCCATCAGCAAAAGGAAGGCAGGAGTGCATTGGTGATTTATCTGCATCCTCGCTCTGCTCGTGGTCACAACAACGATACTCAGGAAAAGACAGGGGCGTTCAAGCAACTGGCGAGATATCTTGAAGATCACGATGTGAAGGCTGTTCTCCTTGCTCCGCAATGTGAAGAAAGCCGTCATTGGAATGAGTACAGTTCTCCACTTGGAAAGTACCTCAGCGATGTGGTGAAAGACCTTATCGACGATTATTCTTCCAGTCACGATATTGATTCTGACCGCATCTACGCTCTCGGCGAGTCGTTCGGGGGAAGTGGAGTATGGAGACTTGTGACCGACTATACCGATTTCTTCGCCGCAGCCATGCCTGCTGTATGCAGTCCGAAACTGAAAAACCTCAAGAAGTTCGTAAACCTCAGGAAATGTGCCAAGACGCCGCTTTGCCTTGTCTCAGGTGAGAACGATGAGGTCTATGGTCCGGCTGTCATGGCCCCATACATAGAAGAACTGACCAGGAAAAAGTGCGACCTCCTCAATGTTGTACTTCCAGGTAGAAATCATTACCAGACATGTTGCAGCCCTTTTCCTACAGAGGGACTCGATTGGCTCTTTGGTCACACGAGAAAATAGGACTCAATGACTCATCTGCCCATAACATACATTACGATAGAAGGGACATTGGAAAATTGCCTTGCTTTTTATGGATTCTGCTGTAAATTTGTTCATGAACAGCATAATATTTTGTATGAAAAGTTTTCTTTTTCGTTTTTTTTCGTATCTTTGCAGTCAATTAGGAAAATCCTGAGGAGAAAAGGTTTTAAGAATTTAGGATAAAGATGAAAACATTGTTCGACAAGATATGGGACAGTCATGTGGTTACAAATGTGACAGACGGTCCTACCCAGCTTTATATAGACAGACTATATTGCCATGAGGTGACATCTCCTCAGGCATTTGACACCCTGCGCGACAAGGGACTGAAGGCACTTCGTCCGAAGCAGGTGTATGCCATGCCCGACCATAATACACCGTCTGACCAGCAGGAGATGATAAAGGACCCTGTGGGTAGAAATCAGGTTGAGACAATGGCGAGGAATTGCGAGGAATTCGGAATCAACCACTTCGCAATGGGCACAAAGGACAACGGTATCATCCATGTCGTAGGTCCCGAGAAGGGTCTGTCGCTACCTGGAATGACAATCGTGTGTGGTGACTCCCACACTTCCACTCACGGTGCCCTCGGTGCTCTGGCTATGGGTATCGGAACGAGTGAAGTGGCACAGGTTTTGGCTTCGCAGTGCATACTCCAGCAGAAACCAAAGACGATGAGGATAAACGTGGAAGGTGAACTACAACCGAATGTAACTGCAAAGGATGTAGCTCTCTATATCATGGCACAGATGACAACTTCCGGTGCAACAGGCTATGCTGTGGAATATGCAGGAAGCACAATCCGAAGCCTTTCGATGGAGGGTAGGCTAACACTCTCGAACCTCTCGATTGAGATGGGCTCGAGAGCTGGAATCATTGCTCCCGACGAGAAGACCTTCGAATATCTGAAGGGAAGGGAATATGCTCCAAAGGGTGAGGAGTGGAATAAGGCAATGGAATACTGGAAGACGCTGAAGAGTGACGATGATGCAGTGTTTGACAAGGAGGTGACTTACTACGCAGAGGATATTACTCCACGAATTACTTACGGAACCAACCCGGGTGCAGGAATTGCCATCGATGGTGTCATCCCAACCCTTGACAAGATTCCGGAGAAAGAGCATGAGGGATTCCTCTCCCAACTGGATTATATGCAGTTCTCTCCAGGCGAGAAACTGGAGGGCCATCCGATTGACTATGTGTTCCTCGGTGCTTGCACGAACGGAAGGATAGAGGATTTCCGTGCCTTTGCTTCCGTGGTAAAGGGCAAGAAGAAGGCCGAGAACGTGACTGCATGGCTCGTGCCTGGCTCATGGCTCGTTCGCCAGCAGATTATCGATGAGGGGATTGACAAGATACACGAAGAGGCTGGTTTCGAACTCCGTCTGCCATCATGTTCGGCCTGTCTGGCAATGAATCCAGACAAGGTACCGGCAGGCAAACTGTCACTCTCTACCTCCAACAGGAATTTCGTAGGCCGTCAGGGTCCTGGTGCCCGTACGGTGCTTGCCAGTCCGCTTACGGTGGCTGCATCAGCGATTACGGGGGTAATAACGGATCCGAGATGAGATAACGATGGTTCACTTACCAACCAACTAAAGAAAACGAAGACTAAGACGAAAACGAAGACAATGAAAGAGAAATTCGATATAATACAGTCAACTTGTCTGCCGATTGCAATAGACAACTGCAATACGGACTTGATAATCCCTGCACGGTACATGGCATCAACGACACGCGACCCGCAGTTCTTCGGCAATGCATTCATGCACGATCTCAGATATGATGCCGAGGGCAAGTCTGTGGCAGATTTCGTACTTAACCTTCCTGACTATTCCGAGGCTCCAAGGAAGGGAGTCCACGAAATCATCGTTGGAGGACAGAACTGGGGTTCGGGCTCTTCAAGAGAACATGCCGCATGGGCTATTGCTGGGTACGGAGTGAGAGTGGTCATATCGTCGTCTTTCGCCGACATCCACAGGAATAACCTGCTAAACTGTTTTGTGCTGCCTGTACTCGTGAGCGAGGCTTTCCGTCAGGAACTGCTGGAAAGTATTAAGGCAAATCCGTATATGGAGGTAAAGGTGGATGTACCGAATCAGACTGTCACGAACCTCGCTACGGGCAATAGTGAACATTTTGACATAAATGGCTACAAGAAATATTGTCTGATGAATGCTCTCGACGACATTGACTTCCTGCTTGCCAACAAGGAAAAAATAGAAGAATTTGAAAATCAGAGATAATTATGAAGATAAAGTTAGCAGTATTACCAGGCGACGGTATCGGACCCGAGGTGGTGGAGCAGGCACTGAATGTGACAAAGGTGGTATGCGAGAAGTTCGGTCACGAACTGGAGTATGAATATGCCCTTTGTGGTGCTCATGCAATAGACGAGGTGGGTGACCCTTATCCTGAGGAAACTCACAGACTGTGTATGGAGAGCGATGCTGTGCTTTATGGTGCAGTGGGCGATCCGCGTTTCGACAACAACCCGACCGCCAAGGTCCGACCAGAACAAGGACTGCTGGCAATGAGAAAGAAATTGGGATTGTTTGCCAACATCCGTCCTATCCAGACATTTGACTGTTTGGTGCACAAGTCTCCTCTGAAGGATGAACTGGTGAGGGGCGCTGACTTCATCTGTATCAGGGAACTGACCGGGGGTATGTATTTTGGTGAAAAGCATGAGGGCAACGACATGGCATACGACACCAATATATATACTCGCGAGGAAATAGAGCGAATACTGAGAGTGGCATTCGACTACGCAAAACTGCGCAACAGGCACCTTACCATCGTGGACAAGGCAAACGTGCTGGCTTCTTCGCGTCTGTGGAGAAAGATAGGTCAGGAGATGGCTGCCAAGGAACCGGAGGTTACAACGGACTATATGTTTGTTGACAATGCCTCGATGAGGATGATTCAGGAACCTAAGTTCTTCGATGTGATGGTGACTGAAAACACCTTCGGAGACATCCTCACCGACGAAGGCTCTTGCATTACCGGTTCAATGGGGCTGTTGCCAAGTGCCTCGATAGGAACCTACACATCGGTGTTCGAACCAATTCACGGTTCATGGCCTCAGGCTGCAGGAAAGAACATAGCCAATCCTCTGGCCACCATCCTCTCAGCCGCAATGATGTTCGACTATGCATTTGGGCTGAAGACAGAAGCAGAACTGATACGCAAGGCTGTAGATGCATCGATGGAACAGAATGTACGCACCGGAGATATTCAGGTTGTCGGCGAAAAGGCTTACTCTACTTCCGAGGTGGGTGAATGGATATGCAACTGGCTTTCCCAGAGTGAAAAGTGAAAAAGCCAATGGCAAAATTAGGAATTAGTATTAAACAAAAAATATAAGGTGGAAACAACAGGATTAAAGAAAGTGCTCGTTTTGGGCAGTGGGGCCTTTAAGATTGGACAGGCTGGTGAATTTGATTATTCGGGAAGTCAGGCTTTGAAGGTCTTGAGGGAAGACGGTATCAGTTCCGTACTGATAAATCCAAATATCGCTACTTACCAGACATCAGAAGGAATTGCGGATAAGATTTATTTCTTGCCAGTAACTCCTTTTTTTGTAGAAAAGGTTATTGAGAAGGAACGCCCTCAGGGCATTCTGCTCTCGTTCGGAGGTCAGACTGCGCTGAACTGTGGAGTGGAGCTCTATCAGAACGGTGTGCTTGAAAAATATGGCGTCCGAGTACTCGGAACACCAGTAAGTGTGATAATGGACACGGAAGACCGTGAACTCTTTGTGAACCGGCTCGATGAGATTGACATCAACACCATTCGTTCATATCCGGCAATCAATATGGACGAGGCTCTCAGTGCTGCAAAAGACCTTGGATATCCGCTCATCATCCGTGCTGCCTATTCACTCGGAGGACTGGGCTCAGACTTCGTGGACAATGACGAGGAACTGAAGGAGGTGTGTGGAAAAGCATTTGCGTTCTCGCCACAGGTGCTTGTGGAGAAGTCATACAAGGGCTGGAAGGAGATAGAATACGAAGTGGTACGCGACAAGGACGACAGGTGCATCACTGTCTGCAACATGGAGAACTTCGACCCACTGGGCATTCATACAGGTGAGAGCATCGTTGTTGCTCCTGCACAGACGCTTAGCGATGAGGAAAACCAGTATCTCAGCGATCTTGCCGTGAAGATTGTAAAGCACTTGGGTATTATAGGTGAATGCAACATCCAGTTCGCATATGAGGGACTCGTGGACGGCAAGGTGGGTGACTACCGTGTAATCGAGGTAAATGCCCGTCTGAGTCGCTCGTCAGCCCTTGCATCGAAGGCTACAGGTTATCCACTTGCATGTGTGGCTGCAAAGATAGGACTCGGTTATGGTCTTGCCGATATCTACCATTCAAAGAAACGGGGTACATCGGCATTGGTACCACCATCGCTCGACTACATCATCTGTAAGATTCCTCGCTGGGACTTGAGCAAGTTCCACGGCGTGTCACGCCAGATTGGTTCAAGTATGAAGTCAGTCGGTGAGGTGATGGCCGTCGGAAAAAGTTTCGAGGAAGCCATTCAGAAGGGTTTGAGAATGATTGGTCAGGGTGCAAACGGCTTTGTAGGCAACAAGGAACTCAAGGTCGACGACATTGCTGATGCTCTTGCTAACCCTACCGACAGCCGTATATTTGTCATCTCAAAGGCACTTCAGGCTGGATATACGACGGAGCAGATTGAGAAACTCACCAAGATTGACAGATGGTTCCTCGACCGCTTGAACGACATTGTTGACACCCTGAACCAGTTGAAGGCTGTCATTACAGTTCCTGAGGACCTGATGCGCAAGGCAAAGCAGCAGGGATTCTCTGATCAGCAGATAGCAGATGCAGTGGGAAGCACTCAGGACGAAATTCGTACACTGAGAAAATCCTATAGGATCATACCTGCAGTCAGGACTATTGAGACTCTGACCACAGATACATCCAACTATATGTATTGCACCTACAATAGTCAGCATTCCACCATTTACGAAGCAGACGGGAAGTCGATGGTTCAGTCTATCATCGTCCTCGGTTCGGGAGCATACAGAATCGGCAGTTCTGTGGAGTTTGACTGGTGTTCTGTCTATTGTCTGAAGGAACTCCAGAAACATGGTTACAGGGGAGTGATGATAAACTGCAACCCAGAGACTGTGTCGACTGACTACGACATGTGCGACCAACTTTATTTCGAAGAACTCACGCTCGAGAGAGTCCTTGACATAGTTGACCTCGAACAGCCATTCGGTGTAGTGGTGTCAGTGGGTGGACAGATTCCAAACAACCTGGCACTTCAGTTGCACAACAACGGAGTGAATATACTCGGTACTTCAGCCGTCGACATTGACCGCGC
>JAZQPD010000185.1:0-3424 GCA_045628285.1 Bacteroidaceae bacterium
TTGGCTCACAGAACGACATGGCTACGATCCGACTTGGGGGATTTTGGAATTAGGGAAATAGGGAAATCAAAAAGCCGTTGGCTACGGTCAACAAGAAAAGCCGACAAGAAAATGGTAAATGGCAAATTTGTAAATAGTAAATATTTTTCGTGTCTTTTGCTTTTCTGCTTACTGTTTTCTGACCTTATGGATGTCCATGCCCAGTCGGTACTCACATGGGATGAATTTGTGGAACAGACCTTCATCGGCGATGATGGAAGCGAAGATGAAAACTACGTCTCTGACCTGTATCAGGAACTGCAGGAAATCCATGACCATCCCTTTAACATAAACACCATTACCGAGGAGCAGTTGTCGATGCTTCCTTTTCTCAATGATGTACAGAGGAAGGACATTGTGAAATATGTGAGTGAGAATTCGCCAGTAAGGTCCTTGGGCGAACTTATGCTTATATACAGCCTTGACCAGACTACAAGATTGCGCCTGATGCTTTTCTGCCGTGCAGACGAGGTTGCAAGGAATGTAAACATAAAGGATGAGACGAGGAAGATACTGAAATACGGCAAGAATGAACTGGTGGTGCGCACGGATATTCCGTTCTATACAAAGGCAGGATATGAAGACGTGTCCGACAGCATTCTCGCGAAGAACCCAAACAAGGAATACAGGGGCGACAGGTCTTATAGGTCGGTGCGGTATTCGTTTTCAGCCATGAAACATCTTGATGCCGGTCTGCAGATAGAGAAGGATGCCGGTGAAAGGGACTTTGACTATTTCTCTGCCTATGTGTTTCTGAAGAATATTGGCAGGATAAAAGCCCTTGCTTTGGGAGACTATAAGGTGAGTTTCGGTGAGGGACTCGTGGTCAACACGTCGATGGGATTCGGAAAACTTATGATGCTGTCGTCAATGGGAGATATGGACAGGGGGATAAGCAAGCATTCATCCATGTCGGAAACCGGGTATCTGAGAGGTGCGGCAACTACATTAGGAATTGCGAGAAACCTGAACCTCTCTGCCTTTGTCTCACACAGGAATGTGGACGGTACGGAACTGAATGATTCTTCCGACATCATTACATCGCTCAATACCAGCGGTATTCATCGCACACATACGGAATATGCCAGAAAGGGCAACACCGGCAATTTCACCTTCGGAGGAAACATCAGGTGGGAGACACCAGGTGGCAGACTGAGAGTCGGTGCCACTGCCGTTTATTCCCATTTGTCGAGGTCGCTCGAACCGAAATGCAACACTCCTTCCACCTTATATAGATATTACAATGCCCGGGGAACTGACTTTGGTGCCTTTGGAGTGAGTTATTCGTATATTGACAGGAAACTGGCCTTTTCAGGCGAGACGGCAATGACCGATAGGGGCAGTTTGGCAACCATAAACACCCTTCAGTTCAAGCCGGATGAATACAACTCCCTCACACTCATACAGCGGAGTTATTCTGCAAAGTACGCCACTCTGTATGGCAAGTCATTTGGCGAGAATTCCATTCCTCAGAACGAGAGTGGACTGTTCGTCGGGTGGAACACCACAATGATCAGGAATGTCAGGATCGAGACATTCTTCGACTGGTTTCATTTCCCTTACCTGAAATATCAGGTTTCGGAAAGTTCAAACGGATATGAAGGTCTGGCACAGATAACCTACACCCCTTCATCGGATGCCACAATATCATTGCGTTACAAACTGGAGTCGAAGCAGAAGGACTTCAAGATGAATGACAAGACAACCGAATTGGCATACCATACAAATCAGAACATCAGGCTGCAGTATTCGCAGAGTCTGTCGGGTTCCGTCAGTCTGAAATCATCGGCATCGCTCGTGTTCAATCATAAGCCTTCAGGTGACATTAGCAAGGGGGTGATGGTTTCCGAAATTATGAGGTGGACAGGAGTCAAAGGCACAAAACTGGATATTGGAGCCGTCTGTTTCAATACCGACGACTATGACTCCAGGGTGTATGGATATGAATCGGGTATGCTCTATTCTTTCGGAATGAAGTCATACTACTATCATGGCATGAGAATCACGATGTCAGCCGCTATTCCTATAACAAAGGGACTTACATTGAGAGGCAAATGCGGCTGGACAAAATATTTCGACAGGGACGTGATAGGCACTGCCCTCGAACAAATTCACTCTTCCTCAAAAACTGACCTCCAGCTCCAGGCAAGGTGGGTGTTCTAAGGGTGATACGAATTTTTCACTATTTTTATTGTCCGTTCTTCTTTTTTTTGTATTTTTGCACCATGAAATCATTTCGACGAATAATATTGGTATTTACTGCATTACTCGTGATGCAGCAAGGAGAGTTGAGGGCTCAGATCTTCGAGTTTGGTTTTCCTTTCGGCGACTTTGGCAGAAGGGGACAGCAGGTTGAGGAAGAACCTGTCACGAAACCTGAGTACAAGGGTGGTATTGAGGCTCTGAACAAATATCTGGAATCGCATTTCAAGGTTCCGGAACCAGTTGACAATGTGGAGGGAAACATTACGGTGGCATGCATCCTGAACGAGAAGGGTAAGGTGGAGGAGACAACAATTCTGCGGGGACTGATGAAACCCCTCAATGATGAGGCTGTCCGGGTGGCAAGGAAACTGAAGTTCAAGCCTGCCAAGAAAGGAAAAAAGAAGGTGAAGTCGCGTTTTGATGTCACTTTCCCTATCCGCAGGGGCAAGGTTTCGTTCAGTACATTGAAACTGAATACCGTAGAAGTGTGACTAGCTTCGCCAGAGTGAAAAGTGAATAGTATTGATAAGGCCATTGGCTCTTAGCCCTTAGCCATTGGCACGCAAATAAGTAAATAAAAAGCCAACGTCTAATGGCTAACGGCTAATGGCCAAATAATTATGAATTATAAATTATGAATTACAGAATAATTGTCATCGGTGCCGGGCCGGGTGGATATGAGACGGCTGTGGCTGCTGCGAAGAAGGGTATGGAGGTGGTGCTCGTAAGTGATGGACTATTGGGTGGAACTTGTTTGAACGAGGGCTGTATCCCGACGAAAACCCTTGTAAGATGGGCTTCGAGCGGATTGGCTCTGGCTGACATCCAGGTGAGGAAGCAGGAGGTGGTGAATCAGCTCCGCAGCGGAATCGAGTTCCTGATGAAGAACCCTCTCATCTCTCTGGTGGAGGGCAGGGCAAGACTGGTGCGTGGCGAGGACGGCAAGGTGAAGGTGCTGGTGGGTGATGTGCTCTACGAGGGGGACAGGATCATCATCGCCACTGGATCTACGTCGGCTTCATTGCCTGTGCCTGGTGCGGAGAGGTGCATCACGAGCAAGGAGATGCTTGAACTGGACGAGGTGCCTGAACGTCTGTGCATAATAGGCGGCGGGGTGATAGGCCTGGAGTTCGCAAGTATCTTCAACCAGCTGGGCAGCAAGGTGACGGTGCTGGAATAC
>JAZQPD010000186.1:0-6373 GCA_045628285.1 Bacteroidaceae bacterium
AAGAGTCACTTGCAGAACTCATCCGTCTGCTCTTCGTCGACGGAAATCCGTCAGGAATCAAGTCTGTACTCGCCCAACAGGGACGCATACAGAACATGCTGCGTCTACCACTCGTTCCAGCAACAGAAGCCACACAGCAAGCTATATCCGCATTAATTTCAAAATAGTAAATATCCCAATAATAGTAAATAGTCAATAGTCAAATAGTAAATAAAATAATCTATGCACCGCTTTCATCGTTTGACCAAAATTGCTTTGGCTCTTGTCGTGTCAGCCACAATTTCCGAAGCCTATGCATCCGACACACTCACATCGTATGTAAATCCACAAATCGGAACAGGCGATCATGGTCATGTGTTCGTCGGTGCAAACGTGCCTTTTGGCATGGTCAATGCCGGTCCAACACAACTTGAGACAGGATGGGACTGGTGTTCGGGATATCATGAAAGCGGCAAACAGATAGTCGGATTCGGTCAGATGCACCTCAGCGGCACTGGTTGTGGCGACTTAGGAGATGTCTGCATAATGCCTGTAATTGGTACCCCTCAGTTCAGCAAGGAAGGATTGGCAAGCAATTATTCCCACGACAACGAAGCAGTTGCTCCGGGATATTACTCCGTTTTACTTCAACGATATGGCATCCAGACAGAAATCACCAGCACCTGCCGCACTGCATTATATCGTTTCACCTACCCCACTCCCTCCTTGGTGGCCGATACTTCAGAATCGTCCAGGCAGTCGATAATCATAGATCTTTCCACCAGCGTAGGTAGCAATCTGCGCGAAGCGAACATTACAAAATTAGATGACTACACCATCGTTGGTTTCCGTCGTTCGCATGGTTGGGCCGACGACAAGCGTGTATATTTCTGCATCCGTTTTGCTCTTCCGATTTTAAAACTGACACACGCAGGTGAACACAACGAATATGCTCAAGTTCATTTCACAAGAACCAGCAAGCAAATAGTTGCAAAAGTTGCCATTTCACCAACGAAGGAGAAGTACGCAATGCTCAATATGGACTTTGAGACTGATGACAGTTTTGACTTCGACCGAATCCGTTCTCAAGCCACAGACAAATGGAACAAGGAACTCGGTCGCATAAGAGCCACATTTCGCACAGAACGCGAACGCACCATATTCTATACGGCACTCTATCATTTCATGGTTGCACCACAGACATGGTGCGATGTCAATGGAGCTTATACAGGAGCTGATTTGAATAAATATCCTAACCCAGGCTACAACACACTCACGACTTGGAGCCTATGGGACACATATCGTGCAGCGCATCCACTTGCAACGATCATCATGCCAGACCGCATGAATGACTATGCCAACACAATGATGGCAATATATCGTGAGAGTGGAGAACTGCCAGTCTGGCACCTTGCAAGCAACGAGACGTACTGTATGGTCGGTGAGCCAGCCGTACCAGTACTTGCTGACATTATCTTAAAGGGATATGCTGACGGCATCGACAAGGAAGAGGCAATGGAAGCAATCAAGGCAAGTCTACTTCCAACAGAATATTCCAAGCGCAACATACGCCATCTTCGTGGAAAAGATGACCTTGCACGACTTGGCTATCTTCCATACGACGGTCATGAAGGCGAAACTGTTGCCAAGAATCTCGAATACTACCTTGCCTGCTGGAGCGCGGCTCAAGCAGCAGGAAAGCTCGGACACAAGGACGACAGCATTCGTTTCTACAATCTTAGCATGAACTACAAACGATTGTACGACCCAAGAGTACATTGCATGCGTGCGCTCGACTCTAAAGGCGTTCTCCGACCACTTCCTTCTGATTTCAATCCATGCCACCAGACTTCCGACTACACAGAAGGCAATCCTTGGCAATATTCATTCCTTGTACCTCATGACGTTCAAGGACTCATAAACCTCATGGGAGGCAGAAAGGCTTTCACCCAGCACCTCGACAGTCTTTTCACAGCCGATGCCGATCTTGGAGAAAATGCAAACCCAGACATTACAGGGTTGATTGGTCAATATGCTCACGGAAATGAACCAAGTCATCACATATTATATCTCTACAACTATCTCGACCAGCCACACAAGACCCAGAGGCTCGTCCGCAAGGTAATGGACGAACTCTATACCGACAAACCGGCAGGTCTCTGCGGCAACGAGGATGTCGGCCAGATGTCAGCGTGGTATATACTCTCCGCACTCGGGCTTTATCAGGTAGAGCCTTGTGGAGGCATCTACCAACTCGGATCGCCGATAGTAGAGCAAGCAATCATTCCGCTTCCTTATGGCAAACAATTTGTTGTCCGCACCCACAAAGGCAAGGCAGACAAACCGACAGTAAAGAAGTACGTACTCAACGGCAACAGGCTAACCCGCACCTACATCACTCATCAGGAGATAACTGCAGGTGGCATACTCGAAGTCTACTTCTAATGTTCCGGCAAAAATAGAAATCCTGCAAATCTTGGGCTTGCAGGATTTCTTTTGGGTGGGGGGTGGGACTCGAACCCACGACATTCAGAACCACAATCTGACGCTCTAACCAACTGAACTACGCCCACCATCTGTAAAGCTTTTCAATTGCGGGTGCAAAGGTAGTGAAAAAAATTGAATAATGAATAATGTATGATGATTTTTTTCACATTATTCACAATTATTCATGCTTTTTTTACCCTTGCCCGCCTTGAGGGTATTCATCATGAGCGAGCAAATGGTCATTGGTCCTACGCCTCCGGGCACAGGTGTGATGTAAGAACATTTCTCTGCCACCTCATCGAATTTCACATCGCCACACAGACGGAATCCCTTCTTCTTTGTCGGATCAGGAACACGTGTGGTACCTACATCAATGATGACAGCACCATCCTTCACCATGTCGGCAGTAACGAATTCCGGCTGGCCGATGGCAGCAATGATTATATCAGCCTTACGGCATTCCTCCTTGAGGTTTCCGGAATGGCTGTGACATACTGTCACTGTAGCATCACCAATATTCTTCTGAATCAAAAGCTGGGCCATCGGTTTGCCCACGATGTTTGAACGGCCGAGAACCACACAGTTCTTTCCACTTGTCTCAATGTGATAATAGCGGAGGAGTTCAATGATTCCATTCGGAGTAGCCGATATGAAACAAGGCAGTCCGAGCGACATCTTACCTACATTGACCGGATGGAATCCATCCACGTCCTTCTCTGGGTTGATAGCCTCGATGACCTTCTGTTCGGCAATATGAGAAGGAAGAGGCAGTTGGACGATAAATCCGTCAACATCAGGATTGACATTGAGTTCACCAATCTTGGCAAGCAGTTCTGCCTCGGTCACATCATCCTCGTAGCGGATAAGCGTAGATACAAACCCACACTCCTCACAGGCCTTCACCTTGTTTGCCACATAAGTCTCGCTTCCTCCGTCATGTCCCACCAGGATGGCAGCCAGATGAGGGCGCTTTCCTCCGTGGGCAATGATTTCCTTCACTTCTTCTGCAATATGCTGCTTGATGTCAGCAGCCACTTTCTTTCCGTCAATTATCTGCATTTCCCTAATTTCTAATTTCCCTAATTCCTAATTCCAAATTCTCCTATCTCCCCTTTCTCGGCATATTTGCCATCATTTTCTGCATCTTGTTGCCCGTCATCATGCGCATCATCTTGCGCATCTGCTCAAACTGCTTGGTTATCCGGTTCACCTCGTCGATGGAGTTACCGCTTCCCTTCGCAATCCTCATCTTCCTGCTCGTATTGAAGCACTCCGGATGTTCACGCTCGTAAGGAGTCATACTGCCTATCATGGCTTCCACACTCTTGAAGGCATTATCATCGATGTCGATATCCTTGAGAGCCTTACCCATGCCAGGAATCATGGAAGCGAGATCCTTGATGTTGCCCATCTTCTTAATCTGCTGAATCTGCTTGAGGAAGTCGTTGTAGTCGAATTTGTTCTTTGCAATCTTCTTCTCCAGACGCCGTGCCTCTTCCTCATCAAACTGTTGCTGAGCACGTTCCACGAATGATATGATGTCGCCCATTCCGAGGATTCGGTCAGCCATACGTGATGGATGAAACACATCAAGAGCATCCATCTTCTCACCCGTACCGACGAACATGATTGGCTTGTCGACTACAGTACGGATACTGAGAGCGGCACCGCCACGTGTATCACCGTCCAGTTTTGTAAGGATTACTCCGTCTATCTCCAGCCGGTCATTGAATGTCTTTGCCGTGTTGACGGCATCCTGACCAGTCATGGCATCGACTACGAGGAGAGTATCATCAGGACATACGGCAGCCTTTATCTGCTGAATCTGAATCATCAGTTCCTCATCGATCGACTGACGTCCGGCAGTATCGACTATCACGGTATCAAAGCCCTTTGCCTTTGCCTCCTGAATGGAATTGAGTGCCACTTTTACCGGATCAGTTGCACCCTGTTCGATATAGGCAGGCACATCGACCTGCTCGGCGAGCACTCTCAACTGTTCCATGGCAGCCGGACGGAATGTGTCGCAGGCAGCAAGGAGGGGATGACGGTGCATCTTCGTCTTGAGCATGAGAGCCAGTTTTCCACTCATGGTGGTCTTACCGGCACCGTTCAGGCCAGCCATGAGTATGACTGCAGGACGGTTCTCGAACTTCAGTTCGGCAGCATTGCCTCCCATGAGGGCAGCAAGTTCGTCATGGACGATTTTCACCATCATCTGTCCAGGCTTGACGGCTGTGAGCACATCCTGACCGAGAGCCTTCTGCTTCACAGTGTCGGTGAAGGTCTTGGCAACCTTGTAGTTGACATCAGCCTCAAGCAGCGCCCTACGTACATCCTTCAGGGTCTCTGCCACATTTATCTCGGTGATTTTACCTTCACCCTTCAGTATCTTGAACGAGCGTTCCAGCCGTTCGGATAAATTTTCAAACATATATATATTTATTACAATTCCTAATTTCCCTAATTCCCTATTTCCCTAATTCCCTAATTCCTACTCACCAGTTCCACGGCCCCGAGCAACCCGTAGGATGCTGCCAGCATGATTGCTCCTGCCAGAAGCACACCAGCCATGACCGCCACTACACTCTTGCGGAAGTTGAGGTTGAGGAAACTGGCAGCAAGGGTTCCAGTCCATGCACCAGTGCCGGGAAGCGGAATGCCGACAAAGAGCAACAGGGCGACATAAAGTCCCTTCCCTGCCTTTGCCTCCAGTTGGCGTCCTCCCTTCTCGCCTTTATGCAGACACCACCGGCAGAATCCGCCAATCAACATCCTGTCCTTGCCCCATTCAAGAAATTTCCTTGCATAGAAGAATATGAACGGCACAGGCAACATATTGCCAATCACAGCAATAATGCAAGCTGCAGGCATCGGCACATCGAAGAATGCCGCATAAGGAATGGCACCTCTCAGTTCTACAAGAGGAAGCATCGATATCAGGAATACAATCAGATAGCCAATCATACGCAGTGTCCTAACTTATAAAAGCGAATGCAAAGTTATGAAATAAATATGAGATAGGCTTAAGAATTAGGAATTTTTTCTTAACTTTGCAGCATGAAAATGAAGAATCTTGACAATTCGGAAGCCATATTTCCGTTGGATGATGATATAGAGTTTATCCCTGAAGGCCATAAATACATGTATAAGGGTACAGAACCCTTCATGCCTGTAAGCAGCCTCTACATGAGTTTCTTCACCCCATTCGATGCAGAAGGAATGGCAATGAGAAAGTCATCGTCATTGGGAAAGTCTCCCGCACACATCATGGAGGAGTGGGAAGCCTGCGGAACAAAGGCAAGCGAGACAGGAACCTTCATGCACAAGCAGATTGAGAACTACTTCAACGGACTTGAGATGGAGAATCACATCACCTTTAATTATGAAGGCAAATACATCTCTCAGCATGAAGAAATCGACATATCACTCGAACTGAAATATTTCCTGTCCTTCCGCAACCGGCTCACATCCGTTCCGTTCCGCACGGAATGGTGCGTGTGCGACCCCATTCACAAAGTGGCAGGAACCATCGACTTCATCTGCAGGAACGAAGACGGCACCTTCGATATGTTCGACTGGAAACATAGTCACAAAATCGACCCTAACGGACGAATCTACTCCTTCGGCAAGAACGGACTCAGCCACATTCCCGACACCAGTTACTGGCACTACGTCCTCCAGCAGAACACCTACAGGTACATTCTCGAGAACCACTACGGCATCAGGATCCGCAATATGCACCTCGTTATCCTCCATCCCAAATACACAGACTACAAAGTCGTGGTTGTCCCTCGCAAGGACAAGGAAGTGGAAGTGATGATGAACTCTGTTGAAGGTGCGAGGTTAGGGGTTAGAGGTTAGGGGTTAGAGGTTAGGGGTTAGAGGTTAGGGGTTAGAGGTTAGG
>JAZQPD010000187.1:0-3088 GCA_045628285.1 Bacteroidaceae bacterium
AGTTTGTATGCTATTGATTTACATTATTTTATTTCAACATTCTTCGGGCACTACGGCCACTCAGGCGAGCAGAGCTCCGAGTTATATTATTTATGGCTGATGGCAATGTTTATGGCAAATCATAGTCAATGATTATTAATGTCTGATTAATGTTCAGATTAATGTTTGATTAATGTTAAAAATCAAATGTTTATGCACATGCTAAAGTTAAGTTGTTTATAAATCAAGCGAAAAATCTGACTGGCATGGCAAAGATACAAAAAAATCTTTAGTTACAGTCGTTTCTGAGATGTCTTTTATCTTGGCAAGGGCTAATTAATAGCCCTGTCCCTTTAGATATCAGTACCATTCTTCTTTACTCTCTTCGAGATATCGATGGCTCCTTGCTGGCAGATGAGCCGGCAGAGGTGGCATCCTACGCAGTTCTTGCCGATGAGATGCGGACGGCGGTCGGAACCGAATCGGATGGCCTGATGACCTGCATCTGAGCAGGATATGTAGCACCTTCCGCAACCGATGCATTTCTCGGCATTGAACTTAGGGTAGACCACTGTGGCTCTGTCCATTGCTGACGGGCGGACAAAGGTGTGGAGTTCGCTGCCTACGAGTTCGCTGACGGACTTTATGTCGTGGTCTGCCATGTAGGTCTGCATTCCGAGCAGGAGATCGTCAATGATTCTGTAGCCGTACTGCATGACAGAGGTGCAGACCTGTACGTTGTTGCATCCCAACTGAATGTATTCGAGGGCATCTCTCCATGTTTCGATGCCTCCTATGCCACTTATCTCGGGTGACTTTCCGTATTTCTTGAGGAGTGGATTTGTGGCTATGTCGAGGATATGCTTCAATGCAATGGGTTTCACGGCATTGCCTGAATAGCCGCTTACTGTGCGCTTGCCGTTGACCATCGATCCCTCGGACATAGTGACCGACTTAATGGTGTTGATGGCTGCGATGGAATCGGCTCCGGCAAAGTAGGCGGCCATGGCTGGCTGGGATATGTGTGTGATGTTTGGGGTCATCTTGGCTATGACCGGAATGTTCACGGCATTCTTGACGTAGGAGGTGAAGAATGTCACGAGTTCGGGATTCTGCCCTACATCGGAACCGGTTCCTGCCAGTTTCATCTGCGGACAGGAGAAATTCAGTTCCACCATGTCGGCTTTTGCCTCTTCACATGCCTTTGCGAGGTCAATCCATTCCTGTTCTGTCTGGCCCATGATACTTGCCACCACTATCTTGGAAGGGTAGTCTTCCTTCAGTTTGCGGATTGTTGCAAGGTTCTCCTCCAGGGTGTTCTCGCTTAGCTGTTCCATGTTCCGGAATCCGCTGAACGGCATTCCCTGTTTGCCGATGGTGTCGAAACGTGGCGATACTTCCTTTATGTCGATGGTTGACATGGTCTTGAAGACTACGCCGCCCCAACCCATGTCGAAGGCACGTGCCACCATGTCGTAGTTTGTGCAGATGGCTGACGATGCGAGGAAGAATGGGTTTTCGCAGTGTACTCCGCAGAAGTCGATTTCCAATGATGGAAGAGTAGATGGTTCTCCTTCCTGGGTCACAGGGTCAGGCCTTTGGCTGACGGCGGCGGATAGTTCCTTGATACGTATTGGACGGTCGGGATGAATGCATGCATCCTCGCAAGGTGCGCTGCAGTTGCTGCACTCGCCGGTAATCCATCGGAAGGCGTTGTGACTGTTGTCGAAACGAATGGCGCGAACGGCACGTCCGGGATCGAATCCCTTAGGGCAGGACTGTGTACATGGGGCATCTGCGCATAGCAGACATCTTCCCGCTTCTTCTGTAAGTCTGATCATAATTTCCTGATTTACTATATTCCTAATTTCCTATATTCCTGACGAGGTTGATCATGTCTTCCTCGGTGATGATGCCTTTGTGGTACATTTCGAGGATGTTGCTACGCTCGTTGGCCTTCAGCATACGGATGGCTTTGGCAGTGACTGCTTTCCTGAAACTCTTTGGGAATGATTCCTGGAGTTTGCTGATAAGCAGGTTGGCACGGTCGATACATTCAGCCACTTCTGTACGGAGTTGTCCGAGGACAATCTGTTCGCGGGTCTTTTCGATTATGTTGGAAGCATCGATATTGTCAATAAGTGCGAGTGCAGCCTCCTGAGTGAGGATGAATCCACGGCAGAGGTCGTATTTCTTTGATACTTTACTCTCGTAGAATCTTACGCAAAACGAGCTGTCAGGGAAGAAATTGACGGCTTTCTGAAAATTGCGGATGGCAAGCAGCCAGTATTGAGTCTTCATTGACAGCATAGGGACATGTCTGTTGAGGGGGTCTGCTCCTTCGGAATCGTAGAGGTCGTCGATGGTTTCGAGAAGAGTGGAGTAGGAGAGCTGGCTGATGATGCCTGACTCGTAGATGGAGTTTACTGTCTCGCGTTCCTTGTCAAGAATCTTGATACGCAATTCGGTTATCGTGTCGCTTTCTATTCCAGCCTGTTCTGCAATCTCCGTATCGTCTGCTGCCTGTGGAATATAGCCTGCCACTTCTTCCCAGTCCGCATCCTGAAGATGAGCACTCTGCTTCATTGCTTCGAGTGCCGATTCGTTGTTGCTGCGAATGTAATTGTGGATGCGCCGGTACATGATACTGCGGGCGATGGAATCGGTCTTGATGAGTCCGAGTTTGCGCAGCAGGAATTTGGAAGTGGTGGCATTGATGCACAGGGTAAGGGTGACGATTCCTGCCGTCATGAGAAGAATGTCTTCGCGTATTTCTTCCGGTATGGATTCCGTGCTGTAGACCATCAGTGCCAATGACATACCTAATGCTCCACGAAGTCCGCCCCAACCGAGGATGACTGTCTCGCGGATGCTGATTCCATAACCGAATTTCCTAAGAATCGGATAGAGCATGTAAATCATGATGTAGCGGATGAGTATGATTCCTACATAAACCAGTGCGATGATGATGCATCGGGTGATGGTGATGTCGACCTTTGCGGAGATGATGATACCAACGATGATGAAGATAAGGGTGTTGGCAATGTATGCCATGAGTCCCCAGAACTTCTCCATGAAGATGTTGACTTGAGGACTGAGATGCGGACGG
>JAZQPD010000188.1:0-2136 GCA_045628285.1 Bacteroidaceae bacterium
ATTTGGGTCGGTGGCGGTGCCGGTATGGCTCCTCTTCGTGCACAGATCATGCACATGCTCAAGACTCTCAAGACTACAGATCGCGAAATGCACTACTTCTATGGAGCACGCGCAATCGACGAGGTATTCTTCCTTGAAGACTTCCTCGAACTTGAGAAGGAATTCCCTAACTTCCACATGCACCTCGCACTCGACCGTCCTGACCCTAAGGCCGACGCAATGGGCGTGAAGTACACTCCGGGATTCATCGCACCAGTCATGGGCGACACCTATCTCAAGCAACATGAGACTCCGGAAGACATCGAGTACTATCTCTGCGGACCTCCAATGATGGCAAAGACCGTTCTCGACCTTCTTCACAGCCTCGGCGTAGAAGACGACATGATCAACTTCGATAACTTCGGATAACTCACCATAAGTAAAGGGAGCAACTTCGGTTGCTCCCTTTTATAAATTCAGATTCCGAAGGGGACAAAGGGGACAGGGGACGGTTCCCTTATTCGCTTACATAGTCCATCATCAGCCTGCCCGAAATAAAAAAAAATCAATTTTTGATTTTTTGATTTTCAGGCGTTCGTGCAGATTCGTGATTTCCTCGTTGAGCCAACAGGACGTACACGTCCGTCCCATCTCACGTCCGTCCCCAGCATCCTGCCTTTATATTAAGGCTGTTAGCCAATAACCCTAATATTTGTTCAGCATTCCCTTGATGTATTGCTGCATCATGCGGACAGCCTGTATGTTGTTGCCTCCGTTGGGGATGATGATGTCGGCATATTGCTTGGTAGGTTCGATGAACTCGTCGTGCATGGGCTTGAGGACGTTGCGGTATTTGCCGATAAGCATGTCAAGCGGATGTCCGCGCTCCTCCATGTCGCGTACGATGACCCGAAGCAGGCGTTCGTCGGCTCCTGCATCTACGAAGACCTTGAGGTCCATCTGGTCGCGGAGGTTCTTGTCGTAGAGTGCCATGATTCCTTCTATGATGATGACGTCCTTCGGCTCCACGTGTACAGTCCCGGAGAGGCGTGTACAGGTGATGTAGGAATATGTAGGCTGCTCGATGGCTTCTCCGCGCTTGAGCTGTGCTATCTGCTGTTCGAAGAGTTTCCAGTCGAACGCGTTCGGGTGGTCGAAATTGGTGAGTTTGCGTACTTCGAGTGGCAGGTTGCTCTGGTCGTAGTAGTATGAGTCCTGCGGAATGATTGCCACACTGTTCTCTGGCAATGACTCTACTATCTTGTTGACTACTGTAGTCTTTCCGCTGCCGGTTCCTCCGGCTATTCCGATGATTAACATAGAGATATTCCCTGATTTAGTTAACAGTTAAAAGTTAACAATGAGTGATAAGTTAACAATTATAAATTTCTAATTCCCTAATTCCCTAATTTCACTTTTCACTCTGGCGAAGCCAGTAGGATGAAGTCATAGATTTTGCAGATGGACTTGTCTTTGGTGTCGGATGAGAACTGGAAGAACAATGGCTGCTTGCCAGTGAACTGAGCCATTCCGGTGAGTGGGATTGTGATTTCAGACATCGGTATGGCAGGTCCTGCCTTGAGATTGTATGTGCCTACGACCTTTCCGCCTTTCGCCTTGCTCGGACCACCTATCATCACCGTGATGGTTCCTGCAACGCCTGAACTGACGATACTCATGCGAAGACTGACTTCGCGGGCATTCTTCAGGTAGTCAAAGTTGAAGTACTTGTAGCCTACGACTGAACCATCTGTATTGTTGACCACAGGACATAGTGGTTGCTTGAGGTTGTAGGGACCTGTATAGTCATTCCAGTCAATGCGCGAAGCCTCGACATACGAGCCGTTTGGCATGAACTTCGGATATTCCTGTCCCATGCCTTTCGGATGGGTGTAGTAGCAGGCTGTGCCAGCAGCGGTGCGCTCGAGTGGATTGAGCCCGTTTGTCTGGAATCCTTCGGAGGTGTATTCGCCCTCTGATATGGTCACTTTGCCGCCCTTGCCAGTCTGGACTTCTACATTGATAGGTGCCACCATTGCCTGACGGGAGAACTCGTCAAGTCCTGTCTGCCGGTGATAGAATACCCACCACCTGCCGTTGATTTCACAGATGCTGCCGTGGGTGTTGCCGGTCTTGTGGGCTGTGTAGACTACCTTC
>JAZQPD010000189.1:0-10816 GCA_045628285.1 Bacteroidaceae bacterium
TCTGAGATTCTGTCCCTGGGAATTGTAGATGTAGGTCTCCACTTCCACATTGCCTACAGGGTTCTTCTTCCTGTACTCACGCAACTGACCGTAGAGATACAGTTGGTCCTCAATCGGCTGAGGATTTTCAAACCATTTCCGTCCGCACATCAGTTCCCAGTCGTAGCGGCGCCAGCCCTGAACCATCATCAACAAGTCGGCGGCGCGGCGATGTTCCTCGTCGTCAGCTTCGAAATAATAGTCGATGTCGGCTATGTATCCTTTCACATCACTTGAGAGCAACATCCATGTCTTGGCATTCCCCTCACGACCTCCTGTCATGGGACCATAGTCGAGGGCCGAGAAGGAGAATGTGGAGTTTGGACGGGCATGAGCCTCAATCTCCACTACCGAACAAGGTCCGAGTCCCTTTGTCTGAGTGGTGAAGAGAATACTGTCGGCTTTGTTTTCCTTCGGACAGATGAAGAAGAGGCGTTCTGCAAGGATTCGTCCCTCATCATCAAAGATGGTTATCTGGTTGACTCCCTCAGGCATAGTCTCGCGAAGCAGGGAGAGTTCGATAAGAGGACTGACAGCCATTGTGTCGCATGCCACGATGAAGCCATTATGTGTGACGGCATAACCTATCTCTCCCTGATAGTCGCCCATGGAGGATGATATGGTGGCTGTAATCTCGTCGCTTATGACATCAAGGTGAAGGGAGCATCCCTCCGACTTTGCTGCTGGCAACTCGAACTTCTGCACTTTGCCTTTGGGATTCGTCATCGAGAGGGAGAGGGTTCCACCCATTGGAGTAATCTCAAACACGCCTCTTCCTGCCGAATCGGTCTCAGCCGTACAGACAACCTTTCCCGAAGCATCGGTAATCTGACCTTTTCCGCAATAGGCAGAACCATTGTCGTCGACTACCACAAAGGCTACACGACTCTTCAGTCCTCCCACCAGGTCGCCTCCTTCGGGATAGAAGCGGGCATTGATGGTACTGGCCTTGTCGTTTGTGTAGATTCCGTCCTTTGCGGCTGTAAGATAGAGTGAGTCAGCATCACGGGCATTCGGGTTACGGTCCTTATAGAGTGTTGTGGAAATGGTAGGATGTGAGTAGTCGCCGTATTTCCCGGGTTTCTCGAATATAGGAAATGCACGCGAGAACATGGCTCCTGCTCCCCAGTTGAGCATATAGCGGGTATAGGCACGGATCTCGTAAAACCCCGTTCCAAGCAGACTGTCCAGCTTGAACTGTCCCCAGGCACCGCCCTCGTCATCAACGTGCAGTTTCTGAGTCTCCAGCACATCACCCCCAGGGCTCACCAGTTCCACATAAAGGACTTTGCTAAATCCACTATCCACTTTTCTATCTTCACTTTTCACTCCGAACGAAGTGAGGTAAGCCTTGTACCAAATCGTCTCCCCCATGAAATACCCTGTATTGTCGAAATGCAGGTACACCTTCTCCTGAGGATAAAGGCTGCTGAACCTGACTACACGGCTCAATACGTTGATGGTTCCCTTTGTCTGGCTCTTCCTTGCAGGATTATCCTGTGCCTGAACGCTGACGGTCAGACAAAGCAGACATAATATTATTTGGAATACTCGTTTCATCATAAACTTATGGCAAATTTACTAATAAAAAACGATTCCTCAAAATATTCAACGCGATTATTGCCGTCTACGGCAAATCCTTCAAGTCCCTGATGAAAGTCCGGACACCGTTGATGTCGCTTTTTATCTTCCACCACACTTCGTGTCGTCCGCCTCTCAGACTACACAGGAAAATACCCATTCCATGTGAGAACATTCTGCGCTCCAACCGAGAAGACTATCCTGATGAACGGAGAAAATTACTGAGACATTAATAACAAGTAATATATAGACGTTATTAACAGGTAATATATAGACGTTAATAACAGGTAGTATATAGACGTTAATAACAGATATGGTATAGCTGTTACTAACAGATGGTATATACTTGTTACTAACGAATAGGCAGTTGTCTCAGTAGTAGTGGCTAATGTTCTCACTTGCATGGAGCAATTGTCTCAGCAATGCCGTCGGATGTTCTGCGCTGTCTGTGTTCTGGCTGAGTGTAGACAGAATATTTCTTGTTGCCCTAATGCGAGAGAATGGGGGTGTGTAGTATGGAGTGTTTGGGGAGTGTTTGTGGTGCTTGAACCAAAAAAGTTCATTCTTCATTCTTCATTCTTCATTTTTATTTGTACCTTTGCAGTCCGAACGCGCATATCGCGCTGTGGACAAGTTCAGGAATGGAAAAATTGCAACAAATAACATTGCCTGTAAGCAAGGAATTAGAGGAATGCAGGAAGATTTATCGCTCGGTCAGTTCGGACGATAATGCGTTGCTCAATGCCGTATTGGATTTCATCCGCAAGAAGGAGGGGAAGATGATGCGGCCTGCTCTCACCTTGCTTTGTGCACGCTTGTTTGGCAACATTGACGCAAGGGCTGTCAATGTGGCAACGGCTTACGAGTTTTTCCATGTCGCAAGTCTTGTTCACGACGATGTGGTGGATGAAAGCGATGAGAGGCGAGGACAACCTTCCGTCAACAGTTCCTTCAACAACAAGAGGGCTGTGCTCGTAGGCGACTACCTTCTTTCAAGGAGTCTGAATTGTCTGGCGCGGGCTCAGAATCCCCGTTTGGTAGAAGTGGTTTCCGTTGCTGCAGGATGTCTTGCCGACGGTGAATTGCTCCAACTCACGGCCAACGGCAACTACAAGACCACCGGCGAATATCTCAAGGTCATCACCAACAAGACGGCTGCGCTTTTCCGCGCCTGTGCCCAGTCGGGTGCAATCGTCGGTGGAGCATGCGAGGACGACATTGAGGTGATGCGCCAGTTTGGCGAAGCCGTAGGTATCAGTTTCCAGATTAAGGACGATTTGCTCGACGAGGAAATAGATAAAGAATTTGCCGTTCGGATGCTTGATGAATACACCCAAACGGCAAAGTCACTGTTGGAAAGATTTCCTGATTCTGAAGTCAGACAGTCGTTGTCCGACTATGTGGATTATGTTGCTTCACGCAATTATTAGAAGAACTTAATCTCTTTTCCAAGAATGTCACTAAGGAGTTTGTTTGCAAGGCTGCTTGTGCCAAGGCGGAATTTCTTTGGTGTGAGCCATTCTTCTCCCAACACCTCTTTCACGATGGTGTAATAGGTGAGGGCATCGTCTACTGTCTTCATTCCGCCTGCAGGCTTGAAACCTATCTGGACTCCTGTCTCACGGTAATATTCCTTTATGGCCTGGCACATCACGTATGCTGCCTCAGGTGTTGCGGCAGGTTCCATCTTTCCGGTAGAAGTCTTGATGAAGTCGGCACCTGAATACATGGCAAGGATACTTGCCTTCTTGATATTGGCGGCAGTCTTCAAGGCACCTGTCTCAAGTATTACCTTCAAGGTTCTGTCACCCACAGTTTCCTTGAGTTCGGAAATCTCATCGGCTACGGTCTCGTAATCCTCAACGAGGAACTTACCGACACTGTGAACGATGTCTATCTCTGTTGCTCCGTCCTTGCAGGCAAGGGCAGTCTCGGCAATCTTTACCTCGATGAATGACTGTGAAGACGGGAAACAGCCGGAAACACATGTAATACCCACTTCCTCACTGCCGAGAGTCTCATAGACAGTAGATGCGAAATTGGGATACACACAGATTGATGCCACATGACCGAGTTCCGGATATTCGTCATCGAATTTGTTGACTTTCTCTGTGAAGGCCATCACGCTGTCTTCACTGTCATCTGTCTTGAGCGTAGTGAGGTCGACACAGTTGAAGAGGAACTTCTTCACCTCTGTAGTGTTGTTCTCATCTTTGTGTGCGAGGACACTTTTCACTTCCTTTGCAATCTTCTCATCATCAAGGTCAAGATTATATTTCCTGAATGCCTGAAGTATCTTCGGTTCTGTAAAATCCATTATGTTGATTTACTATTTACAAATTTACTATTTACTATTTAGCAGTCATACCAACATATTCATCACTTTCCCTTAGGGGGATGGTTGACTTCCTATTCTTTGTTTTTGGTGTCCATGCAGATGGTCACAGGACCATCGTTCACCAGTTCCACCTCCATGTCGGCACCGAATGCCCCCGTCTGTACCTTTTTGCCGAGTTTGTCAGAGAGCACACGACAGAATTTCTCATAGAGAGGCTCGGTTATCTCGTGGCTGCCTGCCCTGAGATAGGATGGGCGGTTGCCCTTCTTGTATGATGCCCAGAGGGTGAACTGACTGACCACCAGGATATCTCCTGCATTGTCGAGAATCGATTTGTTCATCACCCCGTTCTCGTCGTCCATGACACGGAGATTGACAATCTTGCCCGTAAGCCAGTCGATATCGTCGTCGGTATCCTCTTCCGAGCATCCCAGTAGCAACAGGTATCCATGGCCAATCTCTCCTAAAGTCTGTCCGCTATTGCCGGAAAGCATGACCTTCGCCTTAGCGACCCTCTGCAATACTACTCTCATTATTCACCTTTCTCTGCTCAGTCAATAGCTGACCGTACATTCCAATCCCTCTGCACGCACTTTTCCAGCAATGCCGTCGAGTTGCTCATGGGTTGCCTTCCTCAATGTCGGGATAGGAGTTTCGCGGTCGATGGTATAAATCATCACCTTCTTGGGAGCAATCCTTTTCAGTGCCTTTATCCACGGAAGCACGAAACTGTCGTCAACATTGCTCACACTCCTTCCATTAAATTCCCCTTCGAGAAACATTGTCTGGATGATGCAATGACCCTTGAACCGTGCCATCTGAGCAACCAGGACATCAATGTCATAATATGAGTCTACAGGCCGGTCAACCATGTTGATGAAGTCCATACTGACGGTATCAAGTTTCAGAAGGTTGTTTTCAATCTTCATCAAGGCATTGAATATCTTAGGCTGGAAGATGCGTGTAGAGTTGGTCAGTACACTTATTTCTGCCTTAGGGAAGTATTTGTCGCGCAAGGCTATCACATCATCGATTATCTCGGCAAACTGTGGATGAAGGGTCGGTTCTCCGTTTCCTGAGAATGTGATTACATCAGGAGTAGGACCATTCTCCTTCATACTCTGAAGTCTGGACTCGAGTTCAGATGCAACCTCCTCCCTTGATGGAAATCTGGAATGAGGCACACGCTCACTGTTCTGCCCACACTCGCAGTAGATGCAGTCAAAGGTGCATACTTTGCCATCGGCAGGCAGGAGGTTGATTCCAAGTGATACTCCGAGTCTCCGGCTCATGATCGGGCCGAACACAGGTGACGGATGGAGTGCTGTTGACATTGATAAATTTACGATTTACTGTCTTGGGAAATTAGGAAAACGTGGTGCCTCCAGTTTTGTAGGTGTAGGAAGTTGGATACGCTTTACTTTCCTGACTCCGAGGAGATGGAGCATGATGTCGGCATACCGGCAACCGAGTTCACGATAACCTGCAGCAGTGAAGTGGAGGTTGTCGAAACCGCCCTGACAGCCGTCGGAATGAACCACGTGGGCAGTAGGGATTACTTCAGGAAGACGCTCGATAACATCATTGTGAGCAACACACTGTCCCTTTCCGTCGGCAATCACTACCTCACCTGCGATGAGCGGACAATCCTGAGCCTTCAGGCCAAGGTCCTTGATAAGGCGGTCGTACACCTGCTTCACCTTGTCGGGCCAGTCTGCCTGTCCGCAGTTGGTCTCACCCTGATGGAGGAGTATGCCTTTGATCACACCAGCCTTCTGTGCCTTGCGTGCCATGTCGAGAAGGCGCTGGTAAGGGTCGTTGTCGTAGGCCTTGAGCATTCCTGTCATCCACTGAGGAGCGGTCTTTGCATATTCTGCTACCTGGTCAGGCATGAATGCCTTGATGTCACAACCGCCGATTGCCACATTGATGACACCGACACGCACATTCTTAGGGAGATTATAGACCATTTCACGTCCGAACCAGTCGGCAGGAGTAAGTCCGTTGCCCTCACGGCAGAGTGGTGGAACTGCATCATACCATTCGCCCATCTTACGGCCAGTCTGTGGGAAATCCACTGCTGCCATCATCTTGAAGCGAGGTTCGACAACCTTGTCAGGGTCTTCCGGACGGGCATTGCCCTCCATGTTTGACTGACCGAAACAAAGGAACACATAGAAGTTCTTGTCAGGATTGGCAGCTTGCACTGCTGTGCAGATGCCGAGGCTCAAAGCGAGCATCAAAAAGATTCTTTTCATAGTCTTGTTATTTTAATATTTATATTATGGTAGTTTTGTAATATCTGCTGCAGTGTAGTTGTCCATCCGGAGTTGGTATTTCTTCAGGTCTTCCAGTTTGTGGCGAGGTGCCGGACTTCCCTGAGGTAACGGCAGTTTGCTGAATTCCTGGAAATAGAGCAGACAGGCGTCCCTCCACCACCAGGCGTCCTTTGCCTGACGGTCGAATTTCGCCAACTGATTCTCGAAACGTTCCGTATCGACAAATTCCTTCATGGACCTCCAGGTCTCGGCAAACCCCTCTGCCTGACGTACTCCGGTATCGTACTTCTCGCAAAGGAGAGGCCATACGTCAGCCCATCCTACATGATGGAAGTAAAGCATGTATTCTGTAGCCTTGTCATACTTGGCACGGATTGTCTCAGGGTACTGGGCGAGGTTGTTGGAACCTGTGGCTGTGCGGTCGAATCCCATACCTACGGAGTCTGCCTTGTGGTAGTATGGCGGTGTCCAGTCGGCACGCAATCCCTTTGGTGCATACCATGGTTCCGGTCCGTAATGGTGGTTTCCTGCAAATATGTGATGGATTCCGAGAGGCATCATGTAGTTGACCACAGCCTCGCGAGTCTCACAGAGCAGTTTCGTCATCGGTTCCACGAACTTCGGTGCACGTGAATAAGTCTGTTGCAACCATTCGTTGGCAATCATTTCCGGTGAATAGGTAGGGTTCCATGCCAGACGTCCGAAGGCATACCAGTTAACCTGGGCCATGTCGCTGCCGCACCAGTTGATGGAATTTCCGATGTTTGCCACTCCAGCAATTGCCTTGAAGGCAATGCTCTTCTTTTCGCTTGCCAAATCCTTGAAGAACTCGTTCCACATTGAGGCAAGGAAACAGGTATGTATGCTTTCCCCGGTATATTCCTGAGTAATCTGGAACTCCGGCATAATGTATGTCTTCCTGATTCCGAAGAACAGCGGGCTTGCAGGTTCCCTCGGCTGGAAGTCGATAGGGCCGTTCTTGATCTGGAGTATGACATTATCATTGAAAGTCCCGTCGAGTGGCATGAATTCATCGTATGCCTGATTGGCACGGTCGGGACTGTCGGGTGCATAGACGAATGCCCTCCACATGACTATACCTTGATAAGGCTGGAGTGCCTCGGCAAGCATGTTGGCTCCGTCGGAATGTGTGCGATGATAGTCGCCAGGACCCGGTTGGCCCTCGCTGTTGGCCTTCACGAGGAAACCTCCGAAATCAGGTATGGCATTGTAGATTTGCCTTACCTTCTCCTTCCACCATTCGCGGACATCCTCATCGAGAGGATCGGCAGTAGGCAGGCCTCCGAGTACCTTCGGTGATGCGAAATTGACGGAGAGGTAGACCTGGATGCCGTAGGGACGGAGAATGTCGGCAATATAGGCTGCACGGAGGATATTCTCCTCGTTGAGTATCTGGGGAGAAGCATTGACATTGTTGAGTACGGTTCCGTTGATGCCTATTGAAGCATTGGCACGGGCATATTCCTTCAGGATGGTCGTGGAGTGGGAGTCGAGCAACGGGATGTTCCAGAAGATGGAACGTCCTGCAAATCCACGTTCGATGGTGCCGTTGAGATTGTCCCAATGATTCAGTATGCGATATTGTGCAATCGGGAAGTCAACAAATGTGTTCCGCTTGTCAAATTTGAGTGTACCCAGAGACTGGCGGCGAAGCAGTTCGTATGTTCCGTAGAGAATGCCTCGGTCAGTTGGTGACATTATGAAAATACTCTTACCTTCCTTCTGGATGTAGAAACCGTCCTTCATGACTGGCAGTTTGGCGATTCTCAGGATAACCCGTTCGTCCTGCCTCCAGTATCTGGTCAGTTCATCTACGGCTATCACGATGGTCTCCGTGATGTGTGTATCCTCGTCCACCATGATGTGCCCGTCCTGCTGGGCAGGAATCATCCTAAGCCAGAGGCTATGTCCGTTTTCTGCATTCACCCCCGTTCCCCCTAATATAAATAAGGTGGAGCATAATGCCAGGATTGTAAGTGTCTTCCTCATTTTTCCAAATTCCAAATTTCCTAAATTTCCTAATTCCCTCATTCCTCTGTCCAGTAAAAAACACACACCCTTGTCCCACACTTGCGGTGTGAGACTAAGGGTGTTGTTGAGATAATTAGCAGTACCAGGAAACGATTGTTTCGTAGAGTTCCTGCTGTCCGGAAGTCTGCTTAGGTTCGCCGACCTTCTTTCCGTATTCGTAAACCTGCTCGAGAGTAAGTTTTCCGTCTTCGAAGTCCTTACCCATACCGCTGTCGAATGAAGAATAGCGTTCAGCAACCATCTGCTTGATTGGAGATTCTTCGAGCAACTTGGCAGCACTTTCAAGAGCATGAGCCATTGCGTCCATACCGCTGATGTGAGCGATGATGATATCGTTGAGGTCAGTTGAGTTACGACGAGTCTTGGCATCGAAGTTAGTACCACCTGGGCAGAGACCGCCGTTGCGGATGATCTGCATCCAAGCCTGTACGAGTTCGTACTGGTCGATAGGGAACTGGTCAGTATCCCATCCGTTCTGGTAGTCACCACGGTTAGCGTCGATGGAACCGAGCATGCCAGCGTCAACGGCACATGCAAGTTCGTGCTCGAATGTGTGGCCGGCGAGAGTAGCGTGGTTTACTTCGATGTTTACCTTGAAGTCCTTGTCGAGGTTGTGAGCCTTGAGGAAACCGATGACAGTCTCAGTATCTACATCATACTGGTGCTTTGTTGGTTCCATTGGCTTTGGTTCGATAAGGAAGTTGCCCTTGAATCCCTTGCCACGGGCATAGTCGCGAGCCATTGTGAGCATGGTTGCCATGTGCTCCTTCTCGCGCTTCTGGTCAGTGTTGAGGATTGACATGTAACCTTCGCGTCCACCCCAGAATACATAGTTCTCAGCACCGAGAGCGATACCTGCATCAATGGCGTTCTTGATCTGTACGATAGCACGTGCCACTACATCGAAGTCAGGGTTTGTGCTTGCACCGTTCATGTAACGCTTGTTGCCGAATACGTTTGCAGTTGACCACAGGAGTTTCTTGCCTGTTGCAGCCATCTTCTCCTTGAGGTAGGCAACGATTGCCTTCATGTTTGCCTCGTACTCCTCAATGCTTGAACCTTCGTCGATGAGGTCTACATCGTGGAAGCAGAAATAGTCGATACCGAGCTTTTCCATGATTTCGAAACCTGCGTCTGCCTTGTTCTTGGCTACTTCAAGAGCATCTGCACCTGTGTTCCAAGGGAACTTCTTTGTACCAGGACCGAACTGGTCAGCACCTTCTGCACAGAGAGTGTGCCACCATGCCATAGCAAAGCGGAGCCATTCTTTCATTGGTTTACCCATGATGACTTTTTCAGCATCATAATAATGGAAAGCCATTGGATTCTTTGAATCCTTGCCTTCGAACTGGATTTTCTTCACATTCGGAAAAAATTCTGTTGCCATAATCTTGTTATTAATGTTAATATAAGTGATTAAAAAATGTTGATTATTTTATGTGTCTGTCAAGACGTTCTTTCCAGAGTCTGTATGCATCCATGTAAGCCTGGGCGTTCTTCGCGTCCGGTTCGATGGTTGAGATATGCTTGAGAGTTGCGAATGCCTCGTCGAAACTGCTGTAGATGCCAGCACCGATACCTGCTCCCTTTGCTGCACCCACTGCACCGTCGGTCTCATAGAGGTTGATGGTTGCACCGGTCACACTGGCGAGGGTTGTACAGAACATAGGGTTGAGGAACATGTTGGCATGACCTGCGTGGATGTCCTTGATTTCCATACCCATATTCTGCATTATGTCGATTCCCTGCTTGAACGAGAATACGATTCCCTCCTGAGCGGCACGGAGAAGATGGGCTTTCTTGTGGATGTTGAAGTTGATACCTTCCACGCTGCATCCAATTTCCTTATTTTGGAGAATGCGTTCTGCACCATTTCCGAATGGGATGACGCTCAAGCCGTTGGCACCTATCTCAACTGTGTCGATAAGGTCGTTCATGTCCTGATACGAGAACCCTTCCGGAGCAACATTCCTGCGCATCCATGCATTGAGGATGCCGGTTCCGTTGATGCACAACAGTACACCCAGACGGGTAAGTTCCGGAGTGTAGTTTCCGTGAGCGAATGTATTCACACGGCTGAGCTTGTCGTAGTTCACCTCGCCGAGCACACCGTAAACCACACCCGATGTACCACCTGTGGCAGCCACTTCTCCCGGGTTCATCACATTGAGTGAGAGCGCGTTGTTTGGCTGGTCACCACCGCGATATGCTATCGGAGTGCCTTCCGGAATACCGAGCAGGTCTGCTACCTCCCTGCATACCTTCGACTGTACAGCGAAGGTAGGTACGATGTCCGCTATGATGGAACTGTCGAAACCATAGTAGTTCATGATATCCTTGCTGACTTCCTGATTCTTGAAGTCCCAGAACATACCTTCGGAGAGTCCGCTGATAGTTGTCTGCATGTCGCCTCCGCTGAGTCGCATTGCGATAAAGTCACCAGGAAGCATTATCTTGTAGATTTTCTCGAATACCTCCGGTTCGTTCTCCTTTACCCATGCCAGTTTTGCAGCTGTGAAGTTGCCCG
>JAZQPD010000190.1:0-12075 GCA_045628285.1 Bacteroidaceae bacterium
GCAAGGGATAACTGTCTCCTGACGATACGAAAATCAACTCAAATAACGATAAGAATTCAAAAAACGACTAACGAGGGCAACATCTGATGGCGTGCCCTCGTCAATTGATATCAAATTTCTGGAATTAAACGACAATCCCTAAGTAGAATAAACAAAGTGTGTTAGAGTTCTTCGTAAGGAATGCTGAAGGTGTCCATAAGTGAGAGGTCGCCAGTAGTGAGCCCTTTCTTGAGCCAGCGCATTCGCTGTTCCGATGTGCCGTGGGTAAACTGTTCTGGCGATACATATCCGCGAGCTTGCTGCTGAAGGTAGTTGTCGCCAATTTGGTGTGCGCAGTCAATGGCCTCCTGCATGTCGTCGGCATCGAGCGAATGGAAAGTCTTGTTTTCGTAGTATCCCCATACTCCTGCGAGGAAGTCGGCTTGGAGTTCTATCCTGACACTCATTCTGTTGGCTTCTTCCTTACTCATACGTGCCATCTGTGCATGGGCTTTGCCGAGAGAACCGATGAGGTTCTGGACATGGTGAGCTACTTCGTGACCTACTACATAGGCATTTGCAAAGTCACCGCTGGCTCCGATCTCTTTCTTCATCGTGGAGAGAAAGGATATGTCGAGGTAGACGCACTCGTCGCCTGAACAATAAAATGGTCCCATGGATGCCTGGCCATTTCCGCAACTTGTCTGCACGCTGCCTGTATAGAGTACCATTTTTGGTGGCTGATAGGTCTTGCCGAGTTGCTCCTTGAATACTTTTGTCCAGATGTCCTCGGTACTTGCAAGTACTTGGCTGGAGAATTTTGCGAGGGAGTCTTCTTCTTCGGTGAAGGTGTCGCCTTCAGTGGAAATCTGACCTTGCATCTGTTGTTGGATACCGTCTGTGATGGCTTGGAAAGCTCCTTCCTTACCTCCTCCAGTAAAATATGCCACAAGTGCTGCAATGATGATGGCTCCAATGCCCCCTCCTGCAAGTTTCCTACCTCCACCGCCACGTCTACGGTCGTCTACATTACGACTTTGTCTTCTTCCTGATAAGTTCATAATATTGCTGTTTTTGAATTATATTCTGGATACGACTTGCAAAGATAGCAAATAAAAACTAAAAATCATCAATAATGACGATGATAATGACAATAACGGGGAATTTCCTTCCATGAAGATATATTATTACCGAAACAATGTAAAAGTATGAATTTTACGAATTTATGTCACATTACAGATACCTTACATTAACCCAACTTTTACGTTTTAACTTTGTTTTCTTTGCTAATCAGTGATTTGCGTTTTTGATTTGCTTTACTGTGTTCTACAAATTTTTATTTTTCTAAACGGCATCGGTTTGTAGTTCAACATGGAGTAGATGTCTGCGGCTTTTGTGGTCGGAGTGCTGCATATCCGCATCTCGACTTTCTCTCCGAGCGTGTTTGTCGCTTCCGAGGTTACCGCCTTCTGCGTACTCACTGCTCTCACTATCTCCGTCCAGTACGGAGTCGGATATTCGGCTTTTGGATTCGGATCGGCCTTCTTCCTTTTCTCGTTCTCCTTCTTCATCTGGTGCCGTATTACGTTGACTATCCAGTATGAGAGTAGGCCGAGGAAGAGATGACCGTCCGAGCGCTCGTCCCTCCTGTGATAGATTGGCCTGAGATTGAGGCCTGTCTTCAGCTGGCGGTTCGAGCACTCGATTTCACGAATCAGATTGTAATAGTCCCATGTGGTCTTCTCGTCAAGATTGGGGACGTTGGTGCGGAGGAAGTAGGTGCCATAAACCTGTTTCTCGGGTATTTGCAGGTTCCATGTTATGGACGTGGCGTATCCTGCCTTCTCGTCCTTCTCCACATTTATAGTATAGTAGCGTGCGATGGACGGGGACTTGCCTTCAAGCTTCCCTATGCGCTTGAGCACGGTCTCGTACTTCCTCGTGCCGCTCCTCTTTGTGAGCGAGGATGATATAGCTGCCAGCCCATCCTCGAAACGACGGCGGAAGTTGCGGTTCATGCTCTCCTCCTTCAGGGCCTTGGCCGGAGATTCTATCTTCAGGTAGTAGTCCTCGCCCTCGGTATGTACCTCCTGCAGTTTGATGGGCTGCTCCTTGCAGTCCCTGACAATGACGGTACGGGCATCGGGCTTCACTTCGTAGTCCGTGAGTGCCTTGCGCGACACGCACAGGTAGTTGTAGCCCTTCTTCTTTGTTAGGTCAAGGTTCTCCTGTGAGGATATTCCTGCATCGATGACGACAAGCACCTTCTCCTCGGGATTGGCTCCCACGGGATTCTGGGCTATGAGCTTGTCAACCATGTCGGGAAGGGACTTCGGATCCGACGTGTTGCCTTCGAGTATGGCACTGTAGCGGACGAAGCCGTCGGTGTTGATGGCAAGCGCCAGGACGAGCAATTTGCAGTCGCTACGCTTTTCCTTGGAGCGTCCGAACTTGGCCTTCCTGCTGTTTTCCTTGCGTCCCTCGAAGTAGAAGTTGGTCAGGTCGAAGAGCATGATGCGGTTCGTTGGCTTGAAAAGGTTATCGGCCGTATGGCAGAGATACTTCTCTATCCTTGCCTTCTCCGCGAGGAATTTGTCGGCGACGCCGTAGATTTTCCTGAGCGTCAGTGTATCCTCTGAAAGTCCCATCAGCTCGCATATTCCGCTGTTCTCCTGCATGATACGCATGGATTTCAATTCCGACGGCGTGTATATGGTGCGTGTGATGAGATGCGCTACCGCAATCTTCACGTCTTCCTCCGTCCATCCGAGGGAACGGAGGTAGCCTTCGAGCCTCAGCTGGCGGACGGCCTGCAGGCAGAGCCATTCCGCACCGATGTCACGGGCATCGGTATGCTCCAGCGTGTCAACATCTATGCGGCGGCGTGCCTTAGCCTCACTCGCCTTGATGGCATTGGGGATGATGTCAAGGCTCTTCTGCTCTATCATCATCGTCCAGTATTCATCTATCTTCTCGCGCACGATATCACTATAGACTGCCATCTGGTCTTCCCACAGCTCACGTTCACCCTGATGCTCGTACTTGTAGGTCAGCCCCCTGGAGATGTCGCGTATCTCCTCGGGCTTGAGGTCATGGATGAATCCGACGTTCAGCAGAATACGCGTGCAGGCATTACCGCTGGCGTTGCGGTAAGACTCCTTCAGACGGTAGTACTTCTCGTCCTTGCCCGCCTGCGGATTGTATCGTATCTGCGAAGTGAAGTTCATGCGTGCAAAGTTACGACAAAGATTTGACTCCCCTGTGTTCTACATTGCACTTTTGACCGTTTTGAAGGACTAACTTGCTAATATTCAGGCTAAATTTTTTTGAAAAAATTCAAAGTGTAAAAGTTGGGTTAGGTCCCTTGATAAACTCAGGACAAGCAGAATGCATAGAGTCAAATTTGTCTATTCCCATTTGTGTCGTAATTATTTGTAAATCATTATTTATGTATTTTTCTGTTTTCACAGGATATTGATGAATTTGAGTATAAAAAAACTTAATTTATTTTGCTGGTGTCTCAACTTTCACTAACTTTGCAATGGAAAAATGAATAATGAATTGGAATGAGAGTATACTTTTATCATAATCAGAATATTAATCTGATGTACAGGGAATGGAAATCTGGCAGATATCCTGCTCATTTCCTTTATGGTGCATCGCATCTGCACAAGTATGGTGTGGATGTGATAATGCATCAGTTCAAGTCGTTCAGTAGTGGTGCGAAGTTGGCTTTCTACGTTGCCTGGCAAATCATGACCTGCAGAGAGCAGTTTGACGTAATATATGCAGCCAGTACTCAGGGACTTGGTTTGGTGATGTTCCTGCATGCCTTGGGTATTTACAGGAAACCGATAATCGTATGGCAGAAACAGCCGCTGACTTCGTATGACATCATCTTGAAGACTATCTACAAGGGTGCCGACAAAATGTTGTTCTACAGTCAGAAACTGGCTAACGAATCGGTGAGAAGCGGTGCTATCACTCCTGAGCAGGCTCAGGTGGTTCATTGGGGCTGTGACCTCGACTATTACGACAAGCTGATGTTCTTCAACAATGAATACAGTACGAATCACAAGGGCTTCATCTCTACCGGCAAAGACCGCAGAGACATGGCTACGCTCGTACGTGCTTTCAGTGCCACCGGACAGCCTCTGAACATCTATGTGGCATCACAGGCTTACGGTGACAACTATCTGACTACCCTCAACGACCTTCGTCCGTCGTCGAACGTGAAGGTGACGTTCATCAAGGGTAACATACCTGCCGAACTGGCTCAGAAGGTATGGCAGGCTAAGTATGTTGTAATATGTCTGCAGGAGACGAACGAACCTATTGGTTTCACCACTCTCATCGAGGCAATGGCTCTGGGACTGCCGGTAATCTGTAGCCGCAACAATGCTCTGCCGTTTGACATAGAGGCTGAAAAGATTGGAATAGGAATAGCATACTACGACTCTGTAGGGTGGGAAACAGCCATCCGTTACATCATCGCCAATCCTGATGAGGCAACCGAAATGGGTAAGAACGGCAGAAGACTGGCTGAGTCAACTTACAACATCGAGAACTGCACAAAGGAAATTGCATCGATTCTCACTAAGTTTCGCGTGAATGTTAATGGTTGAGGGTTGATGGTGGTTGAGGGTACTTCGAAAAACCTTGTGGAACTTGAAGCCTGACGTGTTATGATAAAAATCCATTATATATACAGAGTCTGTCTGATGATTCTCTTTTCAGGCAACTGTCTTTATCTGGCAGCCCAGAAGAAGGTCATAGAACTCGACTATGAGGAAGAGATGACCATGATGGGCAGACCGATATTTTCGCACTCTGTAGGGTATATGGGTATGGTGGAGTTCGAGGGTGAGATGATTCCGAATTATCGGCTGAGCGACATCCTCATACAGCAGAAACTGAGGTTCAAGTCGGAGCGCGAGATGAAGAAGTACTTCAAGATTGCTGCCAACATCAAGAAGGTGTATCCTATCGCTCTGGATGTGCAGAAAAGTATCAACCAGTGTATAGCACATATCGATTCCCTCAAGACGAAGAGTGAGAAGGAAGCCTATTTGAAATTCATTGAGAAGGATCTTCAGAAACAATATAAGCCGAAAATGAAGAAACTTACCCTGGCACAGGGAAAATTGCTCATAAAACTTATTGACCGACAGTGCAACCAGACTTCGTATGAACTGATCCGCACATATATCGGTAAGCACAAGGCATGGTGGTGGAACCTGTTTGCTTCCACCTTTGGTGGTGCCAGCCTGAAGAAGGAATATGATCCTGATGTGGACGACAGACTTACGGAACGCTGCATTCGGCTCATAGAATCAGGGCAAATGTGATTGATGGTTGTAGCACCGGAAAAAATGCGTAAATCGTAAATAAAAGTAGATAGTAAAAAGTAAATAGTTAAATAGTAAATAAATAGATGCTTTACACAATCAAGTACCCGGAGAATGATGGTGGCATGAACCCACGCATCAAGAGACTGAGAGAGGAAAGTCTTAACACCCCTCCAACCCTTACTATCGAGAGAGCCCTGATAGAGACAAGGTTCTACAAGGAAAATTATGGTAAGATGCCTAACTGTGTGCTTCGTGCAAGGAATTTCTATGAAATATGTAGGCAGAGGACTATCTATATCGGTAAGGATGAACTGATAGTAGGTGAGAGAGGCCCGGTGCCAAAAGCAGTACCTACCTTCCCGGAACTAACCTGCCACAGCGTGGAGGACCTTCATGTACTCAATTCCCGTGAACTACAGCCTTACCACATCTCTCAGGAGGATATAGACACCTACGAGCGTGAAGTCATCCCCTATTGGCAGGGGCGTACTCAGAGGGAGAGAATCTTCGGACATGTCAGTCAGGAGTGGAAGGATGCCTACGAAGCAGGTGTGTTCACTGAATTCATGGAACAGCGTGCTGCCGGACATACTGCAATGGACGGCAAGATGTACCACCGTGGACTGAACGACGTGAAGAAGCAGATTGAGGAGGAAATATCCAAGCTCGATTATATCAACGACCCTATTGCAACCGACAAGGAACAGGAACTGAATGCAATGTCCATCAGTTGCGATGCTGCCATACTTCTGGCTGAGCGTCATGCCGAGATGGCTGAGCAGATGGCAGCCGAAGAGACTGACTCTCAGCGCAAGGAGGAACTTGAGAAGATTGCAGACGTGTGCCACTGGGTGCCTGCCAATGCTCCACGCGACCTTTGGGAGGCTATCCAGATGTACTGGTTCGTACACCTCGGTACCGTCACCGAACTCAACGGATGGGACAGCATGAACCCAGGGCACATCGACCAGCACCTTTGGCCATTCTATCAGAAGGGACTGGACGACGGCTCCCTCACCCGCGACAAGGCAAAGGAACTGCTTTCATGCCTCTGGATCAAGTTCAACAACCAGCCTGCACCTCCGAAAGTAGGTATCACGGCACTGGAATCAGGTACTTACAACGACTTCACGAACATCAACATAGGTGGTGTGACCAAGGATGGAGAAGATGGAAGCAACGAACTCTCCTTCGTAATCCTTGAAATCCAGGAGGAGCTTCATCAGTTGCAGCCTGGTCTATCCATCCATATCAGCGAAAAAACTTCTGACGACTTCCTCTTGGCTGGATGCAAGGTCATTCGTCTGGGGCACGGCTATCCGTCGGTGTTCAATCCTGATGTGTATGTGAAGGAATTGGTACGCCAAGGCAAGAGTCTCGAAGACGCACGCGAGGGTGGGTGTTCGGGATGTATCGAGGTGGGTGCCTTCGGCAAGGAGGCATATCTGCTCACAGGCTATCTCAATACTCCGAAGATTCTGGAAATCACACTCAACAACGGCGTCGATCCAAACAGCGGCAAGGAAATGGGACTGAAGACTGGCGACCCTCGCAATTTCAAGTCGTTCGAGGAACTTTATGATGCATGGCACAGGCAGATGGTCTATTTCGTGAATCTGAAACTCAGCGTGAACAACTACATTGAGCGTATGTTTTCGCTTTATGCTCCTGCCACGTTCCTCAGTCTGTTCATCGACGACTGTATCAAGAACGGCAAGGACTACTACAACGGTGGTGCTCGCTATAACACTCAATACATCCAGTGCACCGGCCTGGGCACGATTACGGACTGCTTCACTACCATCAAGAAGCACGTGTTCGAGGATAAGCGCTACACGATGGATGAAATCATCAGGGCGTGCAACGAGAACTGGGGTGGGGAAATGGTAAATGGTAAAAATGCAAATAGTAAATTGCAAGTGGTGCACCAGTACATAATGAACCATACTCCGTTCTTCGGCAACGACGACGAATATGCTGACTTGGTTGCCGTGAGAGTCTACGATGATCTCGTAAAGGCAATAGAGGGGCATCCAAATACCCGTGGAGGAAAGACCCAACTGAATATGTTGTCGACCACCTGCCACAACTACTTCGGAAGTGTGTGCTGTGCTACTCCAAACGGACGCTATGCTCACTTTGCAATCAGTGATGGTACTTCTCCAGCACACGGAGCCGACACCAACGGACCTACAAGCGTGATAAAGTCGCTCGGAAAACTCGACCAGACAAAATCGGGAGGTACATTGCTGAATGTACGGTTCGTTCCTACACTGCTGAAGAGAGATGTCGACCTTGAGAAACTCGGAAGTCTCATCCGTACTTACTTCTCACTCGGCGGCCACCACATACAGTTCAATATTGTTGACACCGACACATTGCTCGATGCTCAGAAGAATCCTGACCAGTACAAGGATCTTCTCGTCAGGGTGGCAGGCTATTCAGACTACTTCAACGACATGACTGCACAACTGCAGAACGAGATTATTGCACGCACGCAGAATGAAGGATTTTGATAATTCATAATTCGTGAATCGTAAATAATCCAAATAGTACATAAATAGTACATCGTAAATTATGAATTATGAATTATGAATTAATAATACAATGGCATTGATATTCGACATAAAACGTTTCTCCATAAATGACGGGCCGGGGATAAGGACGACAATCTTCATGAAGGGTTGTCCACTGAGATGTCGTTGGTGCCACAATCCCGAAGGTCTGCAGAGTGATGCACAGATGCTCTTCACGAAGAAGAAATGCATCGGTTGCGGCACCTGCAAGGGACTCTCGCCTGAAGAGGCTGCAAGGGAATGCCCTACGCTTGCCAGGCAGGTTTCGGGCAAGGAATGGAATATGGACGAACTGATGGCAGTGATTGAAAAGGAGCGCAAGGTGATGGAAGACAGTAGGGGTGGAGTGACCGTGAGCGGCGGAGAACCGATGATGCACCCCGACTATCTCCTCGAACTACTGACGGAACTTGGCAGACGCCATTTCCATAGAAGTGTCGATACCACCCTCTTCACCGACTCAGCATGGGTGGAGAAGATAGCAGCCTGCTGCGAACTCTTCCTTATCGACCTCAAACACATGGACTCCGCAAAGCACAAGGAATTCACGGGTGTACCTAACGAGAAGATTCTCAGCAACATCTCCCTTGTGGCTGAAATGGAACATCCGTATTGGATTCGTATACCGCTCATAAATGGTGTGAATGCCGACGAGAAGAACATAGTGGCTTCGGCTCAGTTCCTGGCAGGACTGAAGACCAAGCCGGAAGTGGTGAACCTGTTGCCATACCATAACATCGGTATGGGCAAGTTGGAGAAACTCACATCAAACCCAGTAGGACTCAATGCCGAGGAATTCAGTGCTCCGGCGGAGGAACTACAGGAACAATATGTTGAAATGTTCAGGAAACATGGATTAAATACAATAATTGGAGGATGAACCTCGCTTTGCCCGGAGTGAATAGTGATGGTTCGACAAGTTCACCAATCAAGTTAAAAGTGGAAAATAAAGTAACAAATAAAACATAAAACATTGGAACAAAAGATTATACAAGCCGTACAGGCAGGGCTTAAGGAACTTTATGGTGCAGAAATAGCTGCTCAGCAAGTTCAGTTGCAGAACACGAGAGCAGAATTTCAGGGTCACGTGACCGTAGTAACATTCCCATTCCTCAGAATGTCGAAGACTGGTCCGGAACAGACTGGTCAGGCTCTTGGCGAATATCTGAAGAAGAGCATCCCAGACGTAGTGACCGACTTCAATGTTATAAAGGGATTCCTGAATCTGGTCATTTCAAGCAAATGCTGGATTGAGGAACTGCAAGGCGTGAACGAACACGATGGCGAAAATGGGGAGAAGCCTCTCGTGATGATAGAATTTTCATCACCGAATACCAACAAACCCCTCCATCTCGGACATGTACGCAACAACCTTCTTGGTGAATCGCTCTCACGAATCGTGCAGGCTTGTGGCAACAGGGTAGTGAAGACCAACATCGTGAACGACCGCGGAATCCACATTTGCAAGTCGATGCTTGCCTGGCAGAAATGGGGCAACGGTGAGACTCCTGAGACTTCCGGCAAGAAGGGTGACCACCTCATTGGTGATTATTACGTACTCTTCAGCAAGAAAGACAAGGAACAGGAAGAGGGACTGGCCGAAGGTGAGGAAACTCCGTTGATGAAGGAAGCCCGCGAGATGCTAGTGAAATGGGAACAGGGCGACAAGGAAGTGCGTGCTCTTTGGGAGAAGATGAACAACTGGGTATATGCTGGTTTCGACGAGACCTACAAGACTCTCGGAGTCAGTTTCGACAAAATATACTACGAGTCGCAGACTTATCTCACAGGCAAGGATCTTGTTCTGAAGGGACTTGACGACGGACTCTTCTATCGCAGAGACGATGGCAGCGTGTGGGCTGACCTCCAGGAGGATGGACTCGACGAGAAACTCCTTCTCCGCAGCGATGGTACTTCCGTCTATATGACTCAGGACATCGGTACGGCCAACCTTCGTTTCAAGGACTACCCAATCGACAAGATGATTTATGTAGTCGGCAACGAACAGAACTACCACTTCCAGGTATTGAGCATCCTGCTCGACCGTCTTGGATTCAAGTGGGGCAAGGATCTCGTGCACTTCTCTTACGGAATGGTGGAACTCCCTAACGGTAAGATGAAAAGCCGTGAAGGTACTGTGGTTGATGCCGACGATCTGGTTGCCACTATGGTAGAGGACGCCTACAACGTGTCGAAGGAACTCAGCAAGAACGCCGACATACCAGAGACCGAAGCCCGTGAAATTGCTCGTAAGGTCGGTCTGGGAGCATTGAAGTACTTCATCCTGAAGGTCGACGCAAGGAAGAACATGCTGTTCAACCCTGCAGAGAGTATTGATTTCAACGGCAATACAGGTCCGTTCATTCAGTACACATATGCTCGTATTCAGTCAATTCTTCGTAAGGCTGGAATCGGGGCTGAATGCCTGGCAAACGATGTGGAATGCAACGAGAAGGAAATTGCACTCATCCAGAAACTGAAGTCATATCGTCAGATAGTTCTTCAGGCAGGCACTGAATATAATCCTTCGCTCATTGCAAACTACTGCTACGAACTGACAAAGGAATTCAATCAGTTCTACCACGACTACAGCATCCTCAATGCAGAGTCGGACGACCTTTGTCAGTTCCGTCTCTACCTTGCAAAGACTGTGGCTGATGTGATTCGCGAAGGCATGTACCTACTCGGAATCGAAATGCCAGAAAGAATGTAGGGCCTCACTTCGTTTGGAGTGAATAGTGAATAGTGAAAAGTGAATAATACAGAAGCACTTTGCGTAGATGCTGCGTGCAGCGGCAATCCGGGGAAGATGGAATATCAGGGAATCCACATCCCGTCGGGAAAGAGGATATTCCACTACGGACCCGTGTGGGGAACCAACAATATCGGCGAGTTCCTCGCCATCGTCCATGCCCTTGCCTTTCTCAAGCAGCAGGGCAAGTCGATGACCGTCTATTCCGATAGCAATACGGCACAGACATGGGTACGCAACCGCCACTGTAAGACTACTCTCCCACGCAATGAGAAGACCGAAGAACTTCACCAACTCATCACTCGTGCAGAACTATGGCTAAGGAATAACATCGACCACTGTCCTGTGGAAAAGTGGAACACCGAAGCCTGGGGTGAAATCCCCGCCGACTTCGGAAGGAAAAAGTAGGGAATTAGGGAAATTAGGATATGAAAGATTTTTTCAGAATAATGGGCATCTATTTTGCCCCATACAAGAAGTACATCACGATTACCCTGCTGCTCAATATCTTTGCAGCAATCATGAACGTTTTCTCGTTCACTATGCTCCTGCCAATCCTCCGCATCCTATTCAATGTCAGTCAGGAGCACTACGAGTTCATGCCGTGGCAGGCCGACCGTTTCGACACCGTCCTGATGAATAACTTCTACTACTTCTCGCAGAGTATGGTAGAGCAGTTCTCTCCAGCCACAGCCTTGCTGCTCTTTGGCGGAGCACTCTCGTGCCTCACCCTGCTCAAGACTGCAGCCGATTTCGGAGGAGCAGCCACCCTTATGCCTATCCGTACGGGCATAGTACGCGATATCCGTGAGAAAATCTATCACAAGATTTTGGGACTTCCGCTCTCCTTCTTTACCGAGGAAAAGAAGGGCGACATACTTGCCCGTGTCAGTACTGATGTCAACGAGGTCGACGCCTCAATCACCAGTTCCCTCGAATCTATCATCAAGAATCCAATCCTCATAGTGGTCTATATCGCCACCCTCATCTTCATCAGTTGGCAACTCACCGTCTTCACCCTCCTCATCGTGCCACTCCTCGCCCTCGGGATAGGCCGTATCGGCAAATCACTCAAGGCCAAGTCGCTCCTTCTCCAGCAGAAATGGAGCGAGGGGTTCAGCCAGATAGAGGAAACCCTCGGCGGACTGCGCATCAACAAGGCCTTCATAGCCGAGAAGAAGATGGCTGACCGATTCATGGCCGTCAACAACCTTCATCGCAAGATAGCCACCCGCGTGGCAGTACGCCAGTCGGCAGCCCATCCCGTCAGTGAGTTCCTCGGCACCGTGATGATTGTCATAGTCCTCTGGTACGGCGGTTTGCTCATCTTCTCAGGCAACTCCTATCTCGATGCCAGCATGTTTATCTACTACCTCGTCATCCTCTATACCACCCTCCAGCCTCTCAAGGACCTCTC
>JAZQPD010000191.1:0-5190 GCA_045628285.1 Bacteroidaceae bacterium
ACGACACCACCATCTGGGAATTCAAGTACTATCCTTATCTACTTGGAGCCTATGTGGATATATTTCCACTCGACTATTACGACATGACAGACGAACAGATTACCTCGTTACAGTGGAAATATTCCAATCTGTTCATCGACTACCAGAAATCACTGAAGACATATTCCTTTGCCGACTACATGAAGTTGCTGAAGGGTGGCGATATGTCAGGATTCGCAAAGAACCTCTATTTCCAGATAGTCTTCAAGCCTCGTCGCAGGCAGATGTATGAACGCTGGATAAAATCCACGGACGATCTTTGTGCCGATGAGAGCAAAGAAAAATGCGTCTGTCTCACTCAGTGGCAAGGCCGAATATTCCAGAGCAGGTGGTTTGACGACTGCATCGACATACCGTTTGAAGATACCACTATCAAGGTTCCAAGAGAATATGATGCATATCTTACCCTCCTCTATGGCAACTATATGCAGATGCCTCCAGAGGAGAAGCGTCAGTCCGACCACAAGCACCATTACGTGAATCTGGATAAAGGAATTAGGAAATTAGGAAAAATCAACGGCTAACAGCTAATGGCCAAATAAGAAAATCAAGGATATGGATTTATCACCAAAACCACGTCTTGAATGGATTGATGCAATGCGAGGCTTCACGATGATAATGGTCGTGATGTACCATGTGGGCCTACAGGGATTCGACGAGAGTTTCAAGCAGTCGGCATCCATGCCTTTCCTGGTGCTGTTCAGGATGCCACTCTTCTTCTTCATTAGCGGATTCCTCTCCTATAAGGCCAGTGCCGACTGGAGTTTCTCCGGGTTCAGGAACATAATGCTGAAGAAACTGCGGATACAAATCATACCCACCGTAGTCTTCTTCTTCGCATTCGTGGCCATTACCTCTCCAAGCAAATTCAGCGATCAGGTAATCACCAACTTCCATTCTCCTACAAAGGGCGGCTATTGGTTCACACTCGTACTGCTCTACATGTTTATTGTATACTACATATTCGAGTTTTTCGAGCAGAAGATAAAGCGTCGCAGTTGCATTCCCATCATCCTTCTGTGGGTGCTGGCCATGTGTCTGTATGAAACCTGTTACCTTCCCAAGGAATTCTATTGGGCATACGGTGCGAAGAAATCATTGCAGACGGGATGGCTCTACGATTCGAGTGTGTTTCAGGTATTCCTCTTTTTCCATTTCTTCGTGTTTGGAAATATCGTCCATAGATACTGGCACAAAATTGAACGGATTTACGACAGTCCGGGATTCATACTGCTAATAATCCTGATAGCCTTCTTCTCCACCGGCGACTACATAAAATTCCATTGTCTGAAAGGTCCCTGGGCTAATTTGTCACAGACCTTTGCACGATATTCACTTCTCACGCTGGCGTTCCTCGTGTTCAGATACTATCAGGACAGTTTCTCCAAACAGCATTGGGTAGGTCGCAGTCTGCAGTTTGTAGGCACGAGGACTCTGGATGTCTATCTCATACATTTCTTCTTCATCCCATACCTTCCGGAAGTAGGGCATTACTTCAACACCCATCACGGCAATTTTGTCATGGAGATTATGACTTCGTTCCTTGTAGGAATAGTGGTACTGATGTTCTCCCTGGCAGTGTCGAGCACCTTGAGGATAAGTCCGTTCCTAAAGAAATACCTGTTCGGGAGAGGATAGTTAACAGTTAACTCTTATGCATAAATCAGAGGTCGACATATCTGTACTGATACTTTTCTTCAATCGTCCGAAACAGTTGGGGAAAGTTTTTGCGGAGGTAAAGAAAGCCCGTCCGTCGCGCCTGTTTCTCTATCAGGACGGACCACGAGGCGAGAAGGACCTGCCAGGCATCGAGGCTTGTCGTCAGGTCGTTGACGACATAGATTGGGAATGTGAAGTCCACCGTATGTATCAGGAGAAGAACTACGGCTGCGATCCCTCGGAATTCATCTCACAGAGATGGGCATTCTCGATGACCGACAAGTGTGTGGTGCTGGAAGATGACGATGTACCTGCCGTCAGTTTCTTCAGTTTCTGCAAGGAAATGCTCGACAAGTACGAGGACGACAACAGGATTGTCATGATATCAGGGTTCAACACCGACGAAGTTAGTACCGATACCCCCCATGATTACTTCTTCACCCACGCATTCTCCATCTGGGGATGGGCTTCATGGGCAAGAGTGGTGAACAACTGGGATGAACACTACGACTGGCTCAACAATCCTTCTGATGTAGAGAAAATAGAAAATATGGTTAGTAAACACCATCTGCGAAAAGATATGCTGCCTATGTGCAGAGCCCACAAGGCAACGGGCAAAGCATTCTACGAAACTATCTTCTGGGCATACAAGACCCTCCATGAGGGACTTGCCATCATGCCGTCGAGGAATATGGTGAACAACTTGGGCAACGAGGCAGAAGAATCCACCCACTACGCAGGAACCCTGAAATGCATGCCAAGCGATCTCAGACGGCAGTTCACCATGCGTCGTTTCGAAATCGACTCCCCACTCCATCATCCTTTGGAAGTGAAGGAAGATACCGGATACAGGGAGAGGCTGTACAGGAGGAACGCCTGGGGACATCCATGGATAAAGGTCAGGCACTCGCTTGAAGAATTGGTGCTCAACCTCAGGTATGGCAATTTCAGATTCATAAAGGACGCTATGGCTAACAGGATGAAAATTCTTATAAAAGGAAGATATTGAGGACAGGGACTAAATGTTAGAGTAATTATGAACTATAGGTTATTCATAGATAAGATTCGTCTTGCCCTGCAAAAAAGGAGCGGGATGGCACAAAACAAGAAATCCTATGCAGGGTGGCTCTCACGGGGCTACTGCAATGAACCATCCGTCAGTTTCATCATCCAATCCCACAACAAGAGCCTGCAGGTGATGCACATCGTTGAGAAACTCCGTAAATACCCGGCAGCAGAAATCATCGTAATAGACGATGGTTCCGGCAAGGAGCATACCCGGCGGCTGGCTGAGGGACTGACGGGAGGCAGTGAGTTCCTCATCAGAGCCAACGACCTTTACGAGAACGTTATGTACAACAAGTCAATCCGTTTTGCCAATGCCAATATCATAGCCTTGCTTCAGGACGACGACGACTTCGTAGATCTTGGCTGGGTAAACGAGGCAGTACACCTCTTCAGGGAAAATCCGGACATGGTCATCCTCGGCGGATGCGAGGGCGTGGACGTGACCTTCGACCATGAGAAAGGCATTGCCCACGGAGCGCCGTACACCCATCCCGACCACTTCTGTTTCGTACCTACTGTCAATCGGGCACCGATGTGGATAAACAAAAACCTCTTCACCACCCATCTCCACGACATAGACTTCAACTACGCCCCTTTCCAGATGGACGACTACGAACTATGTCTGAGAGCCTGGCTGAAAGGACTGAAGGTGGGATGGTACGATGCCCATTTCCATTCACTCAGTGTGGGAGGCATGCGCCTGTGGAACAACGCCTTCACCCAGGAACAATGGGTGCGCAATGGAGCACAGCTCTATGCCACATATAAAGACCGCATGAAGGAAATCTATGAAAATATTAATCGTTAATACGTCATCTACAGTCGGGGGGGCAGCCATTGCGGCAAATCGTCTTTGCGATGCACTCAAATCCACCATGCCCAATCAGGAAGTAACTTTTCTGTCGGCCTCCGATTTCTCGTCGTTTTCCTATAAGTTAAAGAAGGCATTCGAACGCCTCGTCATATTCATTCACAACCGTTTCAGCCGACGAAACCTCTTTGCCGTCTCCATAGCCGACACCGGATTCGACATCACCCGCACCAAGGCATTCCGCGAAGCCGATGTTGTTCATCTCCATTGGTTCAATCAGGGAATGCTCTCCCTCTGCGACCTTCAGAAGATAGCCAGTTCGGGCAAACCCATCATCTGGACCATGCACGACATGTGGTCTTTCACCGGTGTGTGCCATTACACCGATGGCTGTCAGAATTTCACCAACCAATGTGCCCATTGTCCTCAGATGGCTCACACAATGCTGTTGCAGCCCGACATCTGCAAGTCAGTTTTCAGGAAGAAAGCCAGAATCTATCAGAATGCCAACATCACTTTCGTCGGCTGCAGCCAATGGATAGCCGACTGTGCACGTCAGAGTTCACTCCTCAAGGGAAAGACCATAGTCAATATTCCAAATACCATAGACACCAGACTCTTTGCCCCAATGAACCAACAGGAATGCCGGAAGAAATTCGGTCTGCCACAAGACAAGAAGCTCATCCTCTTCACCTCCCAGAAAGTCACTGACCCGCGCAAGGGAGTCCGTTTCCTCTACGAGGCCATCCAACTCCTTCTCCGTCAGAATCCGGAACTGAAAGACCATATTGCCCTCATCATCCTTGGAGGCAAGTCGGAAAAAGCCGGCAGAAACCTTCCTGCCGGCCCCGCTTCAGCCCAGTTCATAAAGGATAACTCCTATCATCTGCCATACACATCATCAGAGCAAGAGATGGCACAAATCTACAACTCCGCCGACCTCTTCCTCATACCCTCACTCCAGGACAACCTTCCCAACACAATCATGGAGGCTCTCTCCTGTGGAGTGCCATGCGTAGGATTCCATGCAGGAGGCATACCCGAGATGATCGACCACAAGCAGAACGGATACGTAGCCCGATTCTCCGACTCCCAGGACCTGAAAGACGGAATCGTCTGGACCCTTACCCACAATCCCGCCCAGGCAGCCCGACAGAAAGTCCTAAAGACCTATTCGCCCGAAGTAGTAGCAGAAAAATACATACAAACATACACCACATCTGCTCAGAGGTAAAGCCTGCCATCATCATTACGCTAATGACCAATCTGGAATAAAGAAGGCAGCTATAAAATATTGTTTGCTGGAAGTTGCGTGTGAGAATCAGTTGAGGCGGAAGTTGATAGGGATGTTGTATAACACGCGGACAGTCTTTCCTCTCTGCTTGCCTGGGGTCCAGGCCGGCATGGACTTGATGACTTTCTCGGCTTCGCTGTCGAGTTCGGTGCAGGCCTGGTCGTATCTTGCCTGGAGTACCTTTATCTGTTCGTCGGTAAGTCCCTTTGCCTTCTCGCTTTCTGCGTCGGGATGGTTTGTCTTTATGTCGCTTGCTGATTTCACGACTTTGACTTCTTCGATGCCTCCGACTTTGTTGACCACAAATTTTACCATGACT
>JAZQPD010000192.1:0-7432 GCA_045628285.1 Bacteroidaceae bacterium
CCTTGCCGCCCAGAGGATCCAGCTCGTCATCTGTATGCCTGGAAACGACAGCAGCGATGTCTTCACCATTGCGAGGGACATCAAGCAGCAGCATCCCGAAATCCCGCTCGTGGTGCTCACGCCGTTTGCCCACGGCATCACGAAACGGATGGAGAACGAGGACCTCTCAATCTTCGAGTATGTGTTCTGCTGGCTCGGCCATACGGGGTTGCTGCTTTCCCTCATAAAGCTGATGGAGGACAAGATGAACCTTGCCCATGACCTGGAGGCTGGGGTGCAAATGATTCTCGTGGTGGAGGACGGAATCCGCTATTACTCGAGCATACTGCCCAGCCTGTACAAATATGTGCTGCAGCAGAGTCTTGCCTTTGCAACGGAGGCTCTCAACTCCCAGTTGGAGACTCTGCGCATGAGAGGTCGCCCGAAGATTGTGCTTGCACGCGACTACGACGAGGCATGGGAACTCTATTCCCGTTTCAAGGAGAATGTGCTCGGAGTCATCAGCGACTGCAAGTTCCCTCTCGGAGCAGGGTCGAATCCGGCTGACCCGAAGGAGAAGGACCCGGAGGCGGGAGGCAAGCTCCTGAAGGCCATACGTGCCGAGGACCCTTACGTGCCTCTCATCATGGACTCGTCCGAGGCTGACAATGCCGTGCTGGCAGAAGAGTGTGGGGCGAGTTTCATCAACAAAGACTCCAAGAAGATGGATGTCGACCTGCGGAAACTCGTGGAGAGATACTTCGGATTCGGCGACTTCATCTTCCGCAATCCCGACACCATGGAGGTCGTGGCACGCATCAGGGACCTGAAGGAACTGCGGGACAACATATTCCAGCTTCCAAAGGAGTCGCTCACCTACCATGTCAGCCGCAACAACGTGTCGCGCTGGCTGAGCTCCAGGGCTTTGTTTCCGATAGCGGAGTTTCTGAAACACATCACTTGGGACATTCAGCAGGATGTGGATACCCACCGGCAGATTATCTACGATGCCATCGTGTCGTACAGGAAGATGAAGAACCGCGGAGTCGTTGCCACCTTCAGGCGCGACCGGTTCGACCGCTTCTCCAACTTTGCACGCATCGGCGACGGCTCGCTCGGAGGAAAGGGGCGGGGCCTGGCATTTCTCGACCACATCATCCTCAAGCATCAGGACCTTCATTCCTTCGAGGGTGCAGAGGTGGTAATCCCGAAGACGGTGGTCATTTGCTCCGACATATTCGACAAGTTCATGGAAGAGAACGACCTCTACCAGATAGCCCTTAGCGATGCACCGGATGGGGAAATCCTGCAGCGGTTTCTCGATTCACGGCTTCCCGACTCCGTGCGTGAGGATGTGCTGGTATTCATGGATGTGGTGAAGGAACCGCTCGCCATCCGTTCCTCCTCGCTTCTCGAGGATGCCCACTATCAGCCGTTTGCCGGTGTCTATGCCACCTACATGATTCCGTATGTCTCCGATCGCGACATGCGCATGCGGCTGCTCACCGATGCCATCAAGAGTGTCTATGCCTCGGTGTTCTACCGTGCATCGAAGGACTACATGACCGCTACCAGCAACGTGATTGACCAGGAGAAAATGGCTGTAATCCTTCAGGAGGTGGTGGGGAACAGGTATGGAAGCCGTTTCTATCCGAACATATCGGGTGTGGCACGTTCCATGAACTACTATCCCATTGGCGAGGAAGAGGGCAACGAGGGTATCGTCAGCCTTGCACTCGGACTTGGGAAATATATCGTCGATGGAGGCACATCACTCCGTGTGTGTCCTTATCATCCGAACAAGATTCTCCAGACGAGCGAGACGGACATTGCCCTCAGGGAAACCCAGACATGGTTCTATGCCCTCGACACCGGCCAGGACGGGGACGAAGGAACTTTCCAACCATTGCAGTTCCAGACCGACGACAGTTTCAACCTCCGCAGGCTGACAGTACGCGATGCTGAGAAGGACGGTTCGCTCCAGTGGATATGCAGCACCTTCATTCCTGAGGACCAGACCATCTACGATGGGTTCTACGAAGGTAGGAACCGCAAGCTCATCACCTTCGCCGGAGTGCTGCAACATGGTGTGCTCCCACTGCCTGAACTCCTGAGGCTCATACTGAAATATGGTGAGGAAGAGATGCGCCGGCCCGTAGAGATTGAATTTGCAGTAAAACTCAATCCCGACAAGACGGGCGAGTTCAATCTTCTCCAGATCCGTCCTATGGTCGACAACCAGATGGTGCTCAACGAGGACATTACGGAGATACCCGACGATGACTGCCTTATCCGCAGCCACAATGCCATCGGATGCGGCGTGATGACCGACATTCAGGATATCGTGTATGTAAAGACGACTGACTACAATGCTGCTGACAACCCCAAGATAGTCGGCGAGGTGGAGAGGATAAACCGCACCTTCCTCGAGAATCCCGAAACGAAGTCCGCCGGCTACATCCTCATCGGACCGGGCCGCTGGGGCAGTAGTGACCCATGGTTGGGCATACCGGTGAAGTGGCCGAACATATCTGCCACGCGTATCATCGTTGAGGCAGGACTGAAAAACTTTCAGGTAGACCCAAGTCAAGGAACCCACTTCTTCCAGAACCTCACGAGTTTCGGAGTGGGCTATTTCACCATCAACACATTCCGGGGCGACGGCATCTGCAACGAGGAATATCTCAACTCCCTGCCTGCTGCGGCAGAGACGGAGCATTTGCGCCATGTCCACTTCCAGCAGCCTCTCACCGTAAAAATCGACGGCATGAGAAAGGAAGGAGTGGTGACATTGTCAACTATGTCAACAGATAACTGTTGACTAACTTATCGCTCCCCAGTTGATGTTGGTCTTGCGCAGTTCCTGAAGGCGGCGCCAGATGATGTCGTTCTCAGGATGGTGTTCGTCGGGATCGCTGTCTATCACGAAGGCGGCAGCCTCGCGTGCCAGCAGGAGAATCTGACCGTCGCGGGCAAGATTGGCAATCTTGAGGTCGAACGCCATTCCGCTCTGCTGAGTACCCTCGAGGTCACCCGGACCGCGCAGTTTCAAGTCTTGTTCCGCTATCTCGAAACCATCACTGGAATCCACCATTATCTGTATTCTCTTACGGGTTTCGCCCGAAATCTGATATTTCGTTATGAGCACACAGTATGACTGTTCGGCACCTCTTCCCACCCGTCCCCTCAACTGGTGCAACTGACTGAGACCGAACCTCTCGGCGTTCTCTATTATCATAACCGAAGCATTCGGCACATTCACTCCCACCTCAATCACTGTGGTCGAGACAAGAATCTGGGTCTCGCCACTTGCGAACTTCTGCATTTCGGAGTCCTTCTCCGCAGGCTTCATCCTGCCGTGTACCTTGCTTACCCTGTACTGGGGAAAGTCTGCCTTCACGAGTTCATATCCCTCCTCCAGGTTCTTCAGGTCCGTCTTCTCCGATTCCTGGATGAGAGGGTACACTATGTATACCTGCTGACCCTTCTCAATCTCGCGTGCAATGAGGTTGTTGACAGGAGTTCGGTTGGCATCGAACATGTGGATGGTCTCAACGGGTTTCCTACCAGGAGGCAGTTCGTCAATCACACTCACGTCGAGGTCGCCATAGAGGGTCATGGCGAGGGTTCTCGGAATCGGTGTGGCAGTCATGACCAACACATGAGGCGGAGTAGGGTTCTTCTGCCACAGTTTGGCTCTCTGCGCCACTCCGAAACGGTGTTGCTCGTCGATGACCACAAGACCAAGACGGCTGAACACCACGCCCACCTCAATCACCGCATGAGTGCCGATAAGGATATCTATCCCTCCTGTGATGAGGTCGTGAAGTACCGACTCCCGCTTCTTGCCCTTCACACTGCCAGTGAGCAGTTCTATCCTTACCGGCATGTTGCCTACAAATTCCCTCAAGGTCTGGAGGTGCTGTTCGGCAAGGATTTCAGTAGGTGCCATTATACATGTCTGGCATCCGTTGTCCTTCGCAATCAGCGCACACATCAGAGCCACCAGGGTCTTGCCAGAACCTACATCGCCCTGAAGCAGGCGGTTCATCTGCTTTCCGCTGCCCATGTCCTTGCGTATCTCCCTTATCACACGTTTCTGGGCATTCGTCAGTTCGAACGGCAGACGTGTACGGAAGAAGTCATTGAAAGCGTCGCCGATTCTCGGGAACATGATTCCGCGGTATTTCCTCATCCTGTCGCGGGTATATCGGAGGATGTTCATCTGCACATAGAACAGTTCTTCGAACTTCAACCTTTCCTGAGCCTTCCGCAGGATGATGGCAGAGTCAGGGTAATGAATGTTGCGTATTGCCTCGTCATACCCGATGAGGTGGTATTTCTCTATTATATAAGGTGGCAGTGTTTCCCTCAGAGGTTCCTTTATCTCATTGAGCATGGTGGCAGTCAGTTTGCCCATTGCACTCGAGTTGAGTCCCGAGTTCTTCATCCTGTCGGTGGTGTTGTAACTTGGAGTGAGGGTTGGGGAGTGAGGGACCGCTTGTCCTGAACTTGTAGAAGGGAGGGATGAGGGGACTGTGATTTCCGGATGGGCGATGTTTATCCTTCCACCGAATACCTTCGGCGTACCGAACACTATGTACTGTTTGTGGAGTTCGAGACCCTTCAGCGCATATTTCAGTCCCTGAAACCATACGAGATCCACCACTCCCGAACCGTCGCTGAAATGGGCAATCAACCTTTTTCCCTTGCCGTTCCCGACACCTTCTATCGAGAGAATCTCGCCCGAAATCTGCACATAGGGCATATTGCCGTCTATGTCCTGGATGCGCAGGATGTGCGTCCTGTCAACATACTTGTAGGGATAGTAGTGCAGCAGGTCACCAACCGTATTGATGCCCAGTTCCTTCTTCAGCAAAGCCGCCCTTGCCGAACCTACGCCCTTCAGATACTGTATGTCCTGCTGCCAAAAATACATATCGCCTTTCAAATCCAGATGCAAATATATAAAATATTTACGATTTATTTTGTATTTCACTCGCTTATTCGTATCTTTGTTGTCATAAATTCGCATATTATGAAAACGGTATTATTGACCATTATTGTTTTTTTGAGTTGTCAGGTGGGTGCGAAGGCCCAGAGTGTAGAATCATTCAGACTGGTTGGGGCCGACAAGGCTGACGCTGATGCTGTGAGGGTACTGAGGGAATCTCTTGAAGTGGCAGAGGGCGGCAAGGCTGTCCGCCTTATCATCGGCGAGAGAGGTGACAAGGCTGTTAATGCGTTTAAGAAACGGATTCCACTGAAGGCTGAAGGTTTTTATCTGAATGTATCTCCAAAACAGGTGGTGATTGCCGGAAACGACGAGAGCGGTACGTTCTACGGAGTACAGACATTCCTCAACCATTTCCGCCATGAGGGACTGAAGGCCATGACTCTCAGCGACTGGCCGAGTGTGAGTTGCAGAGGTGTCATAGAGGGTTTCTATGGCAATCCGTGGACTCATAGTGCCCGTCTGTGTCAGTTTGAGTTCTATGGCAGGCAGAAGATGAACACCTATGTCTATGGTCCGAAGGACGATCCTTACCATCGTGCAAAGTGGCGTGAGGCTTATCCTGAAGAGGATGCAAAGCAGATGCGCGAGTTGGTGGAGACTGCAAGGAAGAACAAGGTGCAGTTCGTCTGGGCCGTTCATCCTGGAGGCGACATCAAATGGAACTTGCAGGACAGCATGGCTGTAGTGAACAAACTGACGAAGATGTACGACCTCGGAGTGCGTACATTCGCAGTCTTCTTCGACGACATTGGCGGTGAGGGCGCAAAGGCAAACAAACAGGCAGGATTGATGAACTACATCACCGATAATTTCGTTCACAAGCATAAGGACGTCAATCCGCTGATTCTTTGTCCGACTCAATACAACAAAGCTTGGGCAGGTGGTGACTATCTCACTACTCTCGGCAAGGAAATGTACCCAGAAGTACGAATAATGTGGACGGGCAATTCCGTGGTCGACATGATTGAGAAGGATGACATGGAGTGGATCAACGCCCAGATTGGTCGTAAGGCATTTATTTGGCTGAACTATCCTGTGAATGACTATGTTCACGGTCGTCTTCTCATGGGCAAGACTTATGGAAACGGACTGGATATTGCCGACCTGGTGAGCGGATTCTGTTCCAATCCGATGGAATATGCCGAGGCTTCGAAGGTGAGTCTGTTCAGCATTGCTGAATATACTTGGGATATGCCTCACTATGACAGCATGGCAAGTTGGAATCGTGCTATCGACGAACTGATGCCGACGGCAAAAGAGGCATTCCGCTTCTTCTGCGAGAACAATGTGGACTTGGGAAAGACAGGGCACGGACTTCGTCGCGAAGGTGAAAGTCCTGCTTTTACGGATGACTGCGACAAGGAGGCTTATTTCGTCAGGATGAGCAAGACAGCAGACGAACTGCTTGCCGACAGCGTGAACCATCCCGAGATGATTGAGGAAATTGCCCCTTGGATAAAGAGCATGGACTTGCTTGGACTCAGAGGACGGCTTGTCCTGAAAATGGAAAAAAGTCTTGCCGATAATGATACAGAGTCTTTCAACTATTACAATAAACTCCAGCAGGCAGTACAAGATGCCCGTAAAGCCATCATAAGCCGTAACTTCAAGGGTTCAATCGTGAAGGCCAACCCGGAAGTGAGTGGTGACGTGGTGACTCCTTGGATAGAAAACAAGGTGAAGGAACTCACGAAAACAAAGTGATGTCTATGCCAACTCTCCCAATTCAATCACTTCAAGGTCTTTAATCTCACTTTTGTCGATTGTGAAACGAACGAGGGTGCGCTGTTTGTGGAAACCATAAATCCCGGCAGCACCGGGGTTTATGTGCAGCATATTGAGAGTCTTGTCGTACATCACCTTGAGAATGTGACTGTGGCCTGAAATAAACAACTTAGGTGGACGTGCATAGAGTGTTCCACGAATTGAAGCATCGTAATGGCCGGGATAACCGCCGATATGCTTTATCAGCACATCAACATCCTCGCAACGGAAACGGTATTTCCCCGTGAACTGCAGGCGCACGTCTCCTCCGTCGATATTGCCGTAAACGGCTCTGAGAGGTTTCAGCGCAGCAAGCCGTTCTGCAAGTTCATACGAGCCGATATCGCCTGCATGCCAAATCTCGTCGCATTCCGCGAAATATTTTCCGTATCTCTCGTCCCAATATCCGTGTGTGTCTGAAAGTAGTCCTATTCGTTTCATCAGTCTTGTGGTTTACTTTTTGTATGAGAGGGTGCTTGCCTTCCTTATCTTCCAACCAATGAGTGCAACTGCCATACTGGTGAGAGGACTGATGATGTTGAAGAAGCAATAAGGCAGATAAACAAGGGTAGGGACACCAAGTACGGTTGCTTGAGTCATACCACATGTATTCCAAGGAATAAGTACGGATGTAACTGTTGCTGAGTCTTCTGTACTTCGTGAAAGCAGACG
>JAZQPD010000193.1:0-8516 GCA_045628285.1 Bacteroidaceae bacterium
ATGGCATGTTTATATCAAATCATAGTCAATGATTATTAATGTCCCGATTAATGTTTAAATAACTCCGAGCTCTGCTCGCCTGAGTGGCCGTAGTGCCCGAAGAATGTCTGATAACTCGGAGCTCTGCTCGCCTGAGTGGCCGTAGTACCGGAAGAATTACGGTCCACCTTTGTTGATGTGGTGTTTTCTGAATTGAAATACTGTTCTTGTTGGGGTGAAACGGCGAATGTGTTGGAAAAGTATGTTAGAAAATGAAAAAAAGCATTTTTTTTGTTAATATTGTTTGGAAGTAGAAAAAAAGTTACTATCTTTGTAATGAATACGCATTGGAGGAAACGGAAACCAAAAAAACGAAAACGAAGACTAAAACTAAAACAAAGGAAGTAACATACAATTAGGAATTATGAAAAGAAACATGATAGAAGATTTTAGAAATTTTGCGACCAGGCATGTTGGCTTGAACAGTATGGTGCTGGATGACGTAGTCAAGGCACAGAGTGGTTACCTCAATCCTTATATTCTTGAGGAGAGGCAGTTGAACGTGACTCAGTTGGATGTCTTCTCACGGCTGATGATGGACAGGATCATTTTCCTGGGTACGGAGATAAATGACTATACTGCAAACGTGCTTCAGGCCCAGTTGCTGTATCTTGACTCTGTGGATAATTCCGATATCAGCATCTACCTCAATTCTCCCGGGGGAAGTGTGTACGCAGGGCTTGGCATATACGATACGATGCAGTTTGTAAGCAGCAAGGTGCAGACCATCTGTACAGGTATGGCTGCTTCGATGGCTGCCGTTCTGCTTGTCTCGGGCGAGGAAGGCATGCGTTGTGCCCTGCCTCACAGCCGAATCATGATTCATCAGCCAATGGGTGGTGCTCAGGGCCAGGCAAGCGACATCGAGATTACGGCAAAGGAAATCCAGAAACTGAAGAAGGAACTCTATACTATCATCTCTGAGCATTCCCATCAGCCATACGACAAGGTGTGGGCCGACAGCGACCGCGACTATTGGATGACTGCTGAAGAGGCAAAGGAATATGGAATGATTGACAGGATTTTCACAAAGAAGAATGGCGACAAGTAGGAAATGTTCTTTCTGCGGGAGAAGCGAGAGGGAAGTGAACCTCCTGATTTCCGGTCTGAACGGATTCATCTGTGATGAGTGCGCTCAGCAGGCTCATGAGGTAGTGATGCAGAACATGAAGAACCACAGGGCGTTCAATTTGCAGAACCTACCTACTCCAAAGGATATCAAGGAGCATCTTGATAAATATGTGATAGGCCAGGACGATGCCAAGATTGCAATGTCGGTGGCAGTATATAACCACTACAAACGTCTGAGACATTCCGGTACGGCAAAGGATGACGATGTAGAACTGGAGAAATCGAATATCGTGATGGTAGGTCCTACGGGAACAGGCAAGACTTTGCTGGCAAGGACTATTGCAAAGCTGCTTGTGGTGCCGTTCACGATTGTGGATGCCACAGTGTTGACCGAGGCAGGATATGTGGGTGAGGATGTCGAGAGTATCATCTCAAGACTGCTGCAAACTGCTGACTATAATGTGGAACAGGCAGAGAGGGGAATCGTCTTCATCGACGAAATCGACAAGATAGCCCGTAAGGGAGACAATCCAAGCATCACTCGTGACGTAAGTGGCGAGGGTGTGCAGCAAGGTCTGCTCAAACTGCTTGAAGGAAGTAAGGTGAACGTGCCTCCTTATGGTGGCAGGAAGCATCCGGAACAGAAATTCATAGAGGTAGACACGAGAAACATCCTCTTTATCTGTGGAGGTGCATTTGACGGAATAGAGAAGCGCATTGCCCAGCGACTCAACACCAAAGTGGTTGGTTTCAGTGCAGCTGCGGAGGCTGCAAAGATTGACAAGAACAATCTCATGCAGTACATTGCCCCTATGGATCTCCGTTCATTCGGGCTTATCCCGGAAATTATTGGCCGACTGCCAATCCTCACTTATCTCAAGCCTCTTGACCGTGAAGCCCTGAGAAATATCCTCACCGAACCGAAGAACTCCATCATACGCCAGTATGTGAAGATGTTTGAACTCGACGATATTAAACTGACCTTTGATAAGGAGGTTCTTGACTATATAGTAGACAAGGCCGTGGAGTTTAAGCTTGGTGCCCGAGGACTCCGTTCCATCGTGGAGCAGATTATGATGGAGAAGATGTTCGAGTCACCATCGAAGAAAGTGAAGACCTTGAAAATTACTCTTGACTACGCAAGGACCCAGTTGGAAAAAGCAAACCTAACCATACTGAAAGAGAGAAACGAATGAAAGGAAAATTTGATACATTACAGGAAGCCCTGAAGTATTATTTTGGATTCGATACTTTCAAGGGAGACCAGGAGCAGATTATCAGGAATGTCCTCGACAAGAAAGACACATTCGTACTGATGCCTACTGGTGGGGGTAAGTCCCTCTGTTATCAGCTCCCTGCATTACTTATGGAAGGAACAGCCATCATCATCTCACCGCTTATTGCCCTGATGAAGAATCAGGTGGATGCAATCAAACATATCAGCGACACGGATAATGTGGCTCATTTTATAAACTCCTCGCTGACGAAATCCAGTATTGATGAGGTGAAGGAACATATCAAGAGCGGCAATACAAAACTTCTCTATGTGGCACCGGAATCACTGACCAAGAAGGAAAATGTTGATTTCCTTAAGACTGTGAAGATTTCGTTCTATGCAGTGGATGAAGCTCACTGTATCTCGGAATGGGGTCATGACTTTCGTCCGGAGTACAGACGGATTCGTTCGATCATCAATGAAATTGCAAAGGCTCCGATCATTGCCCTTACGGCAACGGCTACCGACAAGGTACGTACAGACATCAAGAGGACTCTCGGCATTGTTGAGGCTACAGAATTCAAGTCCTCCTTCAATCGTCCTAACCTGTGGTATGAAATCCGCCAGAAGACGAAGGACGTTGACAAGGATATAATAAAATATATCAAGTCGAATCCTCACAAAAGCGGCATTATATACTGCCTTAGCCGCAAGAAGGTGGAGGAACTGGCAGAGGTACTCCGTGCCAACGACATCAAGGCTGCTGCATATCACGCAGGGATGGACTCAGACGTGCGCAGTGCTACTCAGGATGATTTCCTTATGGAACGAATCGACGTGATTGTTGCTACCATTGCCTTCGGTATGGGTATCGACAAGCCTGATGTGAGGTTTGTCATCCATTATGACATACCAAAGAGCCTTGAAGGATATTATCAGGAAACCGGCCGTGCAGGAAGGGATGGCGGTGAAGGCCGTTGTATAGCCTTCTATACCAGAAAGGACCTCCAGAAACTCGAGAAGTTCATGGAGGGCAAGCCTGTGGCTGAGCAGGATATAGGCCGTCAGCTCCTGAAGGAGACTGCCACTTATTGTGAGTCATCCGTATGTCGGAGGAAACTGCTTCTGCATTATTTCGGAGAAGAGTATCTGGAGGACAACTGCGGGAATTGCGATAACTGTCGGCATCCGAAGAATCAGGTGGAGGCAAAGGGACAGCTTCTGCTGGCTCTTCAAGTGATTGTGGCGATAAAGGAGAATTTCAAACTGGAATATGTGATTGATGTTCTGCGGGGTAACGAGACAGAATCTGTAATAGCACATAAGCACCAGCAACTGAAGTTGTTCGGGGCAGGTGCAGACGTGGAGGCTACCTTCTGGAACGCAGTCATTAATCAGGCAATGATTTCCGGCTATTTGTTGAAAGAGGTGGAGAACTATGGTCTGCTTAAAGTGACGCCAAAAGGAAAATCGTTCATCCGGAAGCCTGTGTCGTTCAAGATTGTAGAAGATACGGAGTTCGACGATGTTGTCGTCGATGATGGTGGCACGAGCGCACTGGATGAAACTCTCTTCAGAATGCTGGTGAAACTGAGAAAGGACATGTCCAAAAAACTGGATGTGCCTCCTTATGTCATATTCCAGGATCCTTCCCTTGATGCAATGACTACCTATTACCCTCAGACTTATGAGGAGTTGCAAACCATTCCAGGCGTAGGTGCAGGAAAGGCAAAGAGATATGGCGAACCGTTCATCAAGCTCATCAATTCATATTGTAAGGAAAATGACATAGTTCGCCCGACTGATATACGTGTCAGGACTGTTGCTGACAAGTTGCAGATGCGCAAGATAAATATCATCCAGGGCATTGACCGTCAGGTGGACCTTGAAGATATCGCCCGTGCTCAGGGCATGGACTTTGAGGAAATGCTGGATGCTCTTGAGGCAATTGTTTACAGCGGTACGAAACTGAATATTGATTACTTCCTTGAGGACACTGTCGACGAAGACCATGAGGATGAGATTTATGATTATTTCATGGACAGCGACACTGATGACCTCGACACTGCCCTTGATAATCTGAGCAGTGACATCACGGAAGAAGAGGTGCGGCTTGTACGCGTGAAGTTCCTTTCAGAAATGGCAAATTAAAAAATAAAATGAAATGAAAAAGTTTGTTTATTGTTTATCTTTCGTCTGGACAATAGGTCTCGTGCCCTGTTCAATGTCCGGCAATGGCCTGATTGCACAGACTTCAGACCCCGTATTGATGACTGTAAATGGGAAGGACGTCACACGTTCGGAGTTTGAATACAGTTTTAACAAGAATAACTCAGACGGAGTTATTGACAAGAAGGGACTGGAAGAGTATCTTCCTCTCTTTGAGGCGTTCAAGCTCAAGGTCGCTGCAGCAGAAGATGCCAGGATTGATACTATCGCCAGCATTAGGCAGGATATCGAAAGCTACAAGAGGCAGATTGTATATCCAACCGTCATTGATTCCGGATTCATAGAGCGCACGGCTCAGGAGACATACAAGAACACTGCAGACCGTTATGCGGGAGAGGATATTCTTACTGCCAGCCATATCCTTGTCATGATGCGTCAGGATGCTACGGCAGAACAGCAGGCAGCGGCAAAAGTTAGGATTGACTCAATCTATAATGTTCTCAAGGGCGGTGCTGATTTTGCTGAGGTGGCAAAGGCTTGTTCCGACGACAAAGGTTCGGCTGCACATGGAGGCGAACTGGGACAGTTTGGCAAGGGTATGATGATTCCTGATTTCGAGAAGGCTGCATATGCCCTCCAACCCGGACAGATGTCGGAACCCGTGAAGTCAACTGTAGGCTGGCACATCATCAAGATGACTGACCGCCATCCGTTTGAATCATACGAATTTCATCATGACAAGATCATTGCCTTCCTCAAGCAGAGAGGCATTGATGATGCTGCATCAAAGTATTATTTGGATTCGATAGCAAAACTGAAGGGCATCACAGAGAATGAAGTGGTGGAAGATTTGTATAGGAATATCATCTCAAAGGATTCCGAACTCAGGAACCTCTCTCAGGAATACTATGACGGAACTTTGATGTACGAGATGGTAAAGACGAAGATATGGGATCCGGCTGCAAAGGATGAGGCTGGTCTTGCAAAGTTCTTCAAGAAGAATAAGAAACAGTATGCGTGGGATGCTCCTCGTTTCAAGGGAGTAGTCATCTCTGCAAAGGATTCGGAAACTCTCGTAAAAGCCCAGAAGATTGCAAAGAAGACCAAGAGCGACGACACATACGATATTGCGGCTGCTATCGTCAAGGCCCTCAACGTGGATTCCATCAAGGTCGTGCGCGTAGAACATGGAATTTACAAGAAGGGTGACAGCCAGAATGTCGACGTGCTCGTATTTGGCGACGACAAGGAACTGAAACCAAAAAAGGACTATCCTTGTACGAGTGTGAGCGGTAAGGCACTCAAGGCACCTAAGGTATATAAGGACGTGAAGAACCAGGTCGTTGCCGACTATCAGCAGGAAAAGGAGCGCGAATGGGTTGAAGAGTTAAGAAAGATGTATAGCATTTCTGTCAATGAGGATGTGCTGAAAACCGTGAACAGTCATGAATAGGATACTATCAATAGCATTACTGACCTTATTCTGTATGCCCGTTGCTGCGCAGCAGAATAGCGATAATGTCATCGATGAAGTAATCTGGGTTGTAGGCGACGAACCTATCCTCAAGTCGGAAGTTGAGACTGCCCGTCTTGAAGCCCGTGCCCGTGGCGAGAATCTCGGAGGTGACCCTTATTGCATCATCCCTGAAAATATGGCAATCCAGAAGTTGTTTGTTCATCAGGCAGAACTCGACTCAATCGAGATTACCGATGCTGACATTTTCCGTGAGGTTGACATGCGTATCGAGTCATTCGAGGAGGAACTTGGTTCACGTGAGAAGATGGAGGAGCATTTCCAGAAGACCTATTCGCAGATTCGCGAACTGCTCTATAATTCAGTACGCAATAACAATATGGTCGATGAGGTGAAGAGAAATCTCATCAAGGATATTCACGTGAATCCGTCGCAGGTGCGAAAGTACTTCAAGGACATGTCTGACGACAGTATTCCTTATATTCCGACACAGCTCGAACTCCAGATCATTCAGTGTAATCCGGCAATCGAACAGGAGGAAATCGACCGAATAAAGGACCTGCTCCGTGAATATACCGACCGTATCAACAACGGTGAGTCGTTTGCACACATTGCCCGACTCTATTCGGAGGACGGATCGGCATCAAAGGGCGGAGAACTGGGTTTTTCCTCAAGGGCAATGTTCGTTCCTGAATTTTCAGCAGTGGCATTCAACCTGACCAATCCAAAGGCTGTAAGCAAGATAGTCGAGACAGAATACGGATTCCATATCATTCAGTTGATTGAGAAGAAAGGTGATCAGGTGAACGTGCGCCACATTCTCAAGAAACCAAGAATCAGCGATGAGGCTATCACGGAAGGACTGAACTTCCTTGATTCGGTTGCAAACCACATCCGTCAGGGCGACTTCACATTCGATGAGGCTGTCACACGCTTCTCACAGGACAAGGACACACGAATGAACTATGGCAATATGGTCAAGTGGCTTGATATGTATCATCGTGAGGCAGATACCCGTTTTGAGATGCGCGACCTTCCTACCGAGGTGGCTCGTGCCGTCACGGGTCTGAATGTAGGTGAGATTTCCAAACCATTCGTCATGATTGGAAGCAGCGGAAAGGAAGTGGTAGCCATCATCAAGCTGAAGAACAGGATTGACGGTCATAAGGCTTCGATGGTCGAAGACTATCAGGTACTCCAGAACATAGTGATGGAGAAGCTCTGTGATGAGAAGATTGAGAAGTGGATAAGGGAAAAGCAGAAAACCACCTATGTGCGTATCAACGATGCGTGGAAGAACTGTGAATTCAATTATCCGGGTTGGATAAAGGAATAATATGAGGCTATACGGTATGAAGTCATCCGGATTGATGTGTGTGGCATTATGCATTCTTATGTGTATGCCATTCGCGTTTATTACCACGGAGGTTTATTCCCAGGACGATCGTCTTCATATCATAAATTCGGATGTACTCTACAAGAACTACTATGACCCTGGCGCAGATGTACTGGTAGGTCATGTACGCCTCAGTCGTGGAGGTGCATATCTTGACTGCGACAGTGCCAAGTACTACAAGGACCTCGGTTCGTTTGACGCTTACGGAAACGTCAGGTTCCAGCAGGGCGACACCATGTCGCTGGTGTGTGACACCCTGTTCTATGATGGTCCTTCGCGCCAGATGAAGGCACGTGGAGAAGTCACTCTGCGCAAGCGGAAGTCGCGTCTTGTTACCAATCAGCTCGACTACGACAGGATGTATGGTGTCGGAATGTACATGAATGGCGGAACCCTGTACGATGGAGACAACGTGCTTACATCCGACTGGGGACAGTACACGGAGGACTCCCAACTTGCATTCTTCACAAGTAATGTGACACTGAGGAACAAGGGAACTGATGTGACTTCTGATTCATTGGAATACAATACCCGCAACAAGGATGCGCTGTTCTCTGGAAATGTGAAACTGAAGAACGAGAACTACGATATCGTATCAACCTCGATGAGGTACAACACCGACACGGAACGGGCAAATATAATTGCTCCTACCAATATCACCACCTCCGACGGAGTGTTCATCTATTCCACGAACGGAGTCTACGACATGAAAGGAGATAATGCAGACCTGCTGACGGGTTCGTACATCATCAAGGACATGCGCAAGATAGAGGGAGACAGCCTTCATTACAACAAGACTACAGGGTATAATGAGGCATTCCGCAATGTAGTCATCACCGACGAGGAGAACCTGTGTATGCTTAAGGGCAACTACTGCTGGTATGATGAGAATACTGGCAATGCCCTTGCCACAGACAGTGCTGTGGTAATAGACTATTCCAATCCTGATACGATGTACGTGCATGCCGATACCCTCCGGATGTTCACATTCAATGTCAATACGGATTCGGCTTACCACGACCTCCACGCCTATCATAAGGTCCGGATGTTCCGCAGGGACATACAGGCTGTATGCGACTCCCTCGTCTCCCACGAACTCGACTCATGCACCTATATGTATGGCCAGCCAATCCTCTGGAATGAGAATCAGC
>JAZQPD010000194.1:0-11851 GCA_045628285.1 Bacteroidaceae bacterium
GATATTGTAGAGGTTAGTTTTATGTTCCCAGACGGAACATTCAAACCTCATCCTGCGTTGATTGTAAGTAATGATGAATTGCAGGAGGATGAAGGCTTTATATATTTGTGTATGATTTCATCAAAAACCTATAATTCTCAATACAACTATACTTTAACTTAACTTTAGCATATGCATAAACATTTGATTTTTAACATTAATCAGACATTAATTAAAACATTAATCAGACATATAATGAATATTTTTCCAGTGATATGTATAAAACATTGACATCAGCCATAAATAATATTAATGTCTGATAACTCCGAGCTCTGCTCGCCTGAGTGGCCGAAGCGCCCGAAGAATGTTTAGATTAATGGTCATTAATGTTTTAAAATACATACGAAAGTTGAATTATGAAATTATATTCTTGGTTCCCATATTTTTTGTTGGGTGAGATTATTTTATTAACTTTGCCGAAAGAATTTCTATGAACGATATGAACAAAATAGCATTATCATCCTGTCTTGCCTTCAGTCTTTTGGGAGCTGTTTTATGTAAGGCGCAGGACGAAAGTATCAGCAACTACGTTACTGCCATGAGAGGGTTTTATCTCTGGCGATGCGGGATGGCAGTATCCACCGACTATCACGGCAATCACTATGCAACCGAGGCATGTCACACCGAAGACGGATACACCGACTACATCCGTCCGACACTGCTTCCGGGTACGGAAGTGCCTGAAAGGATTGATGGCACTGGTGGATGGCACGATGCTGGCGACTATGGCAAATACACGGTGAATGCAGGTGTGACACTTGGTACCTTGTTCTATGCATGGGCGCATTTCGATGACAAATTGAAGAAAATTTCACTCAACCTGCCTGTGACAGCAAAGGGCTATCCTGAGTTCCTGGAAGAACTGAAATGGGAGACAGACTTCCTGCTGAAAATGCAGTACCCGGATGGTTCAGGCAGGGTGAGCCATAAGCTGACGAGAACAGCCTTCTCGGCTTTCATTATGCCTCAGATGGACAAGGAAAAACGCTATTTCACAGAATGGAGTTCGGCAGCTACGGCTGACTTCGTTGCGATGATGGCAATGTCGGCAAGATATTTCAAACCGTACGACAAAAAATATGCGATACGTTGCCTGGATGCCGCATGGGTGAGTTGGAATTATCTAAGGGAACATCCCGAAAACAAGGGATTCGTACAGGGCGACTTCTCTACAGGCAGTTATTTTACCAGCGACGAGGACGACCGTCTGTGGGCAGCTGCCGAGATGTGGGAGACGACCGGAGAGGCAGAATGCCTGACCGACCTGGAGACAAGGATATCTGCAATTTCGAAGTCTATGAAGGATGCGGGTGCCTCGCCTTTCCGCAGATTCCGTCCACGCTCACTTATAGAGAGCGGATGGGACTGGGGTAGTGTGGGCAACCTTGGAATGTGGACCTACGCACTCAGCAATAAGAAAGGAAAGAATGAGGAACTGGCGGGAGACGTGCGCAAGGCCATACTGGACAATGCAAAGGACATTGCCAATCAGATAAGGAAAGACGAATACGGATGTCCCATCACCTCGTTCTTCTGGGGGTGTAACGGTACGGCTGCCCGACAGTCAGTCAATCTGCATGTTGCTGAACTCATCGACCCGACGGTGTCGTACAAAGACGATATTGCTGCCATACGCAAATGGATTCTCGGCAACAATGTGTACCACCGTTCATTCGTGACAGGACTGGGAGTAAACCCTCCCATGCACCCTCACGACAGGCGAAGCGGTGCTGACGGCATCGACGAGCCTTGGCCGGGATACCTCGTAGGCGGGGGACATACACCTACTGACTGGGTGGATGACCAGGAAGACTATTCACGCAACGAGATTGCGATCAACTGGCAGGCAGGACTGGTGTATCTGCTGGCAGCAGGATTAGGGGATGGTAAATAATAAAAAGATAACAGTATGAAAAAAACGATGCTTATTTTTGTGATGCTTCTTTTGGTTGGTGAGCTTGTTGCACCATCACTTTTCACTCGTGAAGCGTACGCTCAGTCGGTCACTCCCATGTGGTTGCGCGACGTGATGATTTCTCCTGACGGCAGCAAAATTGCCTTTTGCTACAAGGGTGACATATGGTCGGTGCCGGCAGCAGGCGGAACGGCAACAAGACTTACTACTCAGGACAGTTATGAGGCTAATCCCATTTGGAGTCCTGACGGGAAACAGATTGCGTTCTCTACTGACAGGAATGGGGGACTCGATATCTATGTGATGGCCGCTGACGGAGGGAAGGCAACACGACTGACATTCAACTCTGTCAACGAAGTCCCTTCATCGTTCTCGCCTGACGGAAAACTGATTTATTTCAGTGCAACCATCCAGGATCCTGTCGAGAGTGCTATGTTTCCCTATGCGGGACTTACGGAACTCTATTCCGTTCCAGTGAAAGGAGGCAAGTCGGCACAGGTTCTCGGAACCCCTGCCGAGATGCTGAGTTGGAGCAAAAAGGGTGATTTTTTCATCTATCAGGACCGAAAAGGTGGTGAGGACGAATGGAGAAAGCACCACACCTCATCCATCACACGGGATATCTGGCGCTACGACGTGAAGACAGGGAAACACACCAATCTGACAAACCGTGCCGGCGAAGACAGAAATCCTGTGCTTAGCGAAGATGGAAAGACTGTTTATTTCCTAAAAGAGGTGTCGCAGCCATCTGTGTCAAATGATGGAGCGCAATCGAATAAACTCTGGAGCAGCATAAACGTATGGAGTATGTCTCTGACCTCCAATGAAGGTGCCCCAACCCGTCAGCTGACTTCATTCAAGACCCATCCTGTGCGTTTCCTTTCAATGGGTGGAGGAAAACTCTGCTTTACATGGGACGGCGAAATTTACACGATGACTCCTGACGGAAAGCCGGGCAAGGTAAATATCACTCTCACTCTCGACGAAGAGAACGAGACGGAAATACTCAAACGTTCATCAGGTGCCAGCAGCGGAAGTGTCAGTCCTGACGGAAAGCAGGTTGCCTTCATCGTGAGGGGAGAGGTATTCGTGACATCAGTGGAATACAACACCTCAAAGCAAATTACCCACACCGCAGCAGCAGAACGTAGTGTAGACTTCGGTAAGGACAATCGCTCGCTCGTCTATGCCAGTGAGAGGGACGGATTGTCGCAACTCTACATGGCCAAGATTTCCCGCAAGGAGGACCCTAACTTCCCTAATGCCACCATCATTGACGAAGAACCTCTGCTGAAGGACCTGAAAGTAGAGAGAAGCCATCCTACCTTCTCGCCCGACGGCAAGGAAATAGCTTTCATTGAAAATCGTACGAAACTGAAGGTGGTGAACCTTGAAAGCAAGGCCGTAAGGGAAGTGACCGACGGCAGCACATGGTACTCGCAGAGCAACGGCTTCTCTTACTCATGGAGTCCCGATGGAAAGTGGTTCGTGATTGAATATACCGCAAACGGACACGAGCCTTATAACGACGTTGGACTGGTAAGTTCCAAGGGAGGTGAAATTACCAACATCACGGCAAGCGGATACATGTCGGGCAATGCCAGATGGGTGATGGACGGAAATGCAATCCTTTTCCAGACAGAGATGTTCGGCCTGCGGGCGCACGCTTCGTGGGGTTCACAATATGATGCCATGCTGTGTTTCCTCAATCAGGACGCATACGACAAGTTCCGGCTCTCAAAGGAAGACTATGAATTGAGAAAGGAACTCGACAAAAACAAAGAGAACCCATCGGCAGGTTCAGAAACCAAAGACAAGAAGGAAGACAAAAAGAATGACAAGAAGGACGACAAGAAAGACGAGAAGAAGGATGACAAGAAGGATGTAAAGCCAATCGTGGTGGAGTTGGAGGGCATCAGAGACCGTATAGTACGTCTCACCCCCAACAGCAGTGATATGGGCGACGCCATCCTGAGCAAGGACGGAGAAACGATGTATTACCTTGCTTCGTTTGAGGGTGGATTGGATCTCTGGAAGATGGACCTGAGAAAGAAAGAGACGAAACTCATCTCGAAGGGTGCAGGAAGTGGAATGTTTACTACCGACGGCGAGGGCAAGACCATATTCCTCATGGGAAGCAGTCTGAAGAAGATGGACGGAGACAACCTCAAACCTATTACATTCACGGCAGAGATGAAACTCGACCATCGGGCAGAACGCGAATATATGTTCAACTATGTGTACCGCGAGGAAAAGCAGCGTTTCTATACGGCAAACATGCACGGAGTGGACTGGGATGCCATGACAAAGGCTTACAGGAAGTTCCTCCCTCATATTTCCAACAACTTCGATTTTGCCGAACTGCTCAGCGAATGGCTGGGAGAACTGAATGTGTCGCACACTGGCGGACGCTATTATCCTGCAGGATCAGCCGAGCCAACGGCATCGTTAGGTCTGCTCTTCGACATGAGTTACATTGGTAAGGGAATGAAGGTGGCTGAGATAGTGAAAGGCGGTCCGTTTGATCATGCTAACCTCAAACTCAAGGCTGGTGACATCATCACCAAGATTGATGGAACAGACATTACTGACGAACAGGATATAAGTATATTACTCATGGGCAAGAGTGGAAAGAAGACTCTGATCAGTTTCGAAAACAAGGACGACAAGAATGGAGAGGCTGTCGTGCTGCCAGTATCAAAGTCGAGGATAAACGACCTTCTCTATGACCGCTGGGTAAAACAGAGGGAGGAAGACGTGAAGAAATGGTCTGACGGCAAACTGGGATATGTTCATATCAAGCAGATGAACGACGATAGTTTCCGTCCACTCTATTCGGATATTCTGGGTAAATTCAACAAATGTGACGGAATCGTCATCGACACTCGCTTCAATGGTGGCGGACGTATGCACGAAGACATAGAGGTGCTCTTCAGCGGAGAGAAATACCTCACTCAAGTCATTCGAGGCAGGGAGACTTGCGATATGCCAAGCCGCAGATGGAACAAACCGAGTATCATGGTTCAGTGCGAGGCCAACTACAGCAATGCTCACGGTACTCCGTGGGTGTACAGCCACCAGAAGATTGGAAAGTTAGTCGGAGCACCGGTACCTGGAACCATGACGAGCGTGAACTGGGTAACAATGCAAGATCCGGATCTTATATTCGGAATCCCAGTCATTGGCTATCGTACAGACGAAGGCAACTATCTCGAAGGTTCCCAACTGGAGCCTGATATCCTTATCCTCAACTCACCAGAGACAGTAGTGAAGGGTGAGGATACCCAACTGAGGACTGCAGTAGAAGAACTGCTGAAGGAAATAGGGAAATAGTGATAACGAAAACAAAGAAAAAAGAAAACGGTATGAAAAAGATATTGCTGGCATTTGTGATACTTTTTGTGATTGGAGGGTTTGTTGAACCATCACTTTTCACTTGTGAAGTGTATGCTCAGTCTGCATACGACGAAATCAGGGCTACTCCTGAGAAGAGTGGTGGAGTGTATTATGCCTATCCCGTGCCGACTGAGGCTCTGACACCGGCTCCTAAAGGCTATTCTCCTTTCTACATAAGCCACTACGGCAGACATGGATCGAGATACCTGCTGAACGACATGGATTATTCCCGTATCATGAATATGTTCAAGAGAGCCAACGACTCACTTGCCCTCAATGCACTGGGCAAGGATGTGCTCAGGCGCCTTGAGAAGATATGGGAAGAGGCGGAATTCCACGGTGACGAACTGGCTCCTCTCGGCAAACGTCAGCACAGAGGAATTGCAGAGAGAATGTACAGCAACTATCCGAAACTATTCGGCAAAGGTGCAAAAGTGACTGCCACATCCACCACTTCGATGAGAGTGACGGTCAGCATGTTTGCATTCATCGAGCGTTTGAAGGAACTGAATCCTGCTTTGAACATCAACTGGGATGTGACGAGAGCCAATATGAGGTATCTCAACTACCACACCGACCGCTACAACTCACTCAAGAACCGTAGAAGTGAAGGTTGGCAGAAGGCTCACAGTGATTTCTGCGCAAGGGGAATCCCAGCAGACAGATTCGTCAACCAATTCTTCGCCGACACTTCCTACATATCGAAGAACAGGATAGGCAGGAGCCAGGTGATGAGTGCAATGTTTGACGTCACAGTTGATGCACAAAACATGGAAACCGATGTGTCAATGTACGATCTGTTCACTACGGATGAACTTTATGAGAACTGGAGGAACAGCAACAGTTGGTTCTACAATTGCGATGCCAATAGTCCGTTCAATGATGGTACGGCTATGGAAAGTACGCACAACCTGCTCATGCACTTCATCGACAATGCCGATGCTGTAATCAGTGGGAAAAGCAAGGAAACGGCTACTTTACGTTTTGGCCATGACGGCAATATCATCCCTCTGGCTGCCATAATGCACCTGAAGGGATGTGATGCGATAGTGAACGACCTCAACAAACTGCAGGATTCATGGCAGAACTACTATGTATCACCTATGGGTGCAAACATCCAGTGGGTGTTCTTCAGAAACAAGGCTGGCGAGGTGATAGTGAAGTTCCTTCTCAACGAGGTCGAGACATCAATACCAGTGGAAACGGATATGTTTCCCTACTATAAATGGAATGATGTGAGACTGTTTCTGATGAGGGAATTAGGGAATTAGGAATAACGGCTAACGGCTACTGGCTATCAGCCAACAATCTATATCTCGGGTGATGTTCCAGGAGCTCTTTGCGGAGGTGGGTTGTGTCGATGTGCATGTAGATTTGAGTGGTGGATATGGACTCGTGGCCGAGCATTGCCTGAATGGCTCGCAGATTGGCCCCACCTTCGAGCAGGCAGGTGGCGAAACTATGGCGGAAAGTGTGGGGACTGACGGTCTTCTTTATTCCAGCCAATTCCACCAGCTGCTTTATCATGTGGAACACCATGATGCGCGACAGGTTCTTCTTGCGTAGACGGCTGACGAACACGTAGTCTTCGTAGCCGGGTTTGATGTCTACAAGGTTCCGGTCGTGGAAATAGAGACGGAGTTCGTGGATGGCACGGTCGGAGATAGGGACGAGCCGTTGTTTGGAGCCTTTGCCGAACACCTTGAGAAAGCCTTCGTCGGGATAGAGGTCGGACATCCGAAGATTGCAGAGTTCGCTCACCCGGAGTCCGCAACTGAAGAGCACTTCTATGATGGCGCGGTTTCGCTGTCCTTCGGTCTGGGAGAGGTCGATGACTGAGAGGATTTTGTCGACCTCGTCGGCATGGAGTACATCGGGGAAATGCTGGGGACGCTGAGGGAACTCGAGCAACTCGGTAGGGTCGTCGTCGATTTCTCCGCTCATCACGAGAAAGCGGTAGAAGCTTCTTACTCCGGAGAGGATGCGCGAGAGGGACAGCGGATGGATGCCGAGATCCATCAGCAGGGCGGAGAAACGGTGGAAGTCGTCGAGGGTAGGAGATAGGATATCCACATTCTCTGCCTGGGCAAAGTCGGCAAACTTCTGGAAGTCGCGCTGATATGCCTGAATGGTATTGTCGGAATAGGATTTCTCAAGTTTCAAGTACTGGTAATACCTACGAAGATAATTCATATTTTCTTTGGGCTGTTAGCCGTTAGCCATTAGCCGTTGGCTTTTTATTTACTTATTTGCGGGCCAATAGCAACTCCGAGCTTGCTCGCCTGATGGTCGAAGCACCGGAAGAATGGCTAATAGCCAATGGCCTTATCAATACTTTTCACTATTCACTTTTCACTCCGAGCGAAGCGAGGTTTAGCCAGTATTTCAGTCGTTGCACGGCCTGGTCTTCGGGGATGTTCTTCTCGATGCATTGTTTGCCTTTGTAGAGGCTGACTTTCCCTGCCGCTGCGCCTACATAGCCGAAGTCGGCATCTGCCATCTCACCGGGGCCATTGACTATGCATCCCATGACGGCTATCTTCAGTGGACGGGACTGTCTGCCGTCGGTCGGACTATCGGCGAGTGCCTGTTTTATCCTTGCTATCGTTTCCTGGAGGTTGTAAAGTGTACGCCCACATCCGGGACAGGAGATGAACTCGGTCTTCGTAATTCGTGCCCGGGCTGCCTGCAGGATTCCGAATGCCACGGGTATCTCGTTCTCCGGTTCCTCGCTCAGACTGACCCGGATGGTGTCGCCTATGCCGTCCAGGAGAAGGGAACCGATGCCCACGGCAGACTTCAGACGCCCGTCCTCTCCCTCTCCTGCCTCTGTGACTCCCAGATGGAGTGGGAAATGCATGTTCTCCCTGTCCATCTCGCTGACGAGCAGACGAACGGACTCAACCATGACGGCTGTGTTGCTTGCCTTGATGCTGACGACCACATTGCTGAAATCGTGGCGGACACATACGCGAAGGAACTCCATGCAACTCTCCACGATTCCTGCAGGGGTATCGCCGTAACGGCTCATGATACGGTCGGAGAGCGAACCGTGATTGACTCCTATGCGGATGGCGGTATGATGTTCGCGGCAGATGTCGAGAAAGGTGACGAAGCGTTCCTCCAACCGTTGGAGTTCGGCTGCGTATTCCTCGTCGGTGTATTCAAGATGTAGGAACTTGCGGGCTGGGTCGACATAGTTTCCGGGATTGATACGGACCTTGTCGGCATAGAGTGCTGCAACATCTGCCACCCTGGCATTGAAGTGGACATCTGCAATGATGGGAATGTCGTAGCCGTCCCTGTGCAGTCCTTCCTTGATGTTCTTCAGATTCAGTGCCTCGCGTTCCCCCTGGGTGGTGAGACGCACATATTCTCCCCCTGCATCGGCTATGCGCTCTATCTGTGCGATACATCCTTCCGTGTCCGTTGTAGGCACGGTGGTCATCGACTGAACCCTTATAGGATTGTCTCCGCCCATAGGCAGATTGCCAATCATTACTTCATGTGTATAACGACGATAATTCATAATTCTTTGGGCTATTAGTCGTTAGCCGTTAGCCGTTGGTTTTTATTTACTTATTTGCAGGCCAATAGCAACTCCGAGCTTGCTCGCCTGATGGTCGAAGCACCGGAAGAATGGCTAATAGCCAATGGCCTTATCAATACTCTTCACTTTTCACTCTGGCGAAGCCAGTAAAAAGTACCACCCGATGAAGAATCCTATCACGAAACCTGCAATGACCTGTGCCAGGGTGTGCTGACGGAGTATCATGCGGGCAGAACCAAGAAATCCCGAGAGAAGGATGAGGAGTGACAGTCCACCGATGGGGTTGAACCCGAACACATAGCTGAATGCCACATATATTCCTGCCAGTCCACCGATTCCTACCATGTGGGTACTGATTTTCCACTTTATATTGATGATGGTACACATAATCTGTGCCACGAGGGCTGCAACAAGGATTCCCTTCATGAACTGTGCCGTGTTGATTGTGGAGAAGATGTAGTAGCACACACTGTAACTGATGATGGTCAGTATGTAGGGTATGAACCGGTTCTCGCGGGTACTGAGCTGTATGTGGGTCCATTTGTTTATCCTGCGGAAGATGTTTATGCCCGAACAGGGAACTATGACCGTGAAAAGCAGTACTGCCATGAGTACATAGAGTTTGTAGCCTAATGGCAGCAGGTTCAGGTAGCTGAAAAAGAACAGCCAGATGAATGCCCACACCGGTACGAGGAACGGTGTGAATATTCTGGAGAGTATGTTTGCCACATATATGATTGTCTTGTCCTTCATCTTCTTCGTGTTGCTATGGGGTATCCCAATTCTTTTCTGTATTTGGCCACTGTTCGGCGACTGATGTTCAGTCCCTGCCGTTTCAGTATCATCTCTATATCCTGATCGGAATAGGGGCTTGCCTTGCTTTCACTTTCAATTATTGCCTTTATCCTGTCGTTCACCTCGCTGCCTATCACTGCCTCGCCTTCGGAATTGGCGCGGGCACGGAGGAAGAAATCGGACAGGGGATAGATGCGTCCGTCCAGCAATACATACTTGCTGTTCTTCACCCGTGATATGGTGGAGATGTCGAGGTTCGTGCGTTTTGCCACATCGTTGAGTGTCATTGGTTTCAGTACGTTTTCGTCCTGTGAAAGGATGAAGTCCCTCTGTATTGCAATAATGGCATGCATCGTAGCCTGCATGGTCTCGTAGCGTTGCCGGAGTGCATTGATGAACATGTTGGCATCGTCGACCTTCTGCTTGGTGTAGGTGTAGGCTTCGCGCATCGCACGGTTCATATTGCCCTGATGTTCCTGATATGACTGCAACTGTCGGGAATAGTCCGGACTGACCACGAGGGCTGGTACATTGCCGTTGTTGATGGCGAAGGAGATGCCTCCATCTGCATTCGTCTCAATGATGAAGTCGGGAATGACGGTCTGCACCCTGTCGTCGGCACTCTCGGCAAGGGAGCGTCCGGGGGAGGGGTCGAGCCGTGCTATCAGCCCGATGGCTTTCCTCACCTCGGCTTCCTGCCTGTCCATGTTGGCGGCAATCAGTGGAACCTTGCCGGAGATGAACAAATCGTAGTAGTCCTCTACTATTTCCCTTGCCATGGCCAGGGACTCGTCAGGATGGATGCCGTCCTTATCCTCCATTCTCCGCAACTGAATCAGCAGGCATTCCTGCAGGTTCCGTGCACCGATACCTGCGGGATCAAACTGATGCAGCACATCGAGCAATTCCTCCAGTTCCTTATGGTCGGTATTTATATTCATGTAGATGAGGAGGTCGTCCTCTATCTTCTGGAGGGAATGGTCGAGGAACCCATGTTCGTTGAGCGAACCGACGAGGTATTCAAGTACATCCCGCTGGTGGTCTGTCAGGTCGTATTCGGCTATCTGGGTCTCGATGTCATCATAGAACGATCTGGAAGCGGCTATCGGCACATCGTAGTATGTGTCGGTGCTGAATCCCCCAAAGTTTTCGCCCTGACCATTTTCGTCGTTGTCGTCATACAGCACCCCCTGAAGGGATTCACCCGTCAGTCCATCTTCCTTGCCACCTTCATCTTCTCCAGAGCCGTCCTCATGCCCCACACCGGTGTCGGCCTTGTTTTCGAGTGCTACATTTTCAATAACCTCATTGTTTACACGAGCTTCCAGTTCCACGACAGGAAGTTCCAGCAAGCGCACCATGAGCACTTGCTGTGGCGACAATCTCTGCAACTGCCGCTCTGTCTGAGTCTGGATAAGCTTGTTTCCGTTCATGTGTTATCTGCGGCGTGACCCTATCAGCATCAGTATGTAGTAAAAGAGAGTTCCGAGTGAACTGAGTGCTGCTGCCACATAGGTGTATGCTGCTGCATGGAGCGCATCCTTTGCTGCATCGTGGGTTGCAGAATCCGTATAGCCTCTGCTGTCAAGCCACTCTACTGCACGCTGGCTGGCATTGACCTCGACGGGCAATGTCACGAAAGCGAACAGGGTTGTCAGACTGAATAATACCACTCCTATTGTAAGGATAGTGGGGTCGCCAGTGTAACTGATGGCAATCATGCCTCCGAACAGTACCCACTGCATCCACTTGCTGGCAAAACTGACTGTAGGGACCAACTTCGAGCGTAAGGTCAGCGGACCGTAGGCCACAGCATGCTGTACGGCATGTCCGCATTCGTGGGCAGCCACAGCCTCTGCCATTATGCTGTTGCTGCCATAGACCGGTTCACTGAGATTCACCTGTCTCTTCACAGGGTCGTAGTGGTCCGTCAGGTGTCCTGGGATACATACGACCTGAACATCATTGATGCCATGATCTGCCAGCATCTTCTCGGCAATCTCACGACCGGTAAGTCCCCTGAATCCGAGTACGCGTGAATACTTGTCGAACTTACGCTGCAGATTCCATTGCACAAACCAGCACAATGCTGCCGAACCTATGAAGATTACCCAATAAATCAGGGAACTGTTGTTCAGCAACATATCCAAACTATT
>JAZQPD010000195.1:0-9054 GCA_045628285.1 Bacteroidaceae bacterium
GGTTACTCTATCAACGACAAGGTGGTAATCTTCGACCGTATCCGCGAGGAACTCAAGAAATACCCTAACCGTGAACGTCAGCGTCTCTTCAACGACTCACTGAACATCACCCTTGCGCGTACAATCAATACTTCAGTATCAACGCTCATCGTACTGCTCTGTATCTTCTTCCTCGGTGGAGAAGCAATCCGCAGCTTCGCATTCGCAATGATCCTCGGTGTTGTAATCGGTACTTGTTCTTCCCTCTTCATCGCAGCACCTACAGCTTATCTCGTACTCGGCAACAAGATTGTTGACCGTCGTGAAAAGGCTCAGGCAGCAGAAGCTCCAAAGGCATAAGGAACATACATATATAAATAAGGAGTGCAGCTCAGGCTGCACTCCTTATTTATATTATGTTATGTGGAGTGGTTGTACTTCCACCGGGAATCGAACCCGGATCTAATCTTTAGGAGAGATTTATTCTATCCATTGAACTATGGAAGCATAAAACAGTTAACAATTAACAGTTAACAGTTAACAATGTATGATAAGTTATCAATTCACAATTCATAATTCGTATTTCAAATTTAGTCTTCTTTCTGTTCCTTTATGTTGCCCGCAGCTTCAACGACGTTCATGACATAGTCGCCAAGTTTCTCACACTCTGTGATGATGTCCATGTAATAGACTCCCATCTGATAGTCGTACTCGTGGTTGTTGACATCGATGATGTTCTGGTTCTTGAGCTGTGAGCGGTAGTTGTTGATTTCGTGTTCTATGTTGTTCGACTGGTTGAGGTCGACATACTGATACTCATTGATTCGGTTTATTACCTTGTTCATCTGTGAGATGGAGGCATCTACGAGGTTCATCATGCAGTGGATGTGTTCGTACTGCTTCTCGGTGAAGTCGGTCTGTGAATGCTTGCGCTTGCGGTTGATGGTGCGGGCGATGTTGTAGTTGCTGTCGCAGACACTCTCTATCTCCGTTACCTCGCGGAGCATACGCTGAATCTCTGTCTTTGACTCAATACTGAGCCGTCCCTCGCTCACTTGGTTGAGATAGCCGGCTATCTCGATCTCCATGTTGTCGCTTATGTTCTCATATTTCTCTATGCGACTATAGAGCTTGTTGAAGTCTTCGTCCTTGGCTGTATGGAGGAGATCCTGTACGAATCCGAACATCCTCTGGCTTCTTTCTGCGTACGATACGATTTCCTTCTTTGCCTCAAGGATGGAGAGTTCGGCCGTAGACATAAGTCCGCCGCTGATGAAATGGAGACGTGGGATGTCTTCCTCTGCTGCCGGACGTGGCTTGATAATCCAGCATACTATCTTCTCGAGCGGCTTGATGAACCAAATAAGTATGCAGGTGTTGATGAGGTTGAACGAGGTATGGAATGCTGCGAGAACGACATTGAGGATTGCGAGGTCGGTAAGTGGCGAGCCTGGAGTGTAGCCTACAAGTCCACATACGAAATTGACGAATATCTGAAACATGCAGAGCACCCAGATGACTCCGAACACATTGAATATAAGGTGTGCCATTGCTGCACGGCGTGCCTGTGTGGATGCGGAGAGTGCTACGATGTTGGATGTGATGGTTGTTCCGATATTTTCGCCCATCACGAGGGCTATACCCATATAGATATCGAGTACTCCTGCCGAGCAGAGGGTCATTGTGATGGCCATGATGGCTGCGGAACTCTGCACGGCGCAGGTCATCAGTCCTCCGATGATGAGGAAGAGGAGGTAGGAACCATAGCCCCATCCGCTGATTGATTCAAAGAACTGTGCAACTGCCGGATTCTCGTCGAGGTGCATGTCGGCTGCATTGGTCTTGAGGGTGATGAGTCCGAGAAGCATGAAACAGAGTCCCATGAGGAATTCACCACCGTTTCTGTTCTTCTTGGAATAGATGAGTGCCATTGCGATGGCAATGCAGGCATACACGATGTACTTAATGTCGAAGTTTCCACCGAGAACCATGATCCACGCAGTTGCCGTGGTTCCGATGTTGGCACCCATGATGACTGAGATGGCCTGTGCCAAAGTAAGAAGCCCGGCACTGACGAAACTGACTGTCATGACGGTGGTTGCAGTCGACGACTGTACGGACACGGTAATGAAGGAACCTGTCAGGACTCCAGTGAAACGGTTTGTAGTCATTGTGCCAAGAATCTGGCGCAATTTACTACCAGCCATTTTTTGGAGGCCTTCACTCATGACCTTCATACCGTACATCAACAGGGCAACCGACCCTACGAGTACTAAAACCGGAAGAAAACCAGTCATCTTTTTTCCTTCAATTGCGTATTCGGCTGCAAAATTACAAAAAAAGTCGTAATGATTGATGATAAACCATAAACTTTTATTACATTTGTAGCAAATTTTGGCTGAAATGGGTCGATTGATCCGTCAGCCAGTAGTGAAAACCAATTAAACTATAATATTATGAAAGAATTTCAGCCAGAGCCAATGACTCTGCAGATACATGACAGGTTAACGAGCGAAATCCAGTTTGCTTCCGTGGGTGACGTGTCCGAACTGAACGCAGTAATCAGAAACGGTTTCTCCAGAGAGATTGTGAATGCGTTTGAAACCCGTCAGGAGTGGAATATCGGATACATAGCCTATCAAATCCGTCAGAGGAAGGACGTGAAGGTGGTGATGGTGGCGGGACCGTCATCAAGTGGGAAGACTACTTTCAGCAAGCGCCTCTCGTTGCACCTGCTGGTACTGGGATACAAGCCTTTCCCTATCTCGCTGGACGATTATTTCGTGAACCGTGACCAGACACCTCTTGACGAGAATGGAGAAAAGGACTATGAATCCATTGATGCCCTGAACATAAAGCTCTTCCAGGATAACATGCGCGACCTTATGGATGGCAAGGAGATAGAGTTGCCGCGATATGACTTCAAGACTGGAATGAGTGTGAAGAGCGGAAGGAAACTCAGCATGACGGACGACATGGTGCTTGTGATTGAGGGAATTCACGGACTCAATCCAATAATGACAGAGACTCTGCCAAAGGAGAACATCTTCAAGATTTATGTATCTTCACTCAACAGATATTATATTGACGAAGAGAAGTATGTCCCGCGTTCCGACCACAGGCTGATACGCAGAATAATCCGTGATGCAAAATATCGTGGCTCGAGTGCAAAGGACACCATCTCACGCTGGGGAAGTGTGCGCAGGGGTGAAGCAAAATGGATATTCCCGTTCCAGCCGTTGGCTGATGTGGAATTCAGCAGCACTCAGTTGTACGAGTTGGCAATCCTGAAGAATGAGGCTCTTTACACCCTTGCTGCAGTACGCCCTGGAGAACCGGAATACGCCAAGGCACAGGAACTCATCGACCTTCTCATCTGCTATGATTCAATCGACGAGAGGTTCGTTCCCCAGACTTCCCTGCTGAGGGAGTTCTTGGGAGGTAGCAATTTCCACTATTAGTTGTGGACTAAGGTTCCTATTTCTTCGCCTTCGAGAACTTTCCTGAGATTTCCAGGTGTGTCCATGTCGAAGACATATATTGGCAGGTTGTTGACCTTGCACATTGTGGTGGCGGTGAGATCCATGACCTTGAGGTCGCGGTTGTAGACCTCATCAAAGGTGATGTCATGGAATTTCGTCGCTGTCGGGTCCTTCTCAGGGTCGGCTGTGTAGACTCCATCCACGCGTGTGCCTTTAAGCATCACGTCGGCTTCAATCTCGATTCCATGGAGTGAAGAACCGGTGTCAGTGGTGAAATACGGACTTCCCGTTCCGCAGGAGATGATTACCACCTCGCCGTTTTCCATACATTCAATGGCGCGGTGCTTGCTGTAGAACTCGCCTATCGGTTCCATACGGATGGCGGTGAGGACACGGCTCTTGCATCCTATTGCCCCCAGGGCACTGCTGAGTCCGAGACTGTTGATGACTGTGGCACACATGCCCATCTGATCGCCCTTCACACGGTCGAATCCCTTTGTGGCACCGCTCAATCCGCGGAAAATATTGCCTCCGCCAATGACGATTCCTATCTGTACACCCATGTCGTGGGCTTCCTTAATCTGACTGGCGTATTCATTCAGGCGATCTACATCGATTCCATATCCCTTCTCGCCTGCAAGGCTCTCACCTGAGAGCTTGAGTAATATACGGTTGAACTTCATCGGATAAATTGTTGTATAAGTTATTTTGTCTTGCCGTTGCGGGTCCCGCCGGTCCAGTTGTCGGTCTTGGCTGTGATGTCCTTGGTGCTGGAATCAGTTGAGGTGACATTGATGGAGATGTCGCCTGCCGTCTGGGTGAGTATCTGATCGGCCTTGATGCCATAGCATGTGGTGGAGTCATCAACATTTTTCTTGCCACTGACTGTCATGGTGACATTGGTTCCGTTAAAGTCGAGGAATCCTCCGTTTGCCACCGTAGTGGTGGATGAGGCTGCAGTCTTCTTGCCTCGGATACCGCGGGAACCATTACCCTTGACATCAGCAGTGACCGTACCGCCATTGAAGGATGCACGATAACTGCAACGTATGCCATTGCTGATGGCTCCTGTGACGTTGGCAGTGATTTCACCTCCCTTCATCTGGAGAAGACTGTCGACCTTCATGCCGTTGCCATCTTCCTGGGAGACCTCCATGGTAATCTTGCCACCATTGATGTATGCACAGCCATAGTCGTCGGAGTCGATGCAATCGCTTCCGCAACCTGATATCTTCACATTTCCTCCGTTGATCTGGAAGTAGTTGTTCTCAGCATCGCCCTTGATGCCTTCACCACAGTGGATTCCGTCACTTACGGCACCGAGGACATTGAAGTTCCCTGTAAAAGATGCCTTGATGATACAGTATTCCTTTGCGGAAACGGCATGTTTCGTGCGTCCAGTGACATTGAGGTCACCGCCACCCTTGAATTCTATATGTCCCTTGGTGTAGAATGCTGCCTTGTGGGAACCCTTTGCCTTGTCGGTGAATGTGTTGACAGTTCCGTCTGCTACAAGAATGTCGATACGCTTTCCGCTCTCGATGTCAACGGCTGCACCCTTGCTGCTTGTGAGGGTGACTCCGTTGAGTTTCACGGAGAGCTTGTAGTCGCCATTGACAGTGAATGAGCCGTCGGAACTCGTGCCTGACAGGGTGTAAAGGTATTCTTCGGAAGTAGTTGAGGAATTGATTACCACATGTGAACTGGTTCCGCTTGTACAGGTAACTCCCTTGACATTGGAAGGGATGGTAACTGTTGCGGTTGTGCCGTTGTATGCTATCTTGATTTCCGGATACTGAGGTTCTGAGAATGTGATGCTGTCGATGTCCGACCAATCCTGAGGAAGTTCCATTCCTTCAGTAATCGGGTGTGACGTGTAGTTGAATCCATCGCAGACATAGTAGTTCTGTGCTGTGACTGAATATGCTGACAGGAACATCAGGACTGATAATGTGAATAATTTGTACATAATAGAATAAGTCTTGGTTAGTCTTGAATTGTCTTTTTGCCGTTTTTGATTACAACCCCTTTATAGGACGGTGTGACACGGACTCCCTGAAGGTTGAATACGGGAGCATCACCGGATGTGCCGGCACTAAGCTTTGTGTCGCGGATTGCAACGGGGGTGGTGCTGAAATACATCTTTGTGATGTCGGAAAGCGGAGTGAACTGGGACTGGGTGCCATCTTTCTTTGTGATGACAATCTTACCGTTCACATTGGTAATCTTCTGGATGGAGCGTACTTCATATCCGGTCTCGGTCTGGGATGTCCTGATGTATAGGTTGTAATCCTGCGCATTAATTGCGGTGGCGTATGCAAGTGCCAGAATAAGAATGTAGTATTTCATTTTTCATTATTCATTGTTAAAAATCGATATTGTATGAGAACCCGATGAGGTGACCGTTTGGTTCATCATCGTCATCTTCGTGGTTGTAGCGGTAGAAGACAGAGAGTTTCTTTGTCTTGGAGAGTTTGTAGTCGGTACCTATAGTGTATTTCCACTTTGTCGTAGAGTAGTTAAGACCTGCTGCGTATTCAATTGAGGCATAGGGATCGAACTTGCACACGGGGATGTCGTACTTGGCCTCGAACCGGGAACGCAGGACTGTCTTGTGCTTGGATGACTTACTGTCGAAATCATTTTCCGTCCTCCAATATTCCTCGTCATCATCGTTGTACTTGCGACGCACCTTGAGTTCTCCGATTGAGTCTACGGAGTTGTAGTGGCTGTACTGGAATGCCTCCTTCAGAGTGAATGACCACCGTTTGTTTGGAGCGAATCCCAAAGAAAGTCCCACGGAATAGCGCTGACGGTTGCGCCAATAACGGTCAAGGGTGTTGTAGCCCTTCACATCACCGATGTGCCATGGAGCATCCGGATTCTCATAGTTGGTCAGGTCATCGGTTTCATCATAGTACTTGTCCTCTGACGCACTGAGATTCTGAATCCAAAGATATTCGAATCCACCGAACACTTTTGCGTCCCAGCGTTTGTCTGCTGTGGAGAAGAACTTATACGACAGGTCCACTCCAAGACCATAACGGTCAATGCGTGTGGTGTTGTCCTGAGTGCGGACATTGCCTTCAAAACCGAGTTTCAGTCCCTTGGCGAGTTTCTTTTCGGCTCCGAGTTCAAAATCCAGTCCGAAGTCATTGTCCTGGGCAAAGGTTGTAGCAGGCAACAGGCAGGCAGCAAGTATGCAGGCAACAGGCAGCCGTCGGCAAACGATTTTATTCATATATCTTAGGCATTTTCTGTAAGGTATCATCGTTGTTGTCTTCCGTGTCATTCTCGTCGTAGTAGACTTTCAGAAGAGCCATATCCTTGAGGAAATCGATAGAGCCGATGCTTACACCGGTGATGTCGAGACCTGTGCGAGCCTTGAGGTCTGCAATCAGTTCGTTGTGCCGTTCAGGAGTGATGAGGTCTATCTTATCATACTTGATGTACTTTGTAGAATGGCTCTTCACCCATTTCCTACCCTCGGAGAGCAGGATGGCCACGATGAAGAGACAGTTGGTGACGATAAGTTCAATCATTGAAATCATCTCAGGCCAGAAGAAGTCAGGGTGTTTGCCTGACACGTCTGCGATCCATGCCAATCCATTGATGGCAGCCATTGATATGATGAGGAAGAGATAGGTCATCTCACGGATAGGTACTGATTCGGTGCGGTAGCGCATGATACAGAAAATTGCAAAGAGACCCATTGCAATGCCTGTCTTCAGTTTTGCGTCTCCCATGAGGTGGATGAGCATGAATATGCCGAAACCTACGAGCACATAGGTCAGGAAGAAGTCCTTGCGACGGCTTTTGGGATAATAGAATTGCTTGGCAATGATAAATGTGAAGAAAGTGTTGACAATGAGACGGAGGAACAGGTCTGTCAGTCTGCATGTGTCGTTGCTCATCAATAAGAAGAAATCATTCATTTTTTAGTTAATATTTAGATTGTTTATAATTCAGAACGGTTATAAGTCGAGTATTCTCTCCTTCATCAGCCTTCCTGCACGGGATGACTCTGCAGGAGGCGTCTGGGAGTTGATTTTCTCAAGCCTGCGAATCTTCATCTTGAAGTTATTCTGCTTGAGTGACGGGTCTGTCCAGCACATTCCTATGCAGCACTTGCTGAATCCAGTCGGGTGGATGTGGAGGTCGCGAAGCATGTTGGTGACAGGGGAATAGACATTTCCGTTGCGCTTGAGTTCAATGATGACAAGTTGGTTGCTGTCTGCATCCATGCCGGTCTCATAATTATGGAAACTGATATTCATGTCGACTGTCAGTCGCTCGGTCTTTGCCATGTTGACAAGAGTAAGACGGTCGAAGAGGTTCTGTACTACCGGATGCATGGAGCCAAAGTCTAAACCAGTCTTTTCCATTACGAGTTCATGGGTACCCTGAGTAATCTGTGCTGTCTCAAGTGAAGGTACCCTCATGCGTTTTTTCTTCGTGCGTGCATGGTTGTTCTTGCGCTTGATTTCGAGGAAGGTGACATCACCATCAACAAGATAGGTTCTCACCCGCACTTTTGTACGCCTCGCATATTTGTTGTGGTGCTGCATATACTGAACATGATCATCGGTATCGAAATAGGTTGTCCGATATGGACAGATGCGATTGGTCCGGATATCCTGTGCATAATACTTGCCCTGTAATTGCTTGAGCAGGGATATTAATCCAGACTTGGTTGTTACATATTTAGTGTCCAACCTATTCATCAACCGGATAGACTCCATTTCATCCAGGCAAATTGGTGGCATAGAGTCTACGATGTCGCTTATTATGGCATCATAATCATTCATTCAGTCGGTAAAGTTAGCAATTATTTCTTATCTGACCTAATTTTTAAATACAAGTTTAAGAAAAAGGCAGAAATTAACAAAAAGAAGGGGACGAACGCCCCTTCTCCTGAAATGGTATGTGAGTTTCACGAATCTTACCTCCTGAGGATTTTTTTGCCGTTGCGGATGACGATGCCTCTGTAGTCTTCACCCACCTTCTGTCCTGCAAGATTATAGATTGCATCGTTAGAGTCGGTGAAGGCTGGAACAAGGTTGTCGATGGCAGTAGGGTTTTCCCCGTCGTTGCTGACGAACACTTCCTTTATATACATTGATGCAGAACCGGTAGTCCAGAAGCCTGCAATGTAGATGTGGGACGGATCAACCTTCTCGCCCTTGCCGTTGACCATGTTCCGAAGGTCAATCACCACTTCCTTCTTTCTGCCGATTTCCTCTATGTAAGGGTCTGCCCAGTAGTTGTTGGTGTCGAAGATTCGGAACGAAGGATTGCAAGTCGATGCGGCACGCAGACGGACTACTATATACTTATATGGAGAAAGGTCGATACCACTGTTGTATTGCCAGCCACCAAAGCCATACTGGCTTGTCTTCAGTTGTCCGAATCCTTGGCTTGCAACATACTTGTACGTACCTGTTCCGTAGATTGAAGGGTTGAAGGCATCTTCCGAAAGAGGGAAGGTAGAGGCCCTGACTGTGAATGTCAGACTCTGGCTGTTTCCGAATATGTCGGTATAGGTTGCCGTCATTTCAGTCTCACCGTCTGAAAGGGTCATGATTCGTCCTCC
>JAZQPD010000196.1:0-9756 GCA_045628285.1 Bacteroidaceae bacterium
TGGCTACTATCGCGCGTACGTAAATATAAATAAGGTGGGCGACACATTCCTCGACCTCAGCACATGGGGCAAGGGCATGGTGTACGTCAACGGACATGCACTCGGACGCTTCTGGAACATCGGACCTCAGCAGACCCTCTACTGCCCAGGTTGCTGGCTGAAGAAAGGCAAGAACGAAATCATCGTCCTCGACATACTCGGGCCTAAGGAACAGAAGATGGCAGGACTTTCAAAGCCTATCATCGACAAACTCCTCGACGAGGAACCGCCAATACACCGCAAGCCGGGCGAGACACTCAACCTCAGCGGAGAAGCCAAAGGTTTCGAAGTCAGTTTCCCGAAGACCAACGGATGGAAGTCGGTCAAGTTCACCACCCCACTCCGCGGACGTTACGTATGTATTGAGGCCATCGGTGCAGCCTCCGACGATCAGGCATGTATTGCAGAACTCTACTTCAAGGACGAGACGGGTGAACGCCTGAGCCGGGAACCATGGAAAGTACGTTATGCAGACAGCGAGGACATCAAGACGGGAAACCACTCCGCAGACAAAATCTACGATTTGCAGGAATCTACCTATTGGTCAACCGAGAAAGGTGCAAAGTTTCCACATTATATCGTCATAGACTTAGGCAAGGTGCGCACCCTGACGGAATTCGAGTATCTTCCACGCATGGAATCCAACGTTCCTGGAGCAATCGGTAAGTTCGTCATCAGGGCAAAAGAGACGGACTTCAAGTATTAAGTTACTCTTCGGCACATCCAATTTAGAAACACATTACAATTGAGAGAGTTATCACTTTTGGAAAACTTTCTCACGCATCACAAAAGTCTATCTTGCTGAAAAACAGCAGATAGACTTTTTATTTTGGTAAACTTTCACATTTTGTTAAAATTATTTCACATTTCATTTGGTAATATCAAAAAAGAATTGTAGATTTGCAAACGATTTCGAACAGTGATGTTCCAAACTACCAAATGGAGCCTCAAAGGCAACATAGGCAAGAGTGCTTAAACCCCATTCGAATAAGCGAGAAAACTGAAAAATATTAAACTATTAACCACACATAATGGAAAAAAAGATATACAGTTACGATGAAGCGTTCAGCGCTTCATTGGAATACTTTGGCGGTGATGAGCTGGCGGCCAGGGTATGGGTCACAAAATACGCAATGAAGGACTCGTTAGGCAATATCTACGAACAGTCTCCTTCCGACATGCACTGGCGTATTGCAAACGAGATTGCACGCATCGAGCAAAAGTATGAGAACCCGATGAGCGCACAGGAAGTGTTCGACCTTCTCGACCATTTCCGTTACATCATTCCTGCCGGAAGTCCGATGACAGGAATCGGCAACAGCCATCAGGTGGCATCGCTCTCGAACTGTTTCGTAATCGGCCTTGACGGATCAGCCGACTCCTATGGAGCCATCATTCGCATTGATGAAGAACAGGTACAACTCATGAAGCGCAGAGGCGGTGTGGGACACGACCTCACGCACGTCCGTCCGGCAGGCACTCCGGTTAAGAATTCCGCACTCACAAGTACAGGTCTTGTACCGTTTATGGAACGCTACAGCAATTCCACACGCGAAGTGGCACAGGACGGCCGACGCGGTGCGCTCATGCTCTCAGTGTCCATCAAGCATCCGGATTCGGAGGCATTCATCGATGCCAAGATGACAGAAGGCAAGGTGACAGGAGCAAATGTCAGCGTGAGAGTGACAGACGACTTCATGGATGCAGCCATCAACGGCAAGCCGTTCACCCAGCAGTTCCCGGTAGACAGCAGTGATCCAATGGTTTCCAAGGAGGTCAATGCAAACGCCATCTGGAAGAAGATTGTCCACAACGCATGGAAGAGCGCAGAGCCAGGAGTCCTGTTCTGGGACACTATCATCCGCGAGTCAGTACCAGACTGCTATGCAGACCTCGGCTACAAGACCATATCGACCAATCCATGCGGAGAGATTCCACTCTGTCCTTACGACAGTTGCCGTCTGCTGGCCATCAACCTCTATTCATACGTAGACAACCCATTCACCCCAGAGGCAAAGTTCAACTTTGCAAAGTTCAAGGACCACGTCGGCAAGGCACAGAGAATCATGGACGACATCATCGACCTCGAACTCGAGAAAATCCAACTTATACTTCAGAAGGTCGACAACGACCCTGAAAGTGAAGAGGTAAAAGGCACCGAACGCCATCTCTGGGAGAAAATATGGGAGAAGAGCAGCAAGGGACGCCGTACAGGTGTCGGCATCACAGCAGAAGGCGATATGATTGCAGCCCTTGGACTCACTTACGGAACTCCGGACGCAACTGATTTCGCAACAGAAGTACAGAAGACGATTGCAATCGAAGCCTACCGTTCATCTGTCAGAATGGCAAAGGAAAGAGGTGCATTCGATGTCTACAATACCGAGAGGGAAAAGGACAACCCGTTTGTCAACCGCATCAAGCATGCCGACCCTGAACTATACGAGGAGATGAAGAAATACGGCCGGCGCAACATTGCCTGTCTCACCATCGCCCCTACAGGAACGACAAGTCTGATGACACAGACCACTTCAGGTATCGAGCCTGTATTCCTACCAGTCTATACCCGCCGTCGCAAGGTCAATCCTCACGACACCAACGTACACGTAGACTATACGGACGAAACCGGAGACTCATTTGAGGAATATATTGTGTACCATCCGAAATTCCTCCAATGGATGAAGATCAACGGCTACGACACAGAAAAGAAATATACTCAGAAAGAAATTGACGAACTCGTTCTGAAGTCGCCTTACTATAAGGCTACAGCCAACGATGTCAACTGGGTGGAGAAAGTAAAGATGCAGGGCGCAATCCAAAAATGGGTAGACCACTCCATCAGTGTGACCATCAATCTCCCGAGCGATGCCAGTGAGGAACTCGTCAACCAACTCTACATAGAGGCATGGAAATGTGGATGCAAAGGATGTACCGTCTACAGGGACGGCAGCCGTTCGGGAGTGCTCATCCAGACAAAAGATGCCCACAAGGAAGAAGACTGCAAGAAATGCATGCCTAACGTAACCGAAATCCGTCCGAGAAGCCTTGAATGCGATGTTGTACGTTTCCAGAACAACAAGGAGAAATGGGTGGCATTCGTAGGATTGCTTGATGGATTCCCTTACGAGATATTCACCGGTGTGCTTGATGACGAAGACGGTATCGCACTTCCTAAGAATGTGGTCAGAGGCCATATCATCAAGAACATCGAAGACGACGGCACAAAGCACTACGACTTCCAGTTTGAGAACAAGCGTGGTTACAAGACCACCATCGAAGGCTTGTCGGAGAAATTCAATCCGGAATACTGGAACTACGCAAAACTAATCTCAGGAATCCTTCGTTACCGTATGCCGCTCACCAATGCCATCAAGCTCATCGGTGGTCTTGAACTCGGCAGCGAGAGCATCAACTCATGGAAGAACGGAGTAGAGCGTGCGCTCAAGAAATACGTTCAGGATGGCACCGAGGCAAAGGGACAGAAATGTCCTATATGCGGACACGAGACACTTGTCTATCAGGAAGGATGTCTGATCTGCAAGCATTGCGGAGCATCAAGATGCGGATAAATGAACACGACCATCGTAATTAAGGACCTACGCATCTATGCCCGTCACGGAGTGATGCCACAGGAACAACTGACCGGAGATTATTTCACCATCAATCTCCGGTTAGGCTTTGATTTCCCGAAAGCAATGAAATCAGACAGACTGGAAGACACGTTGGACTATTCCGCAGTCGTAAAAACCGTCAGGCAAGAGATGGAAATACCATCGAACCTCCTCGAGCACGCAGGCAACAGGATATGTTGTACACTATTCGACCGGTTTGCAAATGTCATGTCCATCGACCTCGAACTCATCAAGGAAAATCCTCCTATGGGAGTTGAGTGTAAAGGAGCAGGAATAAGATTACAGGTGGAAAGGGCAGAGAGGAACATACTACACAATCAATAATTAACAATTAATATTATTAACAATCCGTGCTACATATTATCAGATAGTAGCAATTACTAATCAAACACTATGGCAAATAACAACTCAACTCAGACAAAGCTCATGACCAACTGGCGTTGGTGGCTTTGCTCGCTGCTGTTCGTTGCGACAACAGTCAACTATCTGGACCGTCAGGTTCTCAGTCTTACCTACGAAGAATTCATCAAACCAGAATTCGGATGGACAGACAACGACTACGGAACAATTACATCATTTTTCTCAATCTTTTATGCAATTGCCTGTCTCTTTGCAGGTAAGTTCATCGACTGGATGGGCACAAAGAAGGGCTATCTCATCAGTATCTTCGTATGGTCAGCCGGTGCATGTCTTCATGCCGCATGCGGATGGGGCACATCAAGTATCCTCGGTCTTGACATCTCTGCCGTTGAGGCAGGAAGCAATGCTGCACTTGCCGTGGCAACCACATCAGTATATCTCTTCCTCCTCTGCCGGGGCATCCTCGCACTCGGTGAAGCAGGAAACTTCCCGGCAGCCATCAAAGTAACAGCAGAATACAATCCAAAGAAAGACCGCGCCTACTCCACCAGCATCTTCAATGCCGGAGCCAGTGTAGGAGCACTCGCTGCCCCACTCTGCATACCTGTACTCGCAAAGAACTACGGATGGGAAATGGCATTCATCATCATCGGTGCACTCGGATTCCTATGGATGTTCTTCTGGCACTTCATGTACGACAAACCAGAGAACAGCAAGCATGTCAATGCAGCAGAACTTGAATACATCCATCAGGATGACGCTGAGGAAGAAGCAGAAAAGGCAAGTGTGAAAGACGAGAAAGCCATTCCGTTTGCAAAGTGCTTCACATACAAGCAGACATGGTCGTTCATCTGCGGTAAGGTTCTCACCGACGGGGTATGGTGGTTCTTCCTCTTCTGGGCACCATCCTATTTCGACAACCAGTTCGGTGCCAAGGCATCAAGTCCTCTCGGTCAGGGACTCATCTTCACCCTCTATGCTATTGTGACAGTAGTCAGCATATTCGGAGGATATCTTCCTAAACTCTTCGTTGAAAAGAAAGGCATGCACCCATACAGCGGTCGAATGCTTGCAATGCTCATCTTCGCATTCATGCCACTCGTAGCACTACTTGCACAACCACTCGGAGTCAACAGTCCATGGTGGCCGGCAATACTCATCGGTATCGCAGCAGCAGGTCATCAGGCATGGTCAGCAAACCTTTTCTCTACTATCGGAGATATGTTCCCAAAGAGTACCATTGCGACAATCACGGGTATTGGAGCAACAGCTGGAGGTGTCGGTTCAATGATTATCCAGAAGTCTGCAGGTGCACTCTTCACACATGCAGAAGAAGCCGGCAGTGCATTCCAGTTCCTCGGTTTTGACGGCAAGCCAGCAGGATATTTCATCATGTTCTGCTTCTGCGGTATAGCCTACCTCGTATCATGGTGTGCAATGAAGGCGCTCGTACCAAAGTACAAGCCAATCAAACAATAGTTTCTTCATCATTACAATCATTGGGGGTGTTGATCAACACCCCTTTTTTGTAAAGAAGGGTTCCTACTAAAATTAATTATTCAGGAATTCAGTTCTTCCGGTGCAAGATACTGTCCCTTGTTTGCAGTCCACCTGCCCCACTCTATGGCATGGGAAGGGCAACTGTGGTAACAGCGAAGGCAATCCACACACTGGTATCCCCATTCCGGACGTTTGTCAAATATCTTTATATTTGCAAATGGGCACGCTGCCTCACACTTTCCGCAGCCGGTACATTTGCTATTGGTCTTAAAATAGCGCGGAGTCATCAACCATTTCCTGAATGCGCCCCGCAACAGTACACTCTTAACCCACGTCCATCCGCCTGGCAATGTGGCGAACGTACCTTCACGGCTATCCGTTATATCATCGACGGCAGCACCAAGTTTCAGTCTTGCAGCACTGATCTTACGTCTTTCCTTGTCCTTTGAATCCACATCGAATCCCGGCAGGCAGACATAAGACTCCGGCATCATAATATCGTAACCGAGATGACAAGTCCATCCCTTCGATTCCACTATACGGCAGAATTCCTGCCGAAGCCGGCCAGTGTCGTCCCCACACGTACATATATAATATAGGTATGACACATTCCTGATGTTGAGCCGAGATATGAAATGTGAGATAAAGGTAGGTACACCCCAGGCATAGCACGGAAAAACGAACCCCAGTTTTTCATCCTTGATTAGGGAATAATCGTATTTTCCCTGTCGGATTGCGTCTGGAATAAACACCAGAGAATCGTTGATTTCCCTTGATACACATTCAGCGACCCATCGGCTGTTGCCAGTGCCTGAAAAATAAAATATCATGTGGAAGAAGGGGGATTCGAACCCCCGAAACAGTTACCCGTTTACCGGTTTTCGAGACCAGCGCATTCGACCACTCTGCCATCCTTCCTATTATACACAATACAAATGCTCGTCCTAATTATACGCCATATACTTCATTTACAACCTCAAAAGCCTCAAGAGCCTTTGGCAGACCAATCCAGGGAAGAATTGTCGTGATAATTGACTCCATTTCAGTCTTCGTTGCATTGAGATTCTTGTTCGCTTCCATGTGAGTCTTCAGCAAACTGCGACAGCAACACATGGCAGCCAAGATCGCAACAGTAATGAATTCCCTGTGACGCTGGTCGATACCATTACGAGTGTAATATTGCCCATAGCAATGTGCGAAGATATAATGAGCTATGTGCTGCTGGCTTTCAGGGAACGACTGCTTCAATGCATCGGCAGACCCCTCCCCATGAGCCTGTTCGTAGAGTTTTATGCCAGCCTCCTCAAGAGACTTATCGTCGGGTTCTACAGTCCTCTGATCATCAAGCGGAAGGCGTATAAAGTTATTCTCGAATATATCATTCAGCAAGAGATTGTATTCCACTACTTGAGAAATGCCGAGGTAAGGGTATGCCTGATAAACGATTTCACGGATTTCCCTTGGCTTGATTCCGACATTCAGGCAAGCCTCAACATATTGTTTGAACTCGTTCATAGAGTTGCATCCAAGCGTAGAAGCAAGAATGCACATCACACGAGTTCGTTCAGACATCACACCATCATATTTGCTTAGAGTCTCATCGTATGTGAAATTATCAATGGTCTCCGTTACTTCAGGATCCGTATGCAGAGTGTTAATCAACATACGTTGCGAGAACAGGCGCTTAATTTCCTTATGAGCCCTCTTGGAAATATTGAATTCTCTCATTGCACATAACTTTTATGATGCAAATATAGGAATAAATTGCGAATTACGGATTATGAATTGCGTTTTTTTTTGAAGGAAAGCGTCCATTTAAGTTTTTTTGCCTAACTTTGCTGAAAGAAATGAGGAGGACAGCCTCCAAAATAAGATATTTCATAGAGCCGTATGCGATTAATAGAATGTGTGCCCAATTTCAGCGAAGGGCGCGACAGGAAGATAATAGATGGCATTGCCTCCGCCATCAGTAATGCAAATGTGAACGGAGAAAGAGTGAAACTCCTCAACATTGAACCTGGAGAAGCTGCCAACCGCACCGTGATGACCTTCATCGGCTCACCGGAAGCAGTCTGCGAAGCTGCCTTCCAAGGTGTAAAAACAGCATCAGAACTTATAGACATGAGGATGCACCATGGCACCCATCCCCGTTCCGGAGCGACTGATGTGTTGCCATTGGTTCCCATCAGCGGAATCACGTTGGAGGAATGTGCAGGACTGGCAAGGGTATTGGCAAAACGTATCTATGATGACTTAGGTATTGCCTCATATTGCTACGAGGCAGCTGCTTGTTCGGAAGAACGGAAAAAACTTGAATGGTGCAGAAAGGGCGAATATGAGGCATTGCCCGAGAAACTCGCAGATTCCAGCAGAAGACCCGATTTCGGTCCCTTCACCTTTGATGAGACAACAGCAAGAAGTGGCGCCATCAATATTGGAGCAAGAAATTTCCTTATTGCCGTGAACTTCAACCTCAACACCCAATCGGCAGACATTGCTTCACTCATAGCACGCGAGGTAAGAGAAAGCGGATACAAGGACACGAACGGGAACAGAATCCACGGCACTCTCATAGGCTGCAAGTCCATCGGTTGGTTCATAGAAGAATATGGCATTGCCCAGGTGTCGATGAACATCACCGACATCACTACGACTTCGCTTCACAAAGCATTCGAAGAAGTCAGTCGGGTGGCTCAGACCAAAGGACTAAAGGTCACGGGTACTGAAATCATCGGACTGGTACCAAAATGTGTGCTGACCGATGCAGGACGATATTTCCTTACCAAAGCAGAGCAATCAGCCGATACCTCAGACGAACATCTAATGGACATTGCCATAAAATGTCTGGGTCTTGACGACCTCTGTCCATTCGACTATAAGAAAAAGGTAATTGAATACCTGATATAATGGGGATTATGCCGACTTGCCAAATTCGTAAATGCTATCACTGGCAAGATCTATTTCCTCATTCCAATACACACAAGTGCGACTACTATCAAGTTGTACCTGATTGAACAGGCCATATACATCAACCAACGCACGAAAGGCCGGAAGATTTCTAATATCGTCCTTCACATCGTACATTACCTTGTAACCATCATCAAATTCCACATATAACATGTAGTCATCAAGAACTGACAGCTTGTTGATTCTTGGTATCATAGTGGTGGAAGTTTAGTTATTATTTGCTTAGCCCGCATCAACTGGAAGCGTTCAACTACAGTACCGTTAAATGCATTTGTTTCTACTGTTACTACGTTCAAAGTAAGAACACCGTTTAATTCGTGGTTTACCCCCCCCCTCTACAGTACTCTGTGGGGCACATTCCAACTACCCAAAAATGGCCAAAAATGTCTATTTTTGTACACAATTGTCCCCAAACCCCACTACAGGCCCTTCTGAGCAGGTTCAGTTTTGTTCACAAAATGACCGGAAAATGGGCCAAAAAGTAGGGCTGAAATCTCAGCAGGTGATGATGAAACCGAAGAGAAAGAGAGGCTCGTCTGCATTGTCGATATGGTGGGGGCTTTATATTATATATATAAGGTATCAACAAAGTTTAATTTCAGATTATGGTAATAGCTTATTTAAGAATCAGTACAGCAAAACAAGTGCTGGACAACCAGCGCAGCGAGATCGAGAACTACTCTCTCCAACAGTCAATAGTCATAGACAAATGGGTGACGGAAGTCGTGAGCGGAAAGAAGAAACAGTCGTCCCGCAAGCTCGGACGAATCCTCAACAACATGAAGAGCGGTGATACACTCCTCGTCACCGAGGTGTCGCGACTCAGCAGGACCCTCACCGACATCATGGTCATCATGGAGAAATGTGTGAGGAAGGGAATAGTGCTCCATTGCATCAAGGAAGGCTACACGTTCGACGACACCATCAACAGCAAGGTCCTCTGCTTCGCCTTCGGACTGGTGGCGGAAATAGAGAGGAAACTCATCTCCCTCCGCACCAAGGAAGCCCTCGCACTCCGCAGGGCGGAGGGGGTGATACTGGGACGCCGGAGGGGAAGTTGCCCAAAGATGGCTCATCTCGAGGCCAACAAGGAAAAAATAACAGCCCTCATAGTTTCGGGAGAGACCATCGTGGAGGTGTGCCGGCAGTTCCACGTGTCGCGTGACACATTCGTCGCCTTTGCCCGACAGGACCAGCACATCAGTGCCCTTCTCCAACGTCGAAGGGAAATGAGGGAAAAAGGAATTGGGGAACTTAG
>JAZQPD010000197.1:0-3109 GCA_045628285.1 Bacteroidaceae bacterium
AGCCTGTCCATGATCGCATCTGCGATTGTCGGTTCGTTGATATAGTCATACCATTTGGCAACCGGAAGCTGGGAAGTCACGATGACTGACTTTCTCATGTAACAGTCTTCCAGGATCTGCAGCAGGGCTAGCCGCGAGTTATTATCGAGCGGCTGCAAGCCGAAGTCATCAAAGATGACAAGGTCATTGCGTTGGATATGATTGACTACTTTCATTATCGTTCCATCAAGTTTAGCGAGCGCGATGCGCTCGATGAACTTGTTCATGGAGAAGTATTCAACCCTATATCCCATGAAGCAGGCCTGACGTCCGAGAGCACAGGCAAGGAAAGACTTTCCGCAGCCTGTCTTGCCATCAATGAGTATATTCTCTGCCCGTCCTATGAAGCTGCAGTCCATAAGTTGCATCAAAGTATCTTTTGTGAGATTACGCTCATTGGAACAGTACATATCTTCAAGCATGGAGTTATACCTGAGTTTGCTTGTCTTTAGATACATCTCCGTTTTCTTGGTGTTTCTGTACTGTCTCTCTGCCTCTGCCAATCGAGCGGCAAAGAGATCGATGGATGGCCATTCGCTCACAGGTAACGACTGCATGGACTTGTAGAACTCGGCCATGCCCTTGAGTTTGAGTTCCTCCAACTGGAGGATGGTTTCTTGAGTGTTCATGTTTTCATATGGATGCGTGCCAGTTGTTATCTTTTATTTGTAAGCTTCTGCACCACGTACATTGTCATGCGTGGGCATGTATATCGTATCATTGGATCGAGGTTCTTTCACCTTGTCCAGGTTATTCTTCAGTATGGACTCAACCATCTTATAACTCGCTGCACTCTTGGGCTCTATATGCCGGCAGGCCTCTTCCAATCGGGAAGATGTGTATCGCCCAGCCAGACGCAGGATTCCCTGGCAGGCCCGGTAAGATTGTTGTACAAAGTAAGGACGATTCAATATGGCATTCACAACGGCCCTGGTTTCCGGACCGACCTGAGAGGCTTTCTTCTGGAAGTAAGCTGCATTGTATTCCTTGCTTTCAACATAGGCACGATGTTTTTCCGGCATATGTTCCGGTAACGTGCTGTATCCATCGTGATACAGACGTTTATGAACAGCAACGCGCTTGAGATTGATCCAGATCTCAACAGTGTCAGCATCATACACAACCTTACCGGATTGTCCGACAAGCTGGTATGGAACACTGTAGAAGCGGCCACGCTCTAGTTGGACATGATATGTACTGTTTATTGTAACGGCCTTTTCATACTTGAACATGAAGCGCTCGTCAGGAAGAGGAAGAAGATATGGCTGTTCTTCCTTAACGAACTTATCATACCGGCTGTATGTCAGCCCACTTTTGACTCGATTATTATATAGGTCATTAAGTTCGAAGATTCTATTGTTCAGTGCTTCTAGGGATGTCCATGTTTCGTTATATATGCGTGAGTAGTAGAACTGATACACCTTGGCGACAAGACCCTCTGCCGGACCCTTGTCACGTGGTTTGCGTGAGCGGCATCCCTCGATATCGGTGCCATAGTGCATCGCCCATTTTTCAGCGGCTTCATTCAGAGCTGGTTCATAACGGTCATAGCGTTTGACCCATTGCAACATATTGTCGGTCTTGGACACCTCAGGAACACCTCCAAAGTACTCCAGAGACCGTGACAATGCCGGGAAGAAGAACTCCATCTTCGTGGACAGCATTGCGATTGCAAAGCTCATCATGGAGTATGGAAGGACGCATACGAGAACGATTGCTTTCTGGCATTCACCAGTCTCTTTGTCAACCACCCACAACGGGTCTCCGGCGAAGTCAAACTGCATCTCACGGGCAGGAGCGTATACATTGTGAAGTTTCAGGTCGTTCTTCTTCTCATACTCTTGAAGTATGGATTTGAACTGCGTGTAACCATACGGATTGTCTGTCGCTTTGCAATAAGTGTCCTCATATAGAACTTCATAGGTCATGTACTTGCGTGTCATGGCCTGCGCATAGTCCTCTATGTTTGCCTGCAGGAACTCATAGCGATCGGCATCACGATTACGGTGTACGTCCTCCTTGCTGAGGATGGCGTGCAGATCGGCATCCTCCATTTTGAGGAGCTCGTCCATGGATTTGCCGGAGGACTCAGCACGCTCCTTGTAGGGGCGCAGCGATGTACGACTGATTTTGAGCTTGCGCTCAATTTCTCTCATGGGTGTTCCTAGCTTGAACTCCCTGATGATTGCTCTTAAGTGAGTCATTGTTACTTTTCTGTTAGCCATATCTTTGTGGATTTATTTTCTTCTCCACAAAGGTACTTAGGTTAACTCATAGCAACCCTTCTGATGCCGCCTTCAACTGGCACTGGTTCAACCGCGGCAGGTGGTACATTTGAAAGTGATACAGGTGGTACATATCAAAGTGATACGCCCGGTACATTTCAAACTGTCACAGACGGTACATTTCATTCCGCTATGACTGGTACATTTCAAAGTGATACGGGTGGTACATCCATTCCGCTGCTATCACATCTGATTTTATCCCAATCGTAGACGTTAGATTTTAGGGCACGATTTAGGGCACTTTTAAACAAAGTGGCCCTGCAGATGTCTGCAGGGCCACTTTCAGCGGAGAGGACGAGATTCGAACTCGTGATACCGTTACCAGTATGCAGGTTTAGCAAACCTGTGGATTCAGCCACTCTCCCACCTCTCCAATCACACCACATTGGTTACACCAAATGGGATTGCAAAGATAATAATTTTTTGGGAGAAACAAGGATAATTGAGATAATCATCAAAAAATTGTATATTTGCGGACAAGTCGATTTGTTACAATCATTTAATAACACAAAAAATGGGAAAATTCGTTATCACAACCAGGAAGAACGGTGAATTCCAGTTCAACCTCAAGGCCACCAACGGCCAGGTCATCCTCACCAGCGAAGGTTATGCAACAAAGGCAGCTTGCCTCAATGGCGTGGAGTCAGTAAAGAAAAATGCGGCTGTAGAGGCTCGTTATGAGGTCAAGGTCGCAAAGAACGGCAAGCCTTATTTCAACCTCAAGGCTACCAACGGCCAGGTTATCGGCGCCAGCCAGATGTATGCTTCCGAGACCACGATGAAGG
>JAZQPD010000198.1:0-9354 GCA_045628285.1 Bacteroidaceae bacterium
GGCTGGGAAGTGACAGGTTCATGGAGGATGCTTCGTTCATGCGACTGAATTACACTCAGATTTCCTATACTTTCGGCAACAAGCTCATCAAGAACTGGGGACTCAGTCAGCTGCGTCTTGATTTCAGTGTCAACAACGTATTCTGTATCACAGGCTACAGCGGTGCTGACCCTGAAGTGGGATATGGAGGCTATAGTGTGGCAACCGATAATGCCCGCACTCCACGCCCGCGTACCTATCAGCTTGGATTAACTGTTCAATTCTAAAGAAAGGAGATACAATGAAAAAGGTTAAAGTATACGAGTTTCTTTCGTCAAGTTTAGGAACCAAGATAAAAGGTTATATTCTGACCGTTATTGCAACCCTGTCGTTGAGTTCATGCGACGACTTCCTCACCATCACTCCTCAGAACGAGATTGTACTGGAGAATTTCTGGACGGAAGAAGCCGATGTGACCAGTGTACTTACAAGTTGTTATTCGCAATTGTCGTCAAGCGACTGTATCAGCAGGATGATCATCTGGGGCGAACTCAGGAGTGACGACATGACCAATGGCGCAAGTGCGAACAACGACATCAGGGAAATACTCAAGGAAAACATCCTTGAAACCAACTCCAACGTGACATGGCAGTGTTTCTATCAGTGCATCAACCGTTGTAATACGGTCATCCACTATGCTGCGATTGTTAATGCCAAGGACCCAAACTTCACAGACTCGGAACTAAGTGCCACCATTGCCGAGGCAACAGTGCTCCGTTCTCTGTGCTATTTCTATCTACTCCGCACATTTAGGGACATACCGTACGTGACGGAACCTTCCATCGACGATACCAAGAGTTTTGTACTTCCTGCCACTCCGTTCCATGATGTAATCGACAGTCTCATCAACGATGTGGAGAGGGTAAAAGATGATGCAGTACGTTCCTATGGCGAAAAGACTATAGAGAACACATGCCGCATCACCCGCTGGGCTGCCTATGCCCTGCTTGCCGACATGTATCTCTGGAAGGGCGACTATCAGAACACTGTCAAGTACTGTGACCTGGTAATTGACGAGAAGATACGCCAGTACGAGGAAGACAGGGAAGAGAATCCTACATCCATGACAGTGGAACTCTACGGGAAATATCCTCTCATCTCCGAATCTCCTGCAGGAAGCACCGATGCCGGCAATGCATACAACGAGATATTCGGTACCGGCAACTCGTTCGAGAGCATCTTCGAACTTGCCTTCGAGAGGGACAAGTCGGAATCAAACTCCTCCATTTCCAATATGTACGGAAGTAGCAGCAATGCCAACGGAACAATCTCGGCTCCGGTGTTCCTCTTCCAGGAAGCCTATAGCGGAAACAACAAGTATTTCCGCAAGACCGACTGCCGCTATCTGGAGAACATGGAAGAAGCATCTGCAAAGATTCTCATCAAGAAATATGTGAACCAGAGTTGCAGTTTCAAGACTTCCACCACTACAGGTGCAGCGCCTACGGTAAAGAGCGAGGCACGCACAAACAACTATGCCAATTGGATTATCTATCGTCTTACCGACGTGATGCTGATGAAAGCCGAGGCTGAGGTAGAACTTGCCGGTGAGGTGACAGAGGAAGGAATAACCGAGGAACAGACATCCAACTACCGCAGTGCTTTCTCCTGCGTGTCTGCCGTATGGAAACGTGCAAACAACAAGCGTACAGCCACTGTCGACACTCTTGTTTATGCTGACTATGCATCATCCCGACTCACTATGGAAGACCTGATATTCGGAGAGCGCCAACGCGAGTTCATCTTCGAAGGCAAACGCTGGTATGACCTTGTACGCCTCTGTCTGAGGGAAAACGACAATGCTCGGATGATTGAAGCCGTACTCCCTAAGTTTGAGGAGAATGGTGCGGCAATCCGTATACGTCTTGCCGCACAGGACGCACTCTTCTGGCCATACAGCGAACAGGAACTGAAGGCAAACCCTCTGCTCAAACAGAACGAAGCCTATGTCAGAAATGATGGATTTGAAATATAGTAGCCAACAACTATCAGTCAAAAAAACAATGAAGGACAATGAAAATGGAAAAGAACATGAATAAGAACCATATCTTGGCAATTGCATTCCCAGTGATTCTCTCATTGGGGCTACTGACATCCTGTTCCGACGAGCCTGACCGCGAAAACTACTATACCTTTACCAAGGAGATGATCAGCGACTACCTCGTGAACAGAAGCGACACCTACAGCGACTTTGTGGAAATACTCAACAAGTCGAAGATGATGGGTATGATGGCAACATACGGAACCTACACCTGTTTTGCTCCTACAAATGCCGCAATAGAAGAATACCTCAAGAATGTGAAGGGATTGTCGTCCGTGAACGAGATGACCGTTGCCGACTGTGATACTCTGGCATGGAACCACATCATCAAGAAGGCGTATTTCACCACCGACCTCAGCGATGGCAACTTCCCTATGGCAAACCTCAACGACCGCTATCTGACATTCTCGTGCGACAACGACTCCCTGAATGGCGGCAATATCATTTATTATGTCAACAAAGCATCACGTCTGATCGTGCGCGACGACTCGGTTGTGAACGGAGTGGTCCACACCATCGACCATGTCATCCAGCCAAGCAATCAGTATCTGCCGGAACTGATAGCAGCCAACGTCGATGTCACAATATTTGCCGAAGCCCTTGCAAAGACGGGTCTGAAGGACAGTATGTTCCAGTATATCGACGAAACCTACACCTGTGGTTCCGACTCGGTCAACAAGGGATTCACCTACTCGCGAGTAGGCGAGACGGGGCATTTCTGCAAGTACATCGGAACCCGGATGAAGCGCTATTCGGCATTCATCGAGACCGACAGCATCTACAGGCTCAACGGCATCAACAACCTCGACGACCTCATTGCCTACGCAAAAAGTGTCTACGACGAGGTGTATCCTGAGGATGCAGGCAAATTCGATACCGACTGGACAAACCGCAAGAACCCGCTCAACCGGTTCGTGGCCTACCATCTGCTCCCTTATTACGGTGGCTACAACGACTGGACAATCAGCGAGTCGGGCATCGACTACAAGACTACCTGTGCCGTGACGAGCAAGATTGACTGTACCGACTGGTACACCACCCTCATGCCAGGCGCAATGGTCAAGATGAGTAGTCCGTCGCGCGGACTGTTCATCAACCGCAAGGGAGTGGGCAACAGGGCTCCGGTGCTGGGAGTGAAGGTGCTCTCGCCTTCCGAGATTGGCGATGTCGACCAGCAGGCACTCAACGGAATCATTCATTACATCAACGACATTCTTACCTACAACACCACCACCCGCGACATCGTGTTCAACGACCGCATACGCATCGATGCCATCACCCTCTCGCCTGAATTCATGAACTGTGGAGCCAGAGGCACTACGGACAATGCCGTAGGATTCAAGAAGGTAGAAGGCTGGGACTTCCACGGACAGAACCCACGCCTGATGCTCCGCGAAAGGGGTGTGTGGATGGCAACCTATTCCGATGCCGTAGACCTCACAGGCCAGTTTGACATCAGTTTCAAACTTCCTCCAGTTCCTGAAAACACCTACGAGATTCGTTTCGCAGTAGGTATCAGCGAATATCGTGGAGCCGTCCAGGTCTATTTCGGCGAGAAGAACAACATGAAACCAATGGGACTTCCTATTGACTTCCGCATCTGGGGAGCCGACCCTTCCATCGGCTGGGTGGCCGACACCGGCGACGAGGATGCCGACCGTGCCATCGACAAGGCCATGCACAACCGAGGCTGGATGAAGGAAATGGACACCTGGTTGCAGGGCGGTTCCAACAACCTCCGCGAGAATAACGGTAAACTGCGTAAGGTCCTGTGTACTCAAACCATGTCGCCCGACAAGGAATACTGGTTGCGCATACGTCTCGTCATTGAAAATCCAGAGGCTGAGTTGCCTATCAACTACATAGAACTCTGCCCTAAGAGTGTTTACGACGGACTTACAGCGGAAGATACTCATTGATACCTCGCTTCGCTCGGAGTGAAAAGTGAAAAGTGAAAAGAAATTACTAGTTATGAAAAATAAGAATATAAAAAAACTGATGGCTCTCATGGCATTGCTGCCGTTGGGCTTTGCGTCATGCTCCGATACTTGGGATGACCATTATGATGAGCGAACGGCGTCAGCCGACAAGACTCTCCTGCAACTGATCAAGGAAGACGGTTCGCTTTCTGACTTCCTGCAGGTGCTCCAGAGCACTCATCTCTACAACAACAATCACCGTACTGACGTGACATACGCCGACCTGCTCGGCTCCGACCAGAGCCTCACCGTATGGGCTCCAAAGAACGGTACGTTCGACATCGAGTCCCTGCTCCAGGAATGTACCACCGAACAGGGTGACTCAATGGTCGGACAACATTTTGTAGGCAATCACATTGCACACACATTGTTCCAGTCAACGAAACTGGCAGCACTGGACTACATCAGGATGCACAACAACAAGTATTTCTACCTGGAGAACCTGCCTTCATGCCTGTCCGCCGACATCCCTGCCAGCAACGGACTGCTGAACATCGTGGACAATGAATTTCCTTACAACTACAACCTCTATGAAGGTCTCACATCCATGGGCGATGCTGCACATATAGGATGGTTCTTGAAGAAATACGAACGTCAGGAACTCGACGAGAATGCCAGCATACAGCGCGGAATTGAAGACGGAAAGAAAGTGTATAGCGACTCCGTGATGATTCGCGAGAACATTCTTTTCAGAACCTTCGGCAAGATAAACGAGGAGGACAGTTCCTACTTCGCATTCCTGCCATCTGAGAAAGTATGGAAGGACGTCATGGACGAGGCTGCACCATATTTCTACTATGGAGAAGGAACCGTAAACGACTCCATCAGCCAGTACTGGAAGAATCTGCTGCTGATGCAGGATCTGTTCTATAATGCCAACGAGCAGGCTTCAGTCACCGATTCCATACGTTCTACAAACTACTCCAGCAGAACTCCCGAATACAATGTGTACTATCGTCCTCTCGATGATGGCGGACTGCTCTCAAGCCAGTATGTCGGCAGTGAACTGGAATGCAGCAACGGCACAATCTATTGTCTGAATTCGTGGCCCTTCACCAAGGAACAACTCTACTTCCGTCCTGTAAAGGTGGAAGGCGAGCGCGAGGCCAACATCATTGAGAGCAAGGACTGCACATTCAACTACCGCAGTGTACGTGCCGACAGCGTGTCGGGAAACGGTTATCTCGACATTGTTCCACGAACAAGTACATCCAACTGGACTGCCACCTTCGAGATTGCCAACACCCTTGCCGGCACATACGACATCTGTGCCGTAATCCTGCCGAAGACAGTCTACAATGCCTTCTCGCGCGATGTCAAGCCAAACAAGTTCATTGCCACCCTCAACTATGCCGACAGCCTTGGAAACAAGTTGCAGACAGCATTCAAGGAAGAGAAGAGCAATGACCCCTACACAGTGGATACAGTCATCATTGGCCGGTTCAATCTCCCTGTCTGCAACTACGGGCAACCCGACTGCAAGGTCAGCCTGCAACTACAGTGCAGTGTCAAGAACAGCCAGGTGAAATTCTCCCGTGAGATGTATCTGGATTGCATTTATCTTAAACCAGTAAGAAAGGAGGACGGAAAATGAAAAATATCATTGGTTACAAGTCGAAGATAAAGTGGTTGTTACTTTTCACTCTTCACTTTTCACTTTTCACTTTGAGCCATGCTCAGTCATCACTTCTCGAAATTAAGGGAAAGGTGGTCGATGCATCTACCAAGATGCCGGCAAACGGTGTGAAGGTCGTCACTTTCAACGACCGTCGCTACACTGCCATGACCGACGAAGAGGGCACATACACCATAAAGGTACCCGAGTATGCCACCTCGCTCACATTCTCAGCCGAAGGCTACAACCTCGTCCAGCAACCTATCCGCAAGGGCGAACAGCCCGTGGTACAGATGTATTCCGACAAGTTTCAGGAGATCTACTCCCCATCCATCACCGCCACGAGCAAAAAGACTGCCGGCATAGGCTACAACAACAACGACATCAGCGTCGACGCACAGATCCAGCAACAGTTGGGTGGCGACATCTTCACCCGCATGCGTAGCGGCGAACCCGGAGTGGGAGTGATGATGCTCATGAACGGACTCAACTCCCTCAACGCCGGAGCCCAGCCTCTCGTAGTCATCGACGGAGTAATCCAGTATATGCAGTACGACCAGAGTTCCCTCCACGACGGATTCTTCAACAACCTTCTCTCCAACATCATGGTCGAGGACATCGAGAAGATAAGCGTGCTCAAGAACGGTACTGCCATCTACGGTTCCCAGGGAGCCAACGGAGTGCTCGTCATCGAGACCAAGCGCAACAAGAGTATGGCCACCAAGATTGACCTCAGCATCGGAGGCAGTTACGAACTCACCCCAAAGACCCCCGACATGATGGATGCGGCAGAGTTCCGGGTCTACGCTTCCGAACTCATCGGAACCACGGGAACCAAGAAGAACTCCTTCAAGTTCCTCCAGACCGACCCGAAATACTACTATTACAACCAGTACCACAACAACACTGACTGGACCCGTCTGGTTTACGACGAGGCATTCACCCAGAACTACAGCCTCAACGTACAGGGCGGTGACGATGTTGCCAACTACAACCTCTCGGTAGGATACGCCAAGAGCGATGCCACCCTCAAGTACAACGACTTCAAGCGGTTCAACCTCCGTCTCAACTCCGACATCGTCCTCTCGAAATCCATCAACATCCGTTTCGATGCATCCTACAGCGATGTTACCCGCAACATGAGGGACGACGGTGCATCCTCCAGTCTTGCCACAGCCAACGCACGCTATGGAGTCATCTCTGCCCCCGGGTTCCTCAGTCTGGTGAAGTCGCCATTCCTCAGTCCCTATGCATTCGACACCAACGGCCGCATCTCCGACTATCTTGCCGATGCCGACGACTACCTCTCCGATGTCCTCGCAAAGGAAAGTTGGAGAACCAGCCTTGCAAACCCTATGAGCATACTCCATAATGGTGAGGGCGACAACAAAAACTACTTCGGAAACCGAGTCATCAACATTGCTGTCACCCCTAAGTGGGACATCAACAAGCACTGGTCGCTCTCCGAACACTTTGCATTCCAGATTGTCAATACCGACGAAAACTACTATCTGCCACGCAACGGAGTGCCCGACTACGAGGTGGAGACCGTAGGTCAGGTGGAAAACCAGGTTAGCGCACTTGCAGGACACTACATCGGACTGATGAGCGACACCTACTTCAATTACGACCAACGCTGGGAAGCCCACAAACTCAGTCTGCGCGGAGGATTCCGCTATATCACAGGCAACTACAAGGTCAACACCCAGATAGGCTACAACTCAGGAAACGACAAGACCCCTAACATGTCGTCCTCACTCCAGTTCAAGTCTACCGACGGCGACGAGAACAAGTCCATCAACATGAACTACTACCTCACAGGCGACTACAACTACCGTGAACGCTACTATCTCTCTGCCGGCATGAGTCTCAACGGATCGTCGAAATTCGGAGCCGATGCTGCCGACGGAATCAAGATAGGAAACTACGCATGGGGAATCTTCCCTTCCGCACAGCTGGCATGGGTAGTCACAAACGAAGACTGGTGCAACCTGCACGGGCTTGACTTCCTCAAACTCAATGTCGGTTTCGACCTCTCCGGCAACGACAATGTCGACCCCATTGCCAACCGCACCTATTTCGTTGCAGGCAAACTCTTCAACACTATCGGTACACTCTCCATGGGTAATATAGGCAACACAAAACTGCAGTGGGAGACCACAAGCCGCATCACTGCCGGAGCACAACTGGCAGCATTCAACGGCCGGCTCCACGTTGGTTTCAACTACTTCTTCGGAAACACCTACAACCTGCTCAGTCTCAACGACCTCTCCTATCTCTCAGGACTCTATACGAACTGGAGCAACGACGGACGTCTGCAGAACGAGGGATTCGATGTCAGTGCCAACCTGAAGATCCTCTCCCCCAAGGACTGGAAATGGGACTTCGGACTGAGTGTGGGCCACTACAAGAACGAAATCAGACGGCTTCCCAATGGCAAGGACCGTATGACCACACCACTCTATGGAGCCACCATCCTCACACAGGTGGGCAAGGCTGCCAACCTCTTCTATGGTTATCGCACCGACGGAGTGTTTGCCTCCGATGCCGAGGCACATAGTGCCGGCCTCTGCATTACCTCGGCTGACGGTACCAACACCTATTTCCAGGCAGGCGACATGAAGTTCGCCGATACCGACGCCAACGGCTCGATAGGCGAGGAAGACATGCAGGTCATCGGCGACCCTAACCCCGACATCTACGGAAACCTGTCCACCAACCTCTCCTGGAAACACTTCACCCTCTCGGTATACCTCAACTACTCACTCGGAAATGACATATACAACTATCAGCGCAGTATCCTCGAGAGCGGTTCCTACTTCTACAACCAGACCACGGCAATGACCCGCCGCTGGACCCACGAAGGCCAGCAGACCGACATCCCACGTGCCTCATACCTCGATGCAATGGGCAACAGCCGGTTCTCCGACCGCTGGATAGAGGACGGCAGTTACATCAAACTCAAGAGCGTAAGCCTCTCCTACGACATCCCTATCCGCAACACCTATCTTCAGGGAATCACCATCTGGGGTTCAGCAAACAACCTCTTCACCATTACGAAATACCTCGGAGGCGACCCTGAATTCAGCGCATCAGGCAGCGTCATAGGCATGGGCATCGACCGCGGACTCCTCGGACAAGGAACCAATTTCGCCCTCGGAGTAAAGATTAACCTCTAAAATGAAGAAGAAATATGAAAAAGGAAAATGTCATAAAGCAAATGGCTAAAGGCAAATGGCTGATAGCTATAATAGGAGTGACTCTTGCCTCATGCGCAGACGTAGAGTCCGACCTCGTGGAGTTTCAGGAAGACAACCGTCTGAACTCTGCCAACGACTCCATCTATTCCTTCATGGGCATCGTAGGCAAGATGCAGATGATAGCAGACCGTACCGTCCTGCTCGGCGAAATCCGTGGCGACCTCACGTCAGTCACCTCCTCCGCCTCCTCCGACCTCAAGTCGCTTGCCAACTTCACCGCCGACACGAAGAACAAATACACAGACGCACGCGACTACTATGCCGTAATCCAGAACTGCAACTATTTCCTCAATAATGTAAACCTCTCGCTCAAGAAGCGCGGCGACTCCATCTTCGTCAGGGAATACGCGGCAGTCAAAACCTTCCGTGCATGGACCTACCTACAGTTGGCACTGAACTACGGCAGCGTGCCGTTCGTCA
>JAZQPD010000199.1:0-38340 GCA_045628285.1 Bacteroidaceae bacterium
GGCCTCCGACTTAATTCGACGGAAGCAGCGTAAGGGTCGCGCAGACGCACGGTCCCGGCTTGCCTGAATTTGCCTTCATAGGACGTTCCAACGTCGGCAAGTCATCGCTCATCAACATGCTCACCGCAAAGAAAGGGCTGGCTATGACTTCTTCCATGCCAGGAAAAACCTTGCTCATCAACCACTATAAGATCCGGAGTCAGAAAGGGAAGGGAACAAAGGAATGGTTTCTCGTCGACCTTCCGGGATATGGTTATGCCCAACGAGGAAAAAAGGAAATGGATAAACTCCAAAGCCTCATTACTCACTACGTCCTTGACCGTCAGCAGCTCACCTGCCTGTTTGTCCTCATCGACATACGTCTTGAGCCACAGAAGAAAGACCTCAAGTTCATAGAGTTTCTCGGCGAAAATGGAGTACCGTTCGCCATCGTATTCACGAAGGCCGACAAACTCAGCAAACAGAAGGCTTCATGCCAGAGTCAGGCTTTTCTCGATGCCATTAGCGAACAATGGGAAGAACTGCCACCGGCTTTCATCACCAGTTCCACCAACCGTACTGGCAAAGACGAGTTGCTCGGTTTCATCGGAGAATGGATATAGGATAAAAGTGTGAAGGATACGTTTCGGAAATAAAAATAAAATTTTTGCTACTTTTATTTTGTATTTCGCTCAACTTTCACTAACTTTGTACCTGGATATGGATAGTATCCAACACAAAATCCCTTATTTTATGAAATTTACTAAAGAATTGCTCTCAGGCAAAAGCCTTGAAGAACTGAAAGGTATCGCAATTGAGCTTGGTATCAAACCGGCAAGGATGGATGAAACAAGCCTGATATATGCCATTATTGACCAACAGGCAGTAAACAACGCTGCTGCCGCATCAGACAAACCAGCACGAAAACGTACGAGGATGAAGACCGTTGACCATGTGTACAGTGCAACTCAAGGAGATGCGACAAAGGTCTCCACAGTAAAGAATGTTGCAGTGGATGCAGGCAACGACTTGTTCAAGACCATATTGCCCCCTTCCAACATTTCCTCTGAAGAGGAGGAACAGAAGAACCAGGAGACTGCCCCTACGCCTAAGAAGCGCGGACGCAAGCCTGGAACCAAAAACAAGAAGACCTTGGAACAGGAAGCTGCTGCTGCAGCAGCCATGCTCGCCGAGATCAACTTTGACGACGAGGATGATGCCACGAAGGAGGATACAATTGTAGATGAAAAGAGTGTGACCGAAACACCAGTCAAGGAAAACAAGGAAAAGAAAAAAAAAGAAGAAAAGCCAGCCACAGAAGCGGTCACAGAAGCACCTGCCAAGAAAAAGCGTGGCAGGCCCAAGAAAGTGGCAGAGGAGCCAAAGAGTGAGAGTCCAGAGTTGATGGCTGAAAGCCCGGAAGTGAATGCCGAAGTCTCTGCCGAAGAAGCGGAAACAATTCCAGACACACAAGTAAGGAATGACAAAAACCCTGAAGACGAGTTGGACGATGGAAAAGACTTCATCATCATCCAGGACCTTCCGCCTCTCCCTAAGGCAAATGACTTTCTGCCAAGCATGCTCGCAAACACCCATCAAGGTGGCACAGTCGAGGAGGATGATTATGGCTCCAACAACCAGAAAGATGATGTCAGGGAAGAACCGGTAAGTTTCCGCCATGATACCATGACTGATGACAGTAGCCAGGAACATCAGACCGAAGAACCAGAGACGAGCAAGTTGGCAGAAACCCGTCAGCAGCCAGTTCAGAAGACGCCTGACTATGACTTCAACAACATCCTGACAGCATCGGGAGTGCTCGAAGCAATGGACGGCTACGGATTCCTCAGGAGTTCTGACTACAACTATCTTGGATCACCTGATGACATATTCGTCAATCCAACTCTGATGAAGCATTTCGCCCTGAAGACCGGTGACGTCGTGGAAGGTCCGGTACGTCCTCCAAAGGAAAACGAAAAATATTTCACCTTAGTCAACGTATCGAAAATCAACGGTTGCGACCCTTCCGTAATCAGGGACCGGGTACCATTCGAATACCTCACGCCTTTGTTCCCGGACGAGAAGTTCACTCTCTGCAGTGGTAGCGGCGACAGTTTTTCCTCAAGAATCGTTGACCTCTTCACTCCAATCGGAAAAGGACAGAGAGCACTCATCGTGGCACAGCCTAAGACTGGTAAGACATTGCTGATGAAGGACATTGCAAACAGCATAGCAAAGAACCATCCTGAGGCTTACCTCATGATGCTGCTCATTGACGAGCGCCCAGAGGAAGTGACCGATATGGCACGCACAGTGAATGCCGAAGTGATTGCATCGACCTTCGACGCTCCAGCCGACAACCACGTAAAGATTGCAAACCTTGTACTGGAAAAGGCAAAAAGAATGGTTGAATGCGGACACGACGTAGTGATATTCCTCGACAGTATAACGCGTCTGGCGCGTGCATACAACACCGTAAGTCCGGCATCAGGAAAGGTGCTTACAGGCGGTGTGGACGCCAATGCCCTGCAGAAGCCAAAGAGGTTCTTCGGTGCAGCAAGAAACATCGAAGGCGGAGGCTCACTCACCATAATCGCCACAGCACTCATCGACACGGGTAGCAAGATGGATGAAGTAATCTTTGAGGAGTTCAAGGGAACCGGCAACATGGAACTGCAACTCGACCGTTCGCTCTCAAACAAGAGAATCTTCCCGTCAGTCAATCTCGTAGCTTCAAGTACGCGTCGTGACGAACTGCTTCAGGACGACATGACACGCCGCAGGATGTGGATACTCCGGAAGTACATCAGCGACATGAACGTGATTGAATCAATGAACGTCGTGATGGACAACATGGAAAAGACAAAAAACAACGAGGAGTTCCTGCTCAGTATGAACGGATAGCATTCATGAAGGATGACACCTTGTAGTTCCTGCGGAACCTGCGGGGTGCATCCTTGTAAATCTGCTGGAGCTGAGGGGTGAGGATAGGGAAACCATAGAGGTCCTGGCTGCGATAGCACAACTCCATGAACCATGAGACTCCCAGCACATTGTCATAATTGTCCTTGATGAACCTGGTCTCCAGGTCTTCAAGGGCTTTCTTGTATTCAGCCTCCTTAGCGAACAGAGCTCTCTGAATGCCGAAAGGAGAATATCCCTGAAGGAACAGGTAAGCCTGGCTGCGAGGCAGGTCGTTGAGGAGATACACCAACGAATCGCGGGATTCCAGAAAAGAATAGAGACGGTCATTTAGAGGCGTACCTTCAATTTTCACTGTAGTATTGGCAATGTTGATGTTTATATCGCCATTCTCAAGAACTATGGGAATGAAGTTGTCGTTTCCCATAAAGAGGGAGACGAACATGACAGAGTCGAGCGGACCGCTCATCTGGAAATGTCCATGAAGGACTTCGCAGGAATCAATGGAACGGATAGTTGCCGAGGAGAAGTCACGTATATAAGCCATACTTCCTCCATTGAGAGCAAACTGGGAAGAATTACCATCAATGAAATAACTCTTCTCGGCACACGACACCAAGAAGAGGGAATATAGGACAATATAAAACAAATTCTTCATTCTATTCCCGTTCCCGCATAAATCGGTTGCAAAAATACAATGAAGAATTCAGTTTTGCAAATGTTTTAAAATTCGTTAAGAATCTTTCAACATTTTTTAGTATTTCATACGCGTTTTTTAGAATTCAGCTGTTTTCGGTGTTCTTGGGAACGGAATGACATCGCGGATGTTCTGCATTCCGGTGACGAACAGGATAAGTCGCTCGAATCCGAGACCGAATCCGCCATGAGGACAACTTCCGTATTTGCGGGTGTCGAGATACCACCACATGTCCTTCATTGGGATGCTGAGTTCCTCTATGCGCTGAGTCAGTTTTTCGTAGCTGGCCTCACGGATGCTGCCACCGATTATCTCACCAATCTGAGGGAAAAGGACATCGGTACCCTGAACGGTCTTGCAGTCTTCATTCTGCTTCATGTAGAACGCTTTTATCTCCTTTGGATAATCGATCATGATGACTGGCTTCCTGAAGTGTTCCTCTACGAGGTAACGCTCATGTTCGGAAGCAAGGTCACAGCCCCATGATACCGGGAACTCAAACTTGTGGCCGTCGGCTATAGCTTGTTCAAGAATCCTGATTCCTTCTGTGTAAGGAAGGCGTACGAAATCGGTATTGACTACCGACTCAAGGCGTTCGATAAGTCCCTTGTCAATCATCTTGTTAAGAAACTCAAGGTCATCACGGCAGTTGTCGAGAGCCCATTTCACACAGTACTTGATGAATTCTTCCTCAAGGTCCATAAGTTCCGAAAGGTCTATGAAACAAACCTCAGGCTCTATCATCCAAAACTCTGCAAGATGGCGAGGAGTGTTGGAATTCTCCGCACGGAAAGTAGGTCCGAATGTATAAATCTGTCCAAGACCAGTAGCTCCGAGTTCACCCTCAAGTTGTCCTGAGACTGTAAGGGAAGTCATCTTTCCGAAGAAATCATCGGTATAAATAATCTGTCCGTTCTTGTCCTTCTTAAGGTCATAGAGGTTCTTTGTGGTAACCTGGAACATCTCGCCTGCACCTTCACAGTCGCTGGCTGTGATGAGTGGAGTGTGGAAATAGAAGAAGCCCTTCTCGTGGAAGAACTGATGGATGGCCATAGCCATGTTGTGGCGGATGCGGAATACTGCTCCGAATGTATTGGTACGGATACGGAGATGCGCATACTGACGCATGTACTCAAACGTCTGTCCTTTCTTCTGCATCGGATAGTCTGCAGGACAAGTGCCCAATACCTCAATTTCCTTTGCCTGGATTTCTACATTCTGGCCAGAACCGATACTTTGGACCAATTCACCATTGACACTCAGACAGGCACCAGTGGTGATTTGCTTCATCATTTCGTCATCGAAACGCTCGTTGTCGGCTACAATCTGAACGTTCCTGATGGTGGAACCGTCATTGAGCGCAATGAAACTGACTGCCTTGCTGCCACGCTTTGTGCGCACCCATCCTCTGACATTTACGTCTGCACCATAGTCAGTACGTTGCAGTACATCAATTATCTTTGTTCTTTTCATTGTAAATTATCATTTATCGTTTATCATTCTCCAGCATTGATGTGAAGCATAGCTACTTCCTGTTCCGTGAGGAATCGCCAGTCGCCACGCTTGAGTCCCTTCTTTGTAAGACCGGCAAACATCACACGGTCGAGTTTCAGGACTCTATATCCCATAGCCTCGAACATACGGCGGACTATACGGTTCTTGCCTGAATGGATTTCGATTCCTACCTGTTTCCTGTCAGTATCGGATGCATAGCTGATTTCATCAGCATGGATTTCACCATCCTCGAGCTGGATACCTTCTGCAAGCTGTTTCATATCGTTGATCGAACAGTTCTTGTCGAGATATACATGGTAGAGTTTCTTCTTGAGATACTTCGGATGAGAAAGTTTTGACGCCAGTTCCCCATCGTTGGTAAAGAGCAGGACTCCCGTAGTATTACGGTCGAGACGGCCAACAGGATAGATTCTCTCCTTGCAGCAGTCCTTCACGAGGGAGAGAACTGTCTTGCGAGCCTGAGGATCGTCGGCTGTAGTGACATAGTCCTTCGGCTTGTTGAGAAGTACATACACCTTCTTCTCCATAGTGACCAACTGATCGTGGAAATGAACTTCGTCAGTGCGTAGTACCTTGGTTCCGAGTTCTGTAACTACCTGACCGTTTACAGTCACTACTCCTGCCTGAATAAAATCGTCTGCCTCACGGCGTGAGCAGAGTCCTGCATTGGCAAGGAACTTATTGAGACGTACAGGTGCCGTAGGGTCTACGTTGTATTCCTGATATTCTATCTGTTTCTTAAGACTGTATTTTGCATTAGGATTGTAGTTGCCAGTATGACGTGGAGCTTGGGAACGACCTCCAGGACGATTTCCGTAACCACTACCCTGATTGTTATATTTATTGTATCCGCCACCCTGGGAAGGACGGTTGCCATATCCACCCCCCTGACGGTTGCCGTAGCCACCCTGATTGGAATAGCCTCCTTGATTGCCATGTCTGTTGTAGCCCCCACCCTGACGGTTTCCGTAAAAGTCCTGAGTGCCACGGCTGCCATAAGATTCCTGACGGCCAGGACGACCAGCAGCCTGATTATTGTAATTATGATTAGAATAACCTCCCTGACGGCTGTTGTTATAGCCGCCCCGAGCATCAAAGCCCTGTGGACGGAATGCGTGTTCGTTTGTGGTACCGTTGCTTGAATAGGTTCTTTCTACGCGCTGAAACCTTACGCGCTGACGTCTTGGCTGCTGTTCACCTTCACCAGGATTTTGCGGCCGGTTTTCATTCTCGTTCATAAAATGTCTTTTGGATTAATGTATTTAATGTCCTAATATGTGGTTAGTATTCTTTTTTCAGTTCAGACGGAATCCTAAATGCAGAATACAGTTCTACGATGGTGAAGACGATGAATGGGATGAGCCATGCGCTACGCGCTGGCGTGTAGAAGAGCATCATTCCAGCCGCTACCATCAGCATGAAGACACCGATTGTCTGCTGCCGGTAAAGTCTTCGCAATACGATATTTTGGGTTTCAGGGTGTTTTTCCAGCAATCTCCCTACTGCGAACATCACAGTCCCTGCAGTAAAGACATAAGCGGCACCTTTCCATCCCGTAATCCAGACAGCGGCACCTATGATGACCAAAATCTCTCCCAGATTGGCCAGATACATTATCAGTCTATTCTTCATCTTCTATCACGAATACATCCTCATCGGCAGTTCTCATGTAATACATTTCATGAGCCACCTGCTTCACAGCTTCCGGATCATTCTTAAGCCTGTTAAGTTTTTCCCTATCTCTCTGAAATTGTTCATTCTGATTATTTATTTCCTTCTCAAGTTGGGCAATCTTTGTCTTCTGAGCAACACGATTCACAAGACTATGCTCGCCCACAAATCCTATCATAAAGACGAAGATTATGAGGGCAAGAACATATTTATATTGCAGAAGCAGATGCCAGATATTAAATTTCATGTTGCAAAGATAATAAAAGTTTAGTTTAGTTGGACACTTGCAAGTATTTTTTTTCAAAAAAAATTACAATATTAGATCAAATTCATTCAAGAGCATGCTCATGGCAGGATTGAGACGCTTCATTTCGTCAATCTGCTCACGTTTTGACAGTATTCGCGGTTTGTCGGACAATTCACGCAGACGGATAGTCATCTTCAACGCAGGACAATCAAGCTGACTACGCATGAAGTGAAGTATTCTCTGAAAAAGAGAATGAAGGGTATCCTCTATATTTGGATTCTCAGCCACCACCTCAAATTCATCGTCACTAATGAGTGTCGGCTCAATTTGAGTCAGTCGTTGTGCCACACCGATTTCTTCGGTAGGGAGATTTTTCACAAAGGTACGCCAAGCAATAATAAGGCCGACCTGATCAACTCTCAAACCTGTTCCTGCAGTAGCCAATGTCACATCCTGATTGGTCACGGTACCCGATTCTGTGACATTTTTGTCAGAATGTACGATGTTCTTGATAGAAAAGCCGCCTGAACGCACAGGCTGCGGCTTTACGTCCGGAACATCAGGGACAGCCAGTACTGATGTTTCCGATACAATATTCCTCTGAGGCTGTCCCTTAATTTCCCTTACGGCAGGAGCCTGTTCCTGAGCAACAGAAGATGCAGCAACTGAAAACACTGGTTTCAGTCGCTTGAACTCCTTCTTCCCGATATTTCTCCTGCCTCCTAACTTAGGGGTGATCCTCCTGGGCGTCCTGGGCTATTTCGATAAGGGTTATCTCAACCAGAAGACGCTTGTTCTGGCTCAGTTTATAGTTGATATCACAATCTGTGCAGCGGCGTATGGCACAATAAAGGAACTCCGTCTTGCATCTGGATGCCTGCTGTGAATATTGCTGGCGGACATCTTCATTGCTGTCAATGAGGGAAAGCGTCTGGGAATCCTTACTCATAAGCAGATTCCTCAGATGGGAATTAAGTCCGAGGATGAAATGATTGCCTTCGAATCCCTTGTTGAGAATTTCATCGAATATCATCATCATTTCCGACACCTTATTCTCAATAAAATAATCCACCAACTTGAAATAATACTCATAATCAAGCACATTCAGATTTGCGATTGTCTGCCTGTAGGTAATGTTGCCCTGGCAGAACGCATTGACCTGATCGAATATGGAGAGTGCGTCGCGCATTCCGCCATCTGCCTTCTGAGCAATCACATTGAGTGCTGCAGGTTCTGCGCTGATATTCTCTCTCTCTGCCACATTCTGAAGATGGCCAATTATGTCCTTCACACTCATCCGGTTGAAGTCGTATATCTGACATCGACTGAGAATGGTTGGCAACAACTTATGTTTTTCCGTAGTTGCCAGTATGAATATGACATAATGAGGCGGTTCCTCAAGTGTCTTCAGGAAGGCATTGAAAGCTGCCTGGGAAAGCATGTGGACCTCGTCGATGATGAACACCTTGTACTTGCCAACCTGAGGCGGGATACGGGTCTGCTCTATCAGGGTCCTTATATCTTCCACAGAGTTGTTGGAGGCAGCATCCAGTTCGTGAATATTCATCGAGCGGCTCTCGTTAAAAGCCATGCATGACTCACATTCGTCACAGGCATCACCATTCTCCTTAGGATTAAGGCAGTTGATGGTCTTGGCAAATATTCTCGCACAAGTGGTCTTACCCACACCTCGAGGGCCACAGAAAAGGTACGCATGAGCAAGATGATTAGTCCTGATGGAGTTCTTCAGGGTGGTAGTCAATGAAGATTGTCCTACCACAGAATCGAACGTAACCGGACGGTACTTTCTGGCTGATACTATATAATTTTCCATTTGTCTATTATTTATTATCTACAATTTTCTATCAGGGTACATGCTGTTCCACCACGAGTCATTGTCCTGCAACCATTTTGCAAACCACGCATACAGGGTATTCTGCCAGCGCAGACGTTTGTCGTATTCCAATATGTGGTGATTTTCGCCTTTTACCAGTACGAGGGCTGTCGGGCGTCCGAGGATTTTCAGAGCGTTGTACATCTGGATGCTTTCTCCAACAGGTACGTTTGTATCGGCATCGCCGTGAATCAGTAGGAGTGGCGTGTGAATCTTGTCTGCATTGTAAAGCGGACTCTGTTCCACAAAGAGGTTCCTGTCCTTCCATGGAAAACTCTTTGCCATGGACACAGAACTATATGAATATCCCCAATAGCCTTCACCCCAGTAACTCGTATGGTCGCTGATTCCGGCATGGGAGATTCCTGCAGCGAAGATATCGGTCTGGGTAAGGAGATACTGAGTCATGAATCCACCGTAACTTGCACCTATGCAACCTATCTTTTTGGAATTGACGAATCCGTGCTGACTACAGAATTGTTTCACACCTTCTATTATGTCCTCTGCCACACCCTTACCTGCCGTATTGACATGGCGGGACGCAAATTCCTGTCCGAATCCTGTTGCACCGGAAGGATTGATTATCAGTACCACATATCCCAACTCTGCATAGGCTGGATGCGGATACCTGCTTTCAAAATTCCTGCTCGTCGGTGAACAGCCTCCGTAGTAGTTGACAATCATAGGGTATTTCTTAGAAGGGTCGAAATCAGAAGGCAGGTAATATCTTCCATATATTGTCTCGCCCTTACCGTTCGTGAATGTCCATGACTTACAGGTTCCGAGTACAACGTCCTTCAGGTTTTCCTTGCTGAGATCTTCGCAGAGAGTTGCACTGTATGACTTTGTGTTCACGGTATACAATCTGTCGGAATTCAGTGCCGAGTTGCCATAAAATGCCAGCAAAGGCGATCTTTCAGCCAGTGCGAATCGGCTTACCATTTCCTCCGGAAGGTCTATCTGCCTTATATTCCCGTTCTCAGGATTCATCACGAACAGGTTCACGGAATCCCTGTCTTCTGCAGTGAAATAGATTTTACCGTCGTTCCGGCTCCACTGCATGGAAGACACATTCGGATTGAAATATCGTGTCATCGGTCTGACCTTCTTCGTTGCGACATCCATGACGTACATCTGAATATCTGTCAGACTTGGAATGACATTTTCTCCGAGGACATTTCCGACCCCTCCAAAAATCTCAGGACTGCCCATCACGGCAATCTGCCTGGCATCGGGGGAGAGGATTGCATTTGTAAAACTTATTTCGCGGTCAATCAGCATTTCGGCATTCATCGTGGTGACGTCAAGCAAGTATACTGTCACCATTCCGTCGGTCGGGCGGTCTGTATTTGCAGCCGACTCGCTCTTTCCTATCAATGCATACCGTCCGTCGTCGGATATATCCAGACAATACACATTGTGATATCCGAATGTTAACGGTTGAATCTGTCTGGTCTTAAGATCGTATTTCTCCAGATGAGTCCTTGTCCTCCATCCCGGTATGCGGTCGTCTGGTTCTACTATCTCGAAGACATTTGCATCCTTGGCAGGGCCGTCCTCCGAAATGGTCAGCATAAGCCAGTCCTCTGATGGTGAGAACTCCACTTGTGTCCCACTCTTTATGTCATCTGCCACTACTTTCTGGGCACCGGTAACAGGGTCAACCATCACGACCTCCAAATTATCGCCCCTCTTGCGGGTGAAATAGTATTTACGACTCTTCGGCATCCATCTTGCATCGTATATTCCTCCGAGCTGGAACGAATTACCCGTCTTGAGGTCTTTCAGTGAAGTTTCGGTGACTGTCTGTTTTGCCGAGAGGGTCTGACTACTTTTGACGAGCATGAATCTGCCATCGTCCGACAGACTCACACTACTATATTTCTTCGCCTGCAACACATTATATATATTATAGTGACGCGGCAGTTGTTCGTGCGATACTCTGATACTTGACTTGTCGCTGACCTCAATTTCCACCTTCAGGGATTCACATTGTTTGTCCGACTCATACTTCACGTCTACGCTGTAGGCATTGGGGACCAACTGCGTCTTACCCTCAAGTGCCTTTCCATCGAGAAGGATTCTTACTTTCTCCACTCCCTTCACCGTAAACCGTGCCTCCGTGTATGCTCTGTTCTCGAATGAGAAGTGGGCAACATAGACTTTGCCTTTCTGCTCGTACTTCTTGCCAGAAAGATCCACCTCATCTACTGCAAACGGCACTTTCTGTTCAATCGGTTCATCGTGACGGAAATCTGTCACTTCTATCACTTCGGCTGACAATGTATTCACTACGCTGATTAGCAACAAAAGGGTAATAATTCGTTTCATTATAGTTTCTTTTTAGAAAGGACTCACTATGTCTTTCAGTCTTGGATGATGGCTATCCTTCTCGCTGAGAATGCGTTCCTTCACAGGCAATTTCCAGTCTATTTCAAGGTCGGGATCGTCCCAGGCAATGGCACCTTCGCTCTCGGGATGGTAGAACTCGTCGCACTTGTACTGGAACAGCGCTTCATCGCTCAACACGGCAAATCCGTGTGCGAAACCTTTAGGGATGAAAAACTGCAGTTTGTTTTCTTCCGACAGTTCCACAGACACATGCTTTCCGAAGGTAGGACTACCTTTTCTCAGGTCAACGGCCACATCGAGCACCCTTCCTTTCACAACCCTTACAAGCTTGGCCTGGGAATAGGGAGGTTTTTGGAAATGCAGACCCCGCACCACTCCGATGCACGACTTGCTCTCATTGTCCTGCACAAAATTCACCCTCCCGACCTTCTCATCGAATTCCTGCTGGGAGAACGACTCGAAGAAATAGCCTCTGGCATCATTGAACACCCTCGGTTCAATGACTTTCACGCCCTCAATACCTGTATCTGTTACGTTCATCTTTCGGTTTGCACTACTGTTTACCTTCCACTATTCACCCATGCACAGCATGTTATAGTCCCTCGCGATAGAAATCCAAAGCCTCTATCATCTGCTCCTTGGTAATCGGGCGGTTGATTCTCACCACTCCAAGACCACTCAGCAACGTACACTGGATAATCTCACCAAAATTCTTCTTGTCGTGTGAGATGAAACTGTACAACTGATCATAGTCATCACACGATACATTCATCGTACCGTAGTTTTCCTTAATGAACTGTACAACCGTTCTCATAATATCTTGAGGGAAGCCGAAATAAGCAGCAGAGAGATAGAGTTCACACATCATTCCCCATGCAATGGCATAGCCATGCAACACAGGCAGTCCCTTCATCATTGCCAGACTCTCGAAGGCATGACCGAGGGTGTGACCGAAATTGAGAGCCTTGCGCATGTCCTTCTCATTCGGGTCCTTTTCCACGAAGACTTTCTTCACTCCGACACTCCTGCGGATCATCCTGCCGAGAAGGTCGAAGTTTATGTCGTAGAGGTCGAACGACAGGAGTCCATTGAGCATGTCGGACTTTGAAAGCAATCCGTGCTTTATCATCTCAGCATATCCCGAGAGGATATTCTCGCGGTCGAGTGTCGTGAGGAACTCACTCTTAAATATGACCCTCGCCGGCATGTTGAACACACCGATTTCATTCTTCAGTCCTCCGAAATTGATGCCCGTCTTTCCTCCGGCAGAGGCATCCACCATTCCCAATAGGGTTGTAGGGAAGTTGATGAACTTTATTCCACGCTTGAAAGTACTTGCAGCAAATCCTCCGAGATCCGTTACCATTCCACCACCAAGATTGACAAGGACGGAATATCTGGTTGCACCACCTTCCTGAAGTGCCGTCCAGACTGTCTTTACCGATTCCATGTTCTTGTTGGCATCACCGGCAGGAATTACAATTACTCTTGCGTTGACCTCTCCAAGTTCTTCTTGCAATTTGCTTAAACAAAACTTCTCAGTATTCTCGTCGCACAGAACGAACACCTTGTCATATTTTTCCAGTTCTATCATATTATTTTGACCTTTTTTCCTTGGCCGTTTGTCTTAGTTTTTTTATTTACTTTATTACCAATACGAAACCTCCATTCCTTGCCATCTGTATCTTGAACTTTTTCGGGTCTTTGATACGAACCGTAGTCTTCTGAGGCTCACCGTCCTTGCCATCGGAATAGAGTACGGCTTCTGTATTCTTGCCGATGACTGATGACAGATTAAGCACCTTTTCGCAAGCCTCCTCGGCATTGTTGCCGGCAATGTAGAGTTCATTGCCACTCTGACGTGCCAGCACACAGAACTTGCCTGGATATCCGTCAACGAATGTAGTGTTGTTCCAAGTTGTAGGCACAGCCTTCATAAACTCTATGCTTACCTCTGGAGCACCACCTTCAGAAAATGGATTGAGGTTCTCCGGCGTGAGTGCGAAGTTCTGGATTGGGTTCTGGAAGAGGACAGCCTGAGCCAGTTCGTGACAGTCAGTAGTTGCACGATGCACACCACCTCTGTTGCCCCTTCTTATGTTACGGTTGAGGAACGAGCCTCCCCATTCCATACAGCCGACAGTGTTGCGGATAAACGGATGAGTGGCAGTATCCTTTGCCTCGCGGTCTGCGCTTCCCTGTCCGAACACTACGTTCTCAGATGCAAGGACAGCCTCACTGCCCACATAGTTAGGATACATTCTCTCCCAACCTCTCGGGAGCGTACAACCATGAAAAATCACCATGATTTCATTGTCATTAGCATCGCTCAGTACTTCTTCGTACATACGCATCGTCTCCTGCTTGTCACCACCCCAGAAATCGACCTTGATACCCTTCACGCCTATCTTGTGCATCCATCTCATCACAGCCTTTCTCTCGATGGAGTTGTCCATCTTGTTGATAGGACTCTGTACAATGTCGTTCCAGTAACCGCTTGAACTGAACCAAAGGAACACATCCACATTCTTGCTGTGGGCATATTTCACGAGGTCTTCCATCTTCTCATAACCAATCTGCTGATCCCAGCCTGCATCAATAAGGATATATTTGTAGCCCAGAGTGTTTGCAAGGTCGATGAAGGCAACCTGGTCATTCCAGTTCATACTTGCGTCCTGCCATACAATCCAACTCCATGTACTCTTCCCGAACTGGTAGTTGCAGCTCGGTTCGTAGAGAGGCTTGACTGTATTCCACGCCACAGTAGTCTCTACTATTGGTTTCAGGGTAGAACCAACTGTAATCGTTCTCCAAGGAGTCACACCCGGCAGAGCGAAAGCCGGTTCGATTGTTCCGTTGCCATTGTTCTCCTCAGGCATCGGGAATTCCACTGTATAAAGTCCATCGCCCTTCATGTCACTGAGGCGGCTACCGCAGTACTTGCTGTCCACGCCAGTCTCGCTTACGAGTACCCATCCGTCATTTCCCACACGGAAAAGGCAAGGGAAGGTGTAGCCGTGTCCGTAGCCCGACTTGTCGGTCATCGGAGCATCGTAATTGTATGTCTCTTCATAACTTGGTTTGCTTCTCTTCCAGCCAATCATGGCATGACTCTGCGGACAGAGGAAGGTAGTGGTGTAGGTTGGGAAGTCGAATCCCGTGTTTTCCTTCATTATGCGTATGGAGCCCGTCTCGCCCTGGCGAGGTACCTCATAGCGGAAAGCGATGTCGTTATTGCTGACATTAAACACCACAACAATCTTCTGGTTGCGTCCATTCACGAGAGTACATTTCAGTACATTAGCTACATAGTGCACCTTGTCCACCTTTGACCGGTTGAGAGTGTAGTTCTCGTCCACGGTTGTCTGTTCACTTGACTGAATGGACATTCCCTTCGAGAAATCACCCACATTTGAAGTAAAGCCCAGAGGACTCTCGTCAAGCATCTGCTTTCCAGCATATCTCACGCTGTAAACAGGATTGCCATTTGCGTCATTTACCGTCAGTTCCAGATTTTTATCAGGACTGGTTACCACTACAGAATGAGCCATTGCAAACACAGCCTGACCCAAAACTACTAAAACAAGGAGTAATTTTTTCATAGGTTTATTATTTTTTCACAGTTTTCTATTGATTCTTATTTTCATTTGCTTATTGTACGATTTAGTGTTCACCTCTCAATTCATAGTTCTGATCGTTAACCTTCCAGTTTCTCCCTATACGCCTCAAACGCCTTCTCGGCAATGGCAACAGCCTCCTCCATCGGACAGTACAGCATTCCACCTGCCGCATTGAGATGACCTCCACCGTTGAAGAACTCGGCAGCGAGCTTGTTGGCAGGGAAATCATCCACGCTTCTCACCGATATAAGTATTCTCGGCTTTTCCGTATCTTCTCTTAGGGAAATCGACAGCTTGATGCCTTTTATCTCAAGCGGCATGTTCACCACACCCTCCAGGTCACCCTTCAGGTAGTTGAACCGCGACATCTCATCCTTCGTCAGGGTGTAATAGGCAGCATGGAGTTCCGGCAACACCTTCAGCTTCTCGTAAAGCACATATCCGAGCATCCTGAACCGTCCCTCAGTGAAGTTGTTGTAGATCTTCCGTACTATGAGGTCCTTGTCGATACCCTTCTTCAGGAGTTCGGCAATGATAAGGAATATGTCAGGGTCATTGGAGTTGAAACTGAACTTGCCCGTATCTGTACACATCCCCGCATATATGTCCTCTGCCCCAGCCTTAGTGAGGTGCGACAACCCGCCTATGGCATTGATTATTTTGAACACCAATTCGCTGGCACTGCTTGCACGAGGATATGAGATTGTGAGATCGCAGAACCGCTCAGGATTGAGATGGTGGTCAATCATAATCTTCTTCGCCTTTGCGTTTCGGACCACCTCACCCAGTTCCTCCATCCTTGATGCCTCGTTCAAGTCGAGTACACAGATGAGGTCTGCACGGTCGATGTACATCCTTGCCGTCTTCTTGTGGAAGTTATACTGTATGATTCTGTCCGTGTCCGTCATCCATTTCAGGAAGTCAGGATAGAAGTTCGGCACTATCACCGTCACGTTCTTGCCCTTCTTCCTCAGGTACTCATACAATCCGAGCGAAGACCCTATTGCATCCCCGTCGGCAGAAGTGTGAGTCACAATCACCACATTCCTACAGTCATCAAATAGTTTCTTTATCGCGTCAATTTCCTGTGCAGATATTTTGTTCGTGAGCATATCGTGTCAAAATACGGATTATACTTTGCAAAGATAGCAAAAAAAATTCATTATCCATTATTCATTTTCATTTTTCATTCTTCATCATTCATTTTTTTGTTCATTATTCATTTTTTTGCTACCTTTGCATCTGTAATCTTAAAAAAAATCAATTCAATGATAGTCTCTCCATCACTCCTGGCTGCAGATTTCTGTCATCTTGGCAAAGAAATAAAGATGATTAATGAAAGCAATGCTGATTGGTTGCATCTCGACATCATGGACGGTGTGTTCGTGCCGAACATGAGTTTCGGATTCTCCGTACTCGATTGTATTGCGCCTATATGCGAAAAGCCTATGGACGTGCATCTCATGATAGTCCACCCAGAGAAATACACGGAACGGTTGGCAAAGATAGGAACCTATATGATGACCGTCCACTACGAAGCCTGCGACAATATCCACGAGGTGATAAATGGAATCAAGGCTGCAGGTATGAAAGTCGGTGTAAGCATCAAGCCTGGGACACCAAACAGTGTATTGAAGGATATTCTGGACAAAGTCGACATGATTCTCCTCATGACTGTTGAACCAGGTTACGGAGGACAGAAATTCATTGAGAGTTCGTACGACAAAATCCGTGAACTCAAGAATATGATTCGTGAATCAGGAAATAATCTAATCATACAGATTGACGGCGGTGTCAATTCCCATACCTGTGTCAAGGCGGCAGAGGCCGGTGTTGATTGTCTGGTTGCAGGAAGCTATGTCTTCGGCGCAGAAAATCCACATGAGAAGATAAACGAACTGAAGTCTCTCTGAAATTGAAGGAAAGAACTCTTTCTCCGCTGTGCCTTGTCGGCATTTCTCTAATCTCAGGAATGCTCACTGCCGACGGCATCATAAACCTCTACCACTGGAATTACATTCTTTTGCTTTCCGCAATGGCGTTGTCACTTGCAGGTATGTTTGTCCTCCGCAGGAAAGTTACACCTCTGGCATTTCTCGTCACATCGTGCTTCTTTACATTCCTGCTTGGATTCACCCTGTTCGTCCATAAGTACGAGACAACCCGTCGTTGCTTCCCTGAATTATCTTTAGTCATCTCCGGACAAGTCATTTCCACGCCTCAGGAAAAGCCAAAGACATGGGCAGTCAAAATCAGAACCGACAACGGAGCAACACTGCTTGCATACGTCAGGAAGACTGAGGGTCAGGATTCCTGCCCGCCACTCCGCCTTGGTGATTACTGCATCCTCCATCCTCATTCCGTCTCACCCACCTGCACCTATGATTTCCCCGACACAACATATCTGTCGTATCGCAGATACCTTTTCTATTCAGACATTTCTGCTACTGCATTCGTGAACAAGTTTGAGAAATCCAACAAAAAGTCGCCTCTGCCTTTCCATTACGGCATGCAGGAACGGCTGTCCGCCCTCTATCATTCACGAGGAATAACCGGTGAGGAAGGTGCTATCATCGAGGCAATGACCATTGGCAACAAACAGAATCTCACACCCCAACTCCGCCAGCAGTATTCAAGGGCTGGCATCAGTCACATCCTCGCCCTTTCAGGCTACCACCTTACTCTCATCTATGCCATACTTGAACTATTCCTATTCGGAAAGATAGTGACGAGACGATGGAGATGGATTTCAAGTATAGTTATCCTAACCTGTCTATGGCTTTTCACACTTATTACCGGCATGTCGCCCTCACTGACAAGGGCGACAATTATGTGCAGCATCATGATTCTGTCAAAGATATTCTATCAAGAGAGTTTCTCGCTCAACTCACTGGCATTCGCAGCCATCGTCATGCTGTGCGTCAATCCCTTGCAGTTGTTCGACATAGGATTTGAACTCTCCTTCATGTCAATACTCGGAATCATAGTCATCGGCAAGCCCTTATGCGACAGCCTCATCAGTCAGTCGGTTCTGTCTGGCAAACTGAAGCGTCTCCTGCACCAAGGATTGGGAATAATTGTAATTACCGTTTCATGCACCCTGTTCACCGCACCTCTCGTAGCATATTATTTTCACCAGATACCCCTACTGTCCGCACTCACAAATCTCGTCATCAGCATCCTCACACCTGCCATAATGACCTTATCCATCTTCTGGTGGATACTATGGCTGTTGCCGGGTGTCCAACATCTTTTGACCAACATCCTCGTATGGCTTGTATCCATTATGAACTCCACTACTGAATTTGCGGCATCCCAACTATGGTCAACTATCGAATGGCAACCTAATTTGCTTGCGATAACACTATTTTATGTTCTTCTTTGGGCTGTAATCAGAATTTTTTATTACCTTTGTGAGTTCAAACGACAAATAATTTCATTATGAAACGACTGATATATGTGCTTATAGCACTTTTCGTGCTACAGTTTACATTCCTTGCTTTCTTCTCCTGCAGCGATGGGGAGACTTATGCTGACATGAAAGAAAAGGAAAAAAATGCTATCAACAAATTCATCAAGGACAACGAATTCACAGGGCCTATCCGAGTCATCACCGAAAGTGAGTTCTATAAGCAGGATACCATCACCGACACCACCAAAAACGAGTTCGTACAGTTCAGCAGTACAGGTATCTACATGCAGATTGTGCGCAAAGGTGAAGGCAAGACAATGGTTGAAATGGCAAAAGAAGACCCCGACAGCACAATTACCAAGCGTTTGCTCTGCCGCTTCCTTGAATACGACATCGAGTCGGGTGACACGATAAATGCCAACATCTACAAGCCTAACATCGTTGACAAATTGCAGGTCAAGTACTCCCACCAGAGCCGTTCCTACACGGCATCATTCACGGAGGGAGACATGATGGGCAAGTATGGGTCATCAGTAGTTCCTACCGGCTGGCTCAAACCACTCGACTTCATCCGCCTCACACGCAACGCAGGCAGGATTGCAAAAGTCCGACTCATCATTCCTCACACCTCCGGTACATCCAACGCATCAGGATACGTACTTCCGATGTATTATGAGATTTCATATCAACTTGGATACTGATAATCAATAATACATTGTTAACTGTTAACTTATAACTAAAATGAAATGTCTCATCCTTGCAGCGGGATATGCCACTCGCCTGTATCCTCTGACAGAAAATTTTCCTAAGCCTCTTCTGACAATCGGTGACAAGACCATCCTCGACTGGCTTATCGACGATATAGACATTTGCGGAGAAGTCGACGAATATGTAGTCATCTCCAACCATAAGTTTGCACATCACTTTCAGGATTGGGCAGCAAAGAAATCACAGAAGATTACCGTTGTCGATGACGGCACTTCCACCAACGAGACCCGTCTTGGTGCAGTGAAGGACATTCAGTTTGCCATCGACACACTCCATATTGACGACGACATGTTGGTCATCGCAGGCGACAATGTCCTCGATTTCAGCCTCACGAAGTTCGTGGAGTACGCAAAGTCGAAAGGCACCTCTGCCATCATGCGATACTACGAGGCAAACGAACAGAAACTCCTCAAGACGGGTGTGGTCACCATCGACTCCGATGACCGCATTCTTCTCATGACCGAAAAATCACCGAACCCAGCAACCCACTGGTGCGCCCCTCCGTTCTATTTCTACACAAGGGAAGATGCCCGGCTCGTACAGAAAGGCATCGAGAGTGGTTGCGGAATCGATGCTCCAGGAAGTTACATTGCATGGCTCTGTACCCAGGTACCCGTCCACGCAATGGAAATGCCCGGTAGCCGCTACGACATCGGCAACCTTGCCAGCTACGAGGAGGTGCAGAGAACCTATCACGGAATCAGATAGCCGATAATTCACCGTTAACTTCTAACCATTAAAATGGAAGTCCGCCGAATCACATCCAAGGAATACAAGAATTTGTTTCCGCAGCCGTTCAGCATCTTCAACAGCGTTGAGTTTGCGGAACTGAACAAAGGAAAATGCATCGGCCTCCACTACCTTGTATTCCACGAATCCAAGACTCGCTTAGGAATCATCCTCGGCGAGACCGGCGATATGCTTCTGTCACCATTCTCTGCATCCTACGGGGGATTCAGTTCCAACACAGCAGTACCACTTCAATACTATGACGAAGCATGCCTTTGCCTCAAGGACTATGCCATATCCATCGGAAAGCACATACGCATCATCCTCCCGCCACCACTCTACGACGAACTTGACAACGTCAAGACCTTCCGCGCCCTCATGAGTGCGGGAGCCACCATCGAGAGCATCGACTACAACCACCATTTCAACCTCTCACAGTTCGAGCATTACGAACAGCTTGTCGACAGCAAGACCCGCAACAAGCTCCACAAGTCCCTCACCCTCGGACTCCAGTTTCTCAAACTCGACAGCACGAACCCCGATGAAGTGGCACGAGCCTACGAAGTCATCCACATCAACCACATTCGTCGTGGCCACCCACTCAGAATGAGTTTCCAGAACGTACTCGACACCATACGGATCATCCCAGCTGACTTTTTCATCGTCACCGACAAGGAAGGCACCGACATAGCCGCAGCACAGATATTCCATACATCAAGGGAAACCGTCCAGGTCATATATTGGGGCGACATACCCGACTATCCACAACTCCACTCCATGAACTTCCTGTCCTACAAAGTTTTCGAATACTACTACAATGCCCATTCCTCTGTCAGAACCATCGACATAGGTATCTCCACTGAAGACGGCAGTCCAAACTACGGTCTATGCGAATTCAAGGAAAACGTAGGCTGCCTCGCCTCAACAAGATTTACACTAAGGCTGTAAAAAATCAGGAACCAATAACTGATTCCTGAACTTATACCTTATTATATATTGCAAAAAGAGCCGTTCTTCGCTTCGCTCAGGCGAGCAAAAGCTCGGAGTCCTTCATTGAATAGACGATGTCCATGATTTGCTTGCCGATTTCATTGGCTGCCTGCATGGTCTGTGCTTCTGAATAGACACGGATGATAGGTTCAGTGTTGCTCTTGCGGAGATGTACCCATTTGTCTGGGAAGTCAATCTTCACACCGTCTATGTCGTTGACTGCAATACCGTCCTTACCTGCATACATAGCCTTTACTTTTGCAAGGATGGCATCTACATCCGTTGACGGTTCAAGATCAATGCGGTTCTTTGCTATCTGATATTCAGGATAGGTCTTGCGGAGTTCGCTGACCTTCTTGCCTTCGTGAGCGAGATGTGAAAGGAAGAGAGCGATGCCTACCAATGCATCACGGCCATAGTGGGCAGCAGGATAGATGACTCCACCATTGCCTTCACCACCGATGACTGCACCTGTTTCCTTCATTTTGGTCACCACATTCACTTCTCCTACTGCAGCAGCATTGTACTGCTTGCCGTACTTTTCGGTTACATCGCGGAGAGCACGTGTTGAGGAGAGATTTGAGCAGGTGTTGCCTGGAGTATGCTTGAGGATGTAATCGGCAACCGTAACCAATGTGTACTCTTCACCATACATCCTGCCGTCTTCCTGAATAAATGCCAGTCGGTCTACGTCGGGGTCAACCACGAATGCTACATCATGACCGCCCTTTGCCATGAGAGACATTATGTCGGAGAGGTTCTTCTCCAATGGTTCCGGATTGTGCTGGAAATCACCTGTCGGTTCCGAATAGAGAGGTGTCACCTTTTCCACTCCGAGTTGTTCGAGGAGCATAGGAAGAATGATTCCGCCTACTGAGTTCACGCTGTCGAATGCCACCTTGAAATGTGCGTTCCTGATTGCAGGGACATCAACGAGGTCGAGACCGAGAACGAGGTCAATATGGCGCTGGTTGAAGGAATCGTCCTCACGGTAATGGCCGAGACTATCCACGTCTGCGAATGTGAATTCCTCTGCCTCAGCTATGCGTAGTACCTCGTTGCCCTCTGCTGCATTGAGAAATTCTCCGTCCTTGTTGAGAAGTTTGAGGGCATTCCAGTGGCGAGGATTATGGCTGGCTGTGATGATGATACCACCATCAGCACCTTCCATCGTGACGGCCAGTTCAGTAGTCGGTGTTGATGCCAGGCCGATGTTGACCACATCGAATCCCATACCCATGAGGGTTCCGCACACTACATTCTTTACCATCTCACCAGAGATACGCGCGTCACGACCGACAACAATCTTTGGTCTTTCGCTTGCACATGTCTTTCTTATCAGTGTTGCATAAGCACTGGTGAACTTCACTATGTCGAGTGGGTTAAGGCCCTCGCCTGCCACTCCGCCTATTGTTCCGCGAATTCCGGAAATTGATTTGATTAGACTCATTAAGTTATTTACTATTTTGAAATTTACTATTTACGATTCAGCTATCTCCAGTTCATTTGGTGACAGCAAAATCGACTGCTGTTCTTCACTATTTATTCTGGCAGAGCAAGTCTGACGCCATCTGCACTGTGGCAGATGATGGATTTATACTTGTCTTTCAGGTCAGGATATGTCCTGCAGTACTGCTCTGTTACCTGCCGAAGGATGGATTCCTCGAATGCAGGGTCAATAAGCGCCATGCAACATCCCTTGAATCCCGCACCAGAGAAGCGGCCTCCATAGATTCCGTCAGTATGGAGCATTATGTCGTAGAGTGTCTTCAGTTCCGGACAACCAGTTTCCCAGTTTTCGATAGAGGACTGTCCACTTTCGAACGAAAGCTTGCCATAGCGTTCAATGTCGCCTACACGCCAAGCCTCCACGCCTTGTTCTACACGGGCCTGTTCGGTGTACCAATGCTCTGCACGTCGTCTCCATGTCTCTGGCAGTTTCGACTTATGTTCCTCGAAGATTTCACGAGGGACATCCCTGAGGTTGGTCTCGTTATACTTGCCATATTCCATTCCTGCATAAGCCTTCAGGGCATAGGCAGCACTGCGGGCCTCATCGACACGCATATTGAGCTTGGTGCCGGCAAGACTTCTCTCGAGCCCGCTGAAGAAGATGGCAATCTCGTAGGGTTTCATGTCCTTACTCGTAGGAATCAGTTCGTAGGAATCATCGCGGGTATCTACGAACAGCAACTGATCCTTCTTCGAAAACACCTCGCACGACTGGTCAGTGGTTCCCACATTCACTCCCACATACTGTTTCTCTGCATAGAGTGCATTGTGAATCAGCTCTGTCTGTGACATCGTGATATTGTTCACCCGCGCAAGGGCTGTGATGAACACGATTGTCACGGCAGCCGACGAGGACAAGCCCCCAATAGGAAGGCTTCCCTCTATCACGCCACACAGGCCTGTATGAAGTTGATACTTTCGGCTCAAGGCAATCGTAGCACCACGTAGATAGTCAGCCCAGTCACCCTGACACTCCTCGGGAACCTCCCTGATGTGCCATTGTGCCCGTTTGCCAAACTGCAATGAAGTCAGTTCGATAACTCCGTTGTGTTTTGGACTGAAAGCAATATGAATGCCCTTATCCAAAGCCAGACCAGTAATCTTGCCCAGTCCATAATCGGAATGAGCTCCTACCGGTACTATTCGCTGTGGACAGAAAGCTACGCCCTCAGCATCACGGCCATAGATATCAAAAAAACGTTCCCGACAAGCCACGATAATAATTCTGTATTATAGTTTCAAGACTCCTTTAGCCCATCAGCCCTCTGTTCTCTCTATGTAGGCAATAGGATTGCCTTTCATCACCTTCTGGCCCTGACCAGCACAAATTTCGACGAGTTTGCCGCCGAGACAAGCTGGAACCTCGATCAACTGGCCATACTGGTTCTGTACGTAGCAGAAACGCTCTCCTTCCTTGAATCCCTTACCTATGGCAGGGGCAATTGATGCAGCACCTTCACTGCCACCATTGATTTCATAGAGTACAGTTCCGCTTTCCGGAGCGACTATCGCATCTGCCTTTGCATGTTTGAAGGCAGCCACCTCTTCAAGACTCATGCCCTTCTTCTGCATTTCCTTGTCCTTTGCAGCCTGGAGGTCCTTGTTGAAGCGTTCCTTTGCTATGCCGCTCTTGTAGTCACGGTACTGGCTCTCATGCATAGCAAACTCAAAGAGTTCCTCGTCGTCCTGGCCACGATTCCATCCGTTCTCTTCCATTTCCTTGATGAAGCGAGGGAGATCGTCAGGATAATAGCTCTGAGGGTCGGCAGTAGTGAACTGAAGTCCCTTTTCCTTTGCCAGTTCCTTAAGTTCAGGAGCCACATCGCCAGGAAGCTTACCGCTCTTGCCAAGTATCATTCCCCAGATACTGTCATCCATCATACTGTAACGAGGCTTACCCATTGACTCTGTGAGGAGATTCATGAGAGCAATATTCTTTGTGTACGGTGAGAACGGAGTTACCAATGGAGGATAACCTACTCTTGGCCATACGTATGCTACCTCGTTGAAGAGTTTCACGAGCAGTGCATCTTCGCTGTATGGTTCCAGTCCGTCCTTCTGACGGTTTGCATTGATTGCTGCCATCACACCTGTGAGGTCTGCCATCATACTTCCCATCATGCCACCCGGCAGGCCGCAGCCAAGCAGGAGCGAGGACATCAGCTTGTTTGACGGATTCATGAAATAACCGAGGAAGTCGTCGATGAATTCCTGAGTCAGTTTACGAGCCTCCATGTAGGCATCCATATTGATTTCAGGAACATCGAATCCAGCATGTTTCAGCATGCTCTGAACAGAGATGATATCAGGATGAACCTTTCCCCATGAGAGTGGCTCGATGGCTGTGTCTATGACATCAGCACCAGCCTTACATACCTCAAGGATACTTGCCATACTCAATCCGGGACCGCTGTGCCCATGATACTGTATGATGATTTCTGGATGCTTTGCCTTGATCATTCCAACCAGTTTGCCAAGCATTGCAGGCTGACCGATACCAGCCATGTCCTTCAGACAGATTTCAGGAGCACCTGCTGCAATGAGCTGTTCGGCGATGTCCGCATAGTATTCTGCAGTATGGATTGGAGAGGTGGTGATACACAGGGTTGCCTGTGGGGTCATTCCTGCCTCCAGTGCATACCTGATTGAAGGAATGATATTCCTCACATCGTTCAGGCCACAGAATATACGAGTGATGTCGACACCCTGGGCATGCTTCACCTTATACATCAGACGGCGAACGTCAGATGGTACAGGGAACATACGCAAGGCATTCAGACCACGGTCGAGCATGTGAGTTTTTATTCCCACTTCGTTGAACGGTTTCGTGAAGGCGCGTACAGCCTTGTTGGGGTTCTCACCATAGAGCAGATTTACCTGTTCAAAGGCACCGCCATTGGTTTCTACTCGTGCAAAGCACCCCATCTTGATAATCACTGGAGCAATACGCTCAAGCTGGTCCTTGCGTGGCTGATATTTGCCACTCGACTGGAACATATCCCTATATACCAGACTGAACTGAATCTTTCTTCCCATATAAAATTTCTTGTTTAACTCAATGTTTGTAATTCCTAAAATTAATTTGCAAAGATAAGGAAAGTTCGTAATAATACAAAATAATTGATGCTAATATTTATGAATAAGTGCATATTTGATGTTCTTCCTTTTTTGCCATTTCATACAAATTCGTTATATTTGCAAGATAAAACCAGATAAAGCGATGATTTACCAAATAGAATATAGGACCCGTTGGGGAGAGTATCTCTCCATACATACTGCTGACGGCATGTTTATAGAACTCTCTACTACCGACGGAATAACCTGGGCCGGCAGTGCCGACATACAGGCGGGAACGGAATACCGCTATTGTGTGATGAAGGACGGAAGAATGATCCGCACCGAAGTAGGGTGCCTGCCGCACACGGCAGATGCCCAGGACTCACAGCACGTCACGGTCACAGACAAATGGAAGGAAGCCGAGAGGGTGGCAGGAGTCGCTGTACCTGTATTCTCGCTTCGGAGCAAGGGCAGCCAGGGTGTAGGCGACTTCGGCGACTTGAAGATGCTCATCGACTGGGCAGTGAAGACCCACCTGAAAGTCATCCAGATTCTGCCCATCAACGACACCACGACCGACGGAAACTGGAAAGACAGTTATCCCTACAACAGTATCAGTTGCAGGGCATTGCACCCTATGTACCTGGACTTGCGTCACGAGGGCATCAACCTTCCTGCACCATCACAGCCCGACACATGCCTCGACTATGAGGCTGTCAACAGGATTAAAAGGGAAAGCATCCGTAAGCTGTTCATTGAAAAGGGGGATGCCGTACTTGACTCGGAAGGATTCAGCACCTTCTTCAAGGCAAACGAAGACTGGCTGACAGACTATGCACAGTTTCGTGCCACGCACTATCCAATGCCGGCAAGTAAAGAGCAGAAAGATGTCCGGCTGTATTATTTCACTCAATATCTACTCCACGTACAGTTGTCGGAAGTGGCAGCCTATGCTAGGGAAAAAGGCATTATTCTCAAGGGTGACATCCCCATCGGTGTGAACCGTAACGGAGTGGATGCCGCAACTCATCCGCAACTCTTCCACATGGACGGACAGACAGGCGCACCGCCTGATTTCTTTACAAAGGACGGGCAGAACTGGGGATTCCCGACCTACAACTGGGAAGAGATGTCGAAGGACGGCTACTCATGGTGGAAGTCGAGGATGCAGGGCATGGCACAGTATTTCTCAGCCTACCGGATTGACCACCTGCTTGGATTCTTCCGCATCTGGGAAATACCAATGCCGGAGAAGAGCGGACTGATGGGACATTTCAGTCCAGCACTGCCTATGGATGCCAGCGAGATAGGCAAATGGGACGACATGGATTTCATCATGCAACTGTTTCTTGAGGACAAGAACGAAAAGGGCAAGTACCACCCGAAGATTGGAGCAAAGGACGAGCCCACCTACCAACACCTCAGCGACTCGGAAAAGGCAGCATTCAATAATCTGTACGAACATTATTTCTATCACCGTCACACTCAGTTCTGGTACGAAGAGGCGATGAAGAAACTGCCTGCACTTACCGAAAGCAACCTCATGATATGCTGTGGCGAAGACCTTGGGATGGTTCCGGAATGTGTGCCTTGGGTGATACGGCAGTTGGGAATCCTATCACTTGAAATACAGAGTATGCCTAAGGAGATGGGGGTGGAATTCGGAAATCCTGCCAACAACCCGGTTCTTTCCGTATGCACAATATCAAGTCACGACACACCAACTTTCCGCGGATGGTGGGAAGAAGAACCCGAAAGTGCCCAGCGGTACTATAACAATGTGTTGAAGATGAAAGGCACTGCTCCTGAGAAAGCTCCTGGATGGCTGGTGGAAAGAGTGATTCGCAACCATCTCGCATCGCCATCAGTATTCTGCATCCTTACCATGCAGGACTGGCTCGGCATGGACGATAGCCTCCGCAATCCGGATGCAAGGTCGGAACGCATCAACATACCGGCAAATCCCCGTCATTACTGGCGCTGGAGGATGCACCTGAACATCGAGGACCTCATGCATGCCGATTCATTCAACGAACACATATGCTGCCTCGTCGACGAAAGCGAGAGATAGAAGAGCCTGCTAAAACATATTCCGCACTCTGGCAAGTCCGGCTGCAAGTGAATCTATGTCTTCCTTAGTATTATAGAACGATATTGATGCGCGTACCGTTCCTTCTACACCCAGATGGAGCATGAGCGGTTCCGCACAGTGGTGACCCGTGCGCACAGCTATTCCCAAACGGTCAAGCAAAGTTCCGACATCAAGATGATGGATAAGGGTGTCTCCATTGAAGAGATTGAAGGAAATCACAGACGAACTGCCATCATCTCCATACAGTTTCATGCCATCAATCTCAGCGAGCCGCCCTCTTGCATATCGTGTCAGTTCCATCTCGTAGTCGTGGATTACGTCCATTCCAATGCCCGACACATAATCCAGCGCCACAGCCAATGCATGTGAGCCGATATAATCTGGAGTCCCCGCTTCAAATTTGTACGGCAAGACATTGAAGGTAGTCTTTTCAAACGAGACGTGGCCTATCATCTCGCCTCCACCTTGATAAGGCGGAAGTTTGTCGAGCCACTCCTCTTTTCCGTAAAGCACTCCGATACCAGTCGGACCGTAGACCTTATGACCGCTGAAAGCCAGGAAATCACAATCCAGTTCCTTCACGTCCACCGCCATGTGAGGCACTGACTGCGCTGCGTCTATCATCACCGGGATTCCCCTTTTGTGAGCCTTTCTGATAATTCCCCTCACAGGATTCTGCACACCAAGTACATTTGACACATGGGATATGCTGACCAATGCCGTCTCGTCCGAAATCAACTCATCCAGTTCTTCAAGAGTCTCGAACGGTCTGACCACGAATCCATTCAGTTGCCAGGGAACGATATTGCTATGGTGTTCCATTACCGACACTATTACCTCCCTGCCCTCTGCCACCTTTGCAAAGGAACTGGCAAGGAGATTGATGCTCTCGGTAGTTCCACGGGTAAAGACAATCTCGTCAGTACTCCCAGCACCGATAAAAGCCCTCACAGTCTCTCGCGCAGCCTCATGCAAGTCAGTTGCCTTCTGCGAGAGGAAATGCACACCACGATGCACATTGGCATTCACGTTATAGTATTCGTCAGAAATGGCTTCCACCACACATTTCGGTTTCTGCGTAGTAGCCGCATTATCAAGATATACGAGCGGTTTGCCGTACACCTCCCTGCCCAATATCGGGAAATTCTCCCTAATCCTCTCCAAGTCCATCACTAGTGTCAATTAATTCATTGTCGACTGTTAACCATTAACTGTTAACTCCTTCAAAGCCCATACTTGTCGGCATCTTTGAACCAGCCTATAAACTCGCCTATGCCCTCCTTCAAGGTCACGTGTGGCTTATAGCCCATGTCCTGTTCAAGTTTTGTAGTGTCCGCATACGTCTGGTACACATCTCCTGGCTGCATAGGCATCATAATCTTCTCTGCCTTCTTACCCATAGCCTCCTCGATAGTGTCAATGAAATCCATGAGTTTCACAGGATTACTGCAACCGATATTGTACACTCTATGGAGTTCTTCACCATCCTTTGGAGCCTCGTTGCCCTTGCTGTCCACCACTCTTATGATTCCTTCGACAATGTCATCCACGTATGTGAAGTCCCTCATCATGTCACCATTGTTGAACACCTTGATTGGTTTTCCGTCCCTGATAGCTGTTGCAAAGAGAATCGGAGCCATATCCGGACGTCCCCAAGGACCATAGACGGTGAAGAACCGGAGTCCGGTTGCAGGAAAGCCGTACAGTTTCGTATAGCAACTTGCCATCAGTTCGTTTGCCTTCTTCGTTGCAGCATAGAGCGATACAGGGTTGTCTACCTTATCCTCCTCAGAGAACGGCACCTTCTTGTTTCCGCCGTACACACTGCTTGACGAAGCATAAACGAGATGCCTGGTCCCATTGTGGCGGCAGCACTCAAGGATGTTGGCAAACCCGACAAGATTGCTGTCCACATACGCAAACGGATTTTCGATGGAATATCTCACTCCAGCCTGTGCGGCAAGATTCACCACCTTGTCGAATTTCTCTTCCTCAAACAGTCGAGGCATCAGTTCACGGTCGGCAATGTCACCCTTCACGAACTTGAATGAAGGATGATTCTCAATCTGAGCCAGACGGGCCTCCTTGAGTTTCGGAGTGTAATAATCATTCATGTTGTCAATCCCGACAATCTCGTCACCTCGTTCAAGCAGACGTTTTGAGAGGTGGAAACCAATGAAGCCAGCAGCCCCTGTAACTAAAATCTTTGCCATGATATATTTTGTTTTATGTTCTTCTCATCCTTTTCGAGCTGAACTCTCAGTCCGTCCAGCGAATCAAATTCCATCTCGTTGCGGAGAAAACCGATAAATTCCACACTTACATTCTGCCCATACAGGTCACCGCTGAAATCCAGCAGATGCACCTCCACCGTACCATGCCCGATGTTCATCATTCCCGTAAAACAGCCATTAGCGGTGATGACATTCACGATGTATGCACCGTTCTTCGGCAACAACTTGCAAGGCTCCACCTCAATATTGGCTGTAGGATACCCTATCGTACGCCCCAACTGATGACCGCCTACGACCTTTCCGCCCAATGAATAGCGGTGGCCCAATGCATCGTTGGCACCCACGATATCTCCACTGAGAAGCATCGTCCTTATCGCAGACGAACTGACACCATCAACGGCACTCGCCATGTCTATCTCCATTCCAAGTTCCCCAGCATATCCGGCATAGTCATGTCCACCCTGCGCATTGCCGAAATGATGGTCATAGCCTATTACTAAAGTAGTGATACCCAGCCGTTCCTGCAGTATCTGCAACATGAAATCCTTCGCACTCATATCCGCCAGTTCCTTAGAGAAGGGAATCATCACAATATCATCCACCCCCGTGTCACGCAGCAGAAGGGCACGCTCCTCGTTTGTAGTCAACAGCCTCGGAGCCTTCTCCGGACACAGCACAGCAAGCGGATGGACCGTGAAAGTAACCAAAACCGACTGAGCATTCCTGTTCTCAGCCAGTTCCAGAACCCGACGGACAAGATGCCTGTGGCCCCTGTGAACTCCGTCAAAAAAACCTATTGTCGCTACTTTCACCATGCAAAGATACGAAAATAATTAATAATTCCTCTCACATTATTTTCTTTTTTTTAGGAGTTCAGGTGAGAAAAACCCTAAACATGATTCATAATTCATAATTATTTTCTACATTTGCACAATTATTCAGTTCATTCGGACAAAAAACGGGATATGAGTATCACTCGCTGGTGGCATAGTAAAGGATTTGGAGTGCAGTCCCCCTGGGCTTTCCGTCTGGTTACGGAGATACTGGCCGACAGGAACAACTTGCGTCCACGACTTCAGCAATTCCTCGGCGACGACCCGCCCTGGGAACTCGTAGAGCACATCGACAAAGAGAACAGGCCGCGCTGGGAATCCATCGTTGCCGACCCCAAGGCCACTGCCACTTTCGATATGAAGCACATCGGTCTCGTGGTCTACGATCCGAAGAGATACAAACAACACTATGTGATATAAACCCGAAATCGTAATTTCAATATATGATTTATACAAAGACAGGAGACAAAGGCAGCACATTGCTCGCCGACGGAACACACGTCAGCAAGACCGACCCACGACTCGAAGCCTACGGCACCATCGACGAACTCAACAGCCACATAGGCCTGCTCATCGCAATGCTCCAACCACCAACCACCCCTTCGACAAGTTCAGGACAAGCCAACCATCAATCGTCCATCCTCTCGTCCATACAGTCCGACCTCTTCGTCATCGGAAGCATACTTGCAGGAGCACCACAGTCAGCCAGTTTCAGCACTGCCCTCACTCCCGAAGACATCGAGCATGAAATCGACCAAATCACTGCACAACTGCCCCAAGTCCATTCCTTCATACTCCCTGCAGGTACACCCGCAGCATGCCAGACACACATCTGCCGCACCGTATGCCGTCGGGCAGAACGACTGATATGGAGATTGGATTTCAGTTTCTCCGATTCATATTTGCCTCAATATCTCAACCGGCTTTCCGACTATTTCTTCGTCCTTGCCCGCCACATCAACATCCAGGCATCCATTCCAGAACAATTCTGGCAACCCTCCCCAAAAATGTAACTGAAGGGTGAAAGGACACAACCCCATCCCGTCCAAATTTTCCAGCAACTTTTTCAAACTTTTTTCTCAACAACATTTAAGCAGAAAAAAATTTCTTAGTTTAAAAAAAAATTATTATTTTTGCGCCCTAAAATTTTGAGCCTATGTATTGGACACTTGAATTGGCAGTCAAATTGGAAGATGCTCCATGGCCTGCAACAAAAGAAGAACTCATTGACTACGCCACTCGTTCCGGCGCACCTCTTGAAGTAATCGAAAATCTTGAAGAAATCGAAGACGAAGGCGACATCTATGAATCAATAGAAGAAATCTGGCCCGACTATCCTTCAAAGGAAGACTTCCTCTTCAATGAGGATGAGTATTAAGGCAGATAGCGATATCTACCTGCCATAAAACGCTAAAAATCAACAAGGATGACAAAAAATCAAATGTTTGTCATCCTTGTTTTTGTACATTATGGCCCATAATAAGTTTGTCTATTTTTCTGCCATTTATATTCCCAATTATTTTTTTGTTTGTCTATTTTTCACTATATTTGCAACATTGGATAATAAACTGAAAAAAACAGCACTCGGAGGGGTGCTGTTTTTGCTGGGACTATGTGTATGTTCGATTATGCTTCTGGCTCGGCTGGTGCCTCTGCTTCTGCCTGGGTTTCTGTTGCTTCGTCGAGTTCTTCCTCGGACTGGTCGCATGCCTTGATCTTGAGTTTGATTTCCTCGAGGTCGGCACGGAGTTTGTCGACTTTGCGGTTGAGTTCGTCGACGAGACTGTTGCCTTCCTTTGACTTTGATGTAAGGTTGAGGAATCCGAGGTTGTTTTCGTAAGTCTTTATCTCGTTCTTGAGGATATCGTACTGACGGGTGAGACGGTCACGGAGTTTGTCGGCTCCACCGTTCTTGAGTTCGTTCTTGAACCGTTCTATGCGGCGCTTGGTGGCTGTTGCTCCGATTACTGCATAGAAACGGTCCATTTCGGCACGGAATGCCTTGAATATCTTATCCTTTTCCTTGAACGGTACGTGTCCGATTTCTGCCCATTCATCCTGGATGGCATGGAGGGTTTCGCTGAGTTCCTCGCTTGCCTCTTCAGGAGTTGGTATTGCCTGAAGGCGCTCGATGATGGATTTTTTCTTGCTGAGGTTTTCGCGCTGTTCGGAGAACTGTGAGGATGTGGCTTTCTTCTTTGCCTCGAAGAACGTGTCGCATGCCTCGTTGAAGCGTTTCCAGATGTCGTCGCTGTACTTCTTTGACACGGCACCTGTCTCTTTCCATTTCTTCTGGAGTTCGATAAGGGCATCCGTAGTTTCCTTCCAATCGGTGCTGTCCTTCAGCGCTTCTGCCTTCTCGCAGAGTTCACGCTTGATTCTCAGGTTGTCGGCAAGACTGCTGCGTACTTCCTTGAAGAACTCTGCCTTGCGGTTGAAGAAGTTGTCGCATGCTGCACGGAAACGCTCGTAGATTGCCACGTTGTGCTTTTGAGGAGCAAATCCGATAGTCTTCCACTTTGCCTGGAGTTGGGTAATCTGCTCTGACAGTTTGTTCCAGTCAGCAAAGGTCTTGAGTTCGCTGATATCGAAACTCTCGATGATTTCGCAGATGGCTGTCTTCTGGTCGAGGTTTTCCTGTTCCTGTGCTTTGCGGCCTTCAAAGAAATCCTGGTGTTTCTTATTGATGACTGTGGAAGCAGCCTTGAAGCGCTCCCATATTTCCTCACGGAGTTCGCGGGAAACGGGGCCCACCTCGCGGAACTGCTGATGGAAGAGTTGGAGTTTGCGGAATGCTGACACTACATCCGGTTCGTCTGCCAGTTTTTCTGCGGCTTCGCATATCTGTGTCTTGATTTCGAGATTCTTCTTGAAATCGTATGCACGGAATTCGTTGTTGAGCTTGAGGGTGTCGTAGAACTGTTCTACTTGCTGCTGGTATGTACGCCAGAGGTCTGTAGACTGAGTGGCAGGTACATCTCCCGTTTCGTTCCACTCCTGCTGGAGTGCCTTGAAATCCTTATATGATTTGTTGACATCATCAGGTTTTTCGAGAATGGCCTTGATTCTGTCGATAATCTGCAATTTTTTTGCCAGATTGGCTTCGCGCTGTTCTTCCTGAGCCTTCTGCTGTGCGGCACGTTTTTCGCGTATTGCAGTCATCAGCTCTTTGAAGACGGCCTCGTCTGGATCAGGCGTCGGTTGATATGCTTCAACATCACCACCCTCATCAACATATTTCTTGAACGCTTCCTCGGCTTCCAATTTGTGGAAACGATAGAAGCTGCTTTTCAGGCTGTCAAGTTGCTGACGAGAGACTTCTGCATCTGACGATACAAGTTCCTTCACACAATCAAGCACTTCTTCCTTCGACTGGAATTGATAAACTGGAGTTGCAGGGGCAGACTCCTCTGCAGTCTCTTCAACAGGTACTTCTACGGCCTGTTCAACACTCGCATTAACTTCTTCCTGAAGTTGTTCTTGAGATTCGCCTGCTGCAGTTTCTTCTGCAGGAGCGGCGGGGTTTAGAATTTCACTCATATATGACTTATTTGGATTAAGTTCTGCAAAGGTAGTAAAAATTTGGAAAACAAAAAATTAAAAATGGATTTTTTATTATTGACAATTAAGAGTTCAGTATCCAAATATAGGCTACGGCTGCAGGGATGGCAATAAGAGCACTGTCGAAGCGGTCGAGCATACCGCCATGCCCGGGGAGTATGTGTCCGGAATCCTTGATGCCCAGGCGGCGTTTGAGTAGAGACTCAACAAGGTCGCCCCATGTGCCGAAGATTACTACTACGAATGCGAGTCCTGTCCATCCCAATCGGTTGAGCAGGTGTGAGGTGCTGGAGAAAGCGGGGAAAAACGTTGCAATGGCCTGAGAGGCAACGACTGCGACGAATGCGCCGCCTATGACTCCTTCCCATGATTTGTTTGGCGAAATGCGTGGAAACAGTTTGTGGCGTCCCAACCAGCTGCCAAAGCAGTATGCGCCCGTATCGGACGACCATATAAAGATGAATATGGAGAGTGTGAACACGGGGAAATAGACGGCTCCCAAATCGCCGCCGCCAACAGGAAGCGGCAGGAAGGAGAGGGTGTTGAGCAATGCGAACGGGAGGGCCACATAGAGTTGTGACATCATAGTGAATGACCAGTTGTGGAGGGTGTTGTTTTCCTTGAAATAGAGTTCAGAGATGAAGAGATAGACCAATGTAATGACATACGGTATGAATATCTCCGAGCCCTTGAGATTGGCATTGAAAGCCATTACACATCCAAAGAAATAGACGGATGCTATTGTTGCAATGAGCCTATTGACCTGGGAATCGGCATGGTTGTTGACAATTGTGCAGAACTCCCACACTGTCATTCCGGTAATGACAGCAAAGAGGACGGCAAACGACACAGGGCCAAACATTATTGCTCCCACCAATATGGCTACGAAAGCCACTCCCGTAAGACTTCGTATTATCAGTTCTTTCCTTACCATCCAAATAAACCTTTCTGTTCGTTTTCCTTAGGAGGGAGTGGAGTGTTCGGGCTCTTCGGGGCATCTGAAGTTTCTGGGTCCTTCGGAGTGTCGGGAGTCTTTGGGGATTCGGGGTCCTGCGGTGTTTCAGTTGTCTTTGCCTTTGCCTTCTCCACTACGGCATCCACTGCCTTCTGGCGTATAATCTTCTCGTTCTCGGAACTATGGTCGGACGAGTCGCGGTTCTCATCGTTCCTTGCCGATTCCTGGTTGAGTGCAAGGATTTCCTCTGTGCGCGATACCCAAGGACGCTTGCCGAAAATTCTCTCCACATCTTCTGCGAAGATAACCTCGCGGTCGATAAGGAGTTGTGCCAACTGGGCATGGCCATCCTTATTGTCGGAGAGTATCTTCTTGGCACGGGCATACTGTTCGTTGATGAGTTTCTTCACTTCCTCGTCAATCAACTGTGCTGTATGTTCGCTGTACGGCTTTGTCATCTCGTACTCGTTGTTGGAGTAATAGCAGAGGTTCGGCAGTGATTCTCCCATACCTGCATAGACGATCATGCCGAGGGCACGCTTGGTGGTTGTCTCCAGATCGTTCATGGCTCCTGTAGATATGCGTCCGGTACACAGTTCTTCTGCGGCACGTCCGCCGAGAGTGGCACAAATCTCGTCGAGCATTTCCTCCTTTGTAGTAATCTGCCGTTCCTCTGGCATATACCATGCAGCACCGAGAGCCTGTCCGCGAGGGACAATCGTCACCTTAACCAGTGGATTGGCATATTGGCAGAACCACGACACGGTGGCATGACCGGCTTCATGGAGTGCTATGGCACGTTTCTCGGACTGTGTCATTATCTTTGTCTTTTTCTCAAGACCTCCAATAATCCTGTCGATGGCATCAAGGAAAAATTGCTTTGATACCCATGTGCTGTTATGGCGTGCAGCAATCAGAGCTGCCTCATTGCACACATTGGCTATGTCGGCACCGGAGAAACCCGGGGTCTGGCGTGCAAGGAGGTCCACATCTACCGTCTCGTCAATCTTTATCGGTTGCAGATGAACGTTGAATATCTCCTTTCTCTCGTTGAGGTCGGGAAGGTCCACATGAATCTGGCGGTCGAATCGTCCGGCACGCAGCAACGCCTTGTCGAGGATCTCGGAACGGTTGGTTGCAGCGAGCACGATGACTCCACTGTTCGAGCCGAAACCATCCATTTCGGCAAGCAACTGGTTGAGAGTGCCCTCACGCTCGTCGTTGGCACCCATGCTTACAGTCTTGCCCCTCGCACGGCCTATGGTGTCAATCTCATCGATGAACACGATACACGGTGCCTTCTGCTTTGCCTGCTGGAAGAGGTCGCGCACACGGCTTGCTCCTACTCCGACGAACATCTCCACGAAGTCGGACCCCGACATCGAGAAGAACGGCACTCCTGCCTCGCCAGCCACAGCCTTCGCCAGCAAGGTCTTGCCAGTGCCAGGAGGGCCTACGAGGAGGGCACCCTTAGGAATCTTACCGCCCAGTTCGGTGTACTTCTCAGGATTCTTGAGGAAGTCCACAATCTCGTGGACCTCGCGTTTGGCCTCTGCCTGACCTGCCACATCCTTGAAGGTAACCTTCGGTGCATTCTTGTCGCTGCCGTCAATGAGTTTTGCCTTCGACTTGCCAAAGCCGAATACTCCGCCACCCATGCCGCCACCCACATGGCGCATAATCATCAGCCAGACCACCACTATGAGGATGATCGGACCCACCTGCCACAATATATTAAGAAACAGGTCGTCAGCCCTCTCATAGTTTATCTTTCCCTTGAACTTACCCTCATCGCGTTTCTCCTGAATGAAGGTCTCGAGGTTGTCAATAGATCCGAACTCCACGTTCACCGGACGGACAGAGTCCTTCGGTGAATTGCCGTATATGAACCTGTATCCAGCCTCGGACGGGGTGAAAGTCAGAGTCAGCTTATCCTTGTTGATAAGAATCTTCGACACATAGCCGCTGTCCATACATTGCTGGAAATCCGTATATGCAATCTCCCTGCCACCACCCGTATGACCATTGAAAAAATATAGGCCGATGAACACAAAGCACAGTATCATATACAGCCAACTGAAATTGAACTTAGGTCCCTTTGGCTTTCTTTCATCGCCAGAAGGACTATTCTTAACAGGTTTACTCATAATTCCTAATTCCCAATTCCCTAATTTCTAATTACCTAAATCCTCAATATCCTCGCTCTTGCCGTCTTCCCACAGATTGTCGAGGTCGTAGAAAGCCCGCTCCTCTGGAAGGAAGATGTGGACAACAATATCCGAATAATCCATTGCCACCCATATTCCGTTCGACAGACCATCCACGAAGACAGGCTTTATCTTGCATTCCTTTCTTGCGGTTTCCTCCACGGAATCGGCAATGGCAGACACCTGATTGGGAGACCCGCCTTCACAGATTACCATAAAATTGCATATCGAGTCACCAATCTTTCTCAGGTCCACTACCCTTATCCTGCGGCCCTTCTTCTCCTGTATACCTTTTATTATACTCCTAACTTCCTTGTTTCTAATCATACGTCATTATTTCAACTTGCAAAGATACGATTAAGCGAGCGAAATACAAAATAAATCAGCATTTATTTTTATTTCCGAGCGTGAGTATCTTGCATAAGAACATGATGAATATGATGTCTGGATACCGATGGATGGTTATCAGGATAGTGTCGGCTTCACCGAGGATTGTGGAAATCAAACCGGGATTGTGCGGTCTGTAAGTCGGGGTATAGCAGAGTTTATGTCATGGTCAAGCTGTCAGGTATGACTCGAATATCGGAGGAAAATGCCTGCTACAGCAGACAAGAACTCACGGGTGAACTGAGATAAACACCCTGTTCGTTATAACCAACATGGGCACTTCGTTATAACGTACTTGCCCACTTCGTTATAACGAACAAGCCTTGTTGGTTATAACGAAGTGGGTGTTTGCCTCAGTTATACTGGATATTCTCATCAGCTATAGAGGAGGCTGTACCCAACTATAGAGGGTGCTATACTCAGTATGAGGATGACGTGATGAGCGTTCAATGGCACAAAATAATGCGTATAAAATGAATTTGGTTCTGCGTTCTTCCGGTGCTTCGACCACTCAGGCGAGCAGAGCTCGGAGGTCCATCAGCCATAAATAAAATTATTCAACTTTAGCAAATGTGCCTGGAGGGCACTACAGCCTCGAAGAGGCGGTCATTAACTGGGTACGAAGTGCCCAGATATAGAACTAACCCTTAGGAGGTGTCTGGAAGACACTACCTTGTTCTGTTGGTAAGGTACTGCCCTCCAGGCA
>JAZQPD010000200.1:0-2779 GCA_045628285.1 Bacteroidaceae bacterium
GTATCTATCGCTTGCTTTGCTCGCGCAAGATACTCACGCTCGGAAATAAAAATAAACACTGATTTATTTTGTATTTCGCTCGCTAAATCGTATCTATCGCTTGCTTTGCTCGCGCAAGATACTCACGCTCGGAAATAAAAATAAACACTGATTTATTTTGTATTTCGCTCGCTTAATCGTATCTTTGCACTGGAAATTGTAAAACTGTAGAAGAGATGAAAAGATTATTTTATTTTGTTGCGATTATTGCAGGTGGACTTTGTCTAGCCTCGTGTCTGGATTCTGATGGAAACAATGCCAGTGCTGAACTCGACTTCTATGCAAGGTACGACAAGATTGAATTCAATGACAGCAACGATGTTGTGTTTACCCAGTTGATTGACACAGCATTGCAGAAACTTGGAGTCCTGAGCAATCCGTATGCGTTTAATGCCATTCTGCATGAGAAAGCCGAAGTGAACTATACGAGTCCTGACGCAGCCGTTTATAATTGCTGTGTGCAGGCAGACAAGAAGTATCAGACAATGCTCTCGGGTGTTACGTCATCCAAACTGAGGGAACAGATGGCAGCCATGAATGTCAGGACCGAACTGCCTCTCGACAGCCTCGACGGATTTACGGTACATTATGCACTGCTGTATTTTGAAGGAAAGTCCGCAGGATTCCTGCCTGTGAACATCTACCCGAAGAACTACTGAATCAAAGAACTAAACACCAAAACTAACTAATTATGAAGACAAAAAGACTGACCTTGACAATTACCCTGATCCTCACGAGCACGATAGCCATGTGGGGACAGCCTCGTTATGACTATTCACAAATGCAGAGGGAGAATCTCGGCAGAGGAGTTATCGCCGTTCCTACCAGCAAAGGTGATTCAGCCGTAGTCTCGTGGAGATATCTTGATGAAGACTCGGAGAATACCTCCTTTAATATATATAAGAACGGCAAGCGCCTCAACAAGACTCCACTGACGGGTGCAACTTTCTTCCGCGACCGATACGACGGCAGTTCGACTGCAACCTATGAAGTACGTACCGTCGACAACGGGAAGGAAAGCCACAGGAAGGATGGTTCATTCGTTGTGAGACCAGATGCACCAAAAGGCTATCTTGGTATTTCGCTCGATAGGCCTGAAGGTGGGACGACTCCCAACGGACGCCAGTATTCCTATTCCCCTAACGATTGTTCCGTAGGCGATGTGGATGGTGACGGGGAATATGAGATTATCCTTAAATGGGACCCTTCCAATGCAAGGGACAATGCCCACGACGGCTATACAGGCAGTGTACTCTTCGACTGCTACAAGATAAGCCGAGACGGTGCTGTCGGCAATAACCGCCTGTGGCGAATCGACATGGGGAAAAACATCCGTGCCGGTGCTCACTACACTCAGTTCATGGTCTACGATCTCGACGGTGATGGAAAGGCTGAGGTGGTGATGAAGACCAGTGACGGTACTGTAGACGGACAGGGAAAGATTCTTGGCGACCCTCTTGCCGACTATCGTGAGAGGAACGGACGAATCCTCTCCGGCAACGAATATCTCACTGTCTTCAATGGACAGACGGGTGCTGCAATGTGTACCGTCGACTATGTTCCCGAACGTGGCAACCTTGCTGACTGGGGCGATACGAGAGCAAACCGCAGCGACCGCTATCTTGCCTGTGTGGCTTATCTCGACGGAAAGCGTCCGAGTGTGGTGATGTGTCGTGGATATTACACCCGTGCCGTACTTGCTGCATGGGATTGGAATGGGAAAAATCTGAGTCAGCACTGGGTATTCGATTCCGACAAACAGCCTAACCACAACGGTGCGGGACAGGGAAACCACAATATCCGCGTAGCAGATGTGGATGGCGACGGCAAGGATGAAATCATCTATGGAGCCATGTGTGTCGACCACGACGGCACCTTATTATATAATACCCGCTTGGGTCACGGCGATGCCATGCATCTCTATGCCTTCTCTCCCGATTCCGACAAACTCCTCCTGTGGGATGTACATGAGGGACACCCATGTTCAGAACTCCACGATGCCGCTACTGGAGAAATACTCTTCTCCATTCCGGCAAATGATGATGTGGGTAGGGGAATGGCTGCAGACATCGACCCTACGAATCCTGGGCTGGAGATGTGGTCGTCAGCCTCCGGAGGCATCCGCAACATGAAGGGCGAACTGACAGCACATCAGGGGCGTGTGTCCGTGAACTCCGCAGTATGGTGGGATGGTGATCTGCTCCGCGAACTGCTTGATGGCGGTAGGGTTACCAAGTTCAACTGGCACACCGGTGTCTGCGATGTACTCTTAGACATAAACGGCGAATGCCGATTCAACAACGGAACGAAGAACAATCCATGCCTTTCTGCCGACATTCTTGGTGACTGGCGTGAGGAAGTGATAGTACGGACTATAAAGAACGACGAACTCCGCATCTATTGCACCGACATCCCGACTGACCACCGTTTCCACTGCTTCATGCACGACATCCCGTACCGCCTGAGTGTGGCAACCGAGAACGTAGCCTACAATCAGCCACCCGAGCCAGGCTTCTATTTCGGAGAGAAATAAGGTGGCCAGCTGACTTACCTCAGGTGTGTAGGTATCTGGATTCCGAACTGTCATCCCAAGTTCGCATGTGTTTGATGTTGCGATTTTAAGAATTCGACTTCAGCTTTTATTTTAAAACATTAATGACCATTCTTCGGGTGCTACGACCACTCAGGCGGCAAATCCGGAGTTATCTAAACATTAATCAGACATTCTTCGGGCACTACG
>JAZQPD010000201.1:0-4366 GCA_045628285.1 Bacteroidaceae bacterium
CGCTCAAAAATTATTAGTGGCGTTTTGCCCGAAACGTCAGTACAAAATGGGGAAAACGTCAGTACAAAATGCCCGAAACGTCAGTAATAATTTTTGCCCCTCTCAGAAATACTGCATGTGTGCCTCGGAAGTAGCCGATACGGGTGTCTGCAACAAGGCAAGTTCTCATCTTGTCGGACACATATGGTTTTCCGCACCAGAGTGTATGCTAAAGCTAAGTAAGTAACTGGAGATTTGACGATTTTTTTGGTGATATGGAAAATTGTTTGTATATTTGCACCCTGATATAGATAATTACAATTCCTATGAAAGTAATCAACCTGTCACAAAGCAACTCAATCATTTGTGACTATTTGTCAGAACTGCGTTCCGTAGATATTCAGAACGACAGACAGAAATTCAGAAACAACCTCACCCGTATCGGCAGTCTCATCGCATACGAAATCAGCAAGACTCTCGATTACTCTGAAAAGAAGATCACTACCCCTCTCGGCATTGCACCGACCAACACGGTTGACAGCAATATAGTCCTCGGAACCATCTTCCGTGCCGGACTTCCGTTCCATCAGGGGTTCCTTGACATTTTCGACAGGGCCGACAATGCGTTTCTTTCCGCTTACCGTTACTATAAGGACAAGGAATGCAAGGATGTGGGGGTTCACATTGATTATATGGCATCGCCCGACCTGACCGGCAAGACCCTCATCATTGCCGACCCCATGCTCGCAACCGGCGGGAGTATGGAACTCGGATACGAGGCGTTCTGCCACAACGGCATCCCTGCCACAGTTCACCTCTGCTGCGTGATTGCAGCAAAGGAAGGTGTGGACTACATCAGGAAGGCATTCCGCGGACAAGACAATGTCACCCTCTGGTGCGGTGCAATCGACCCGGAACTGAACAACCACTCATATATAATACCGGGATTGGGCGACGCTGGAGATTTGGCATACGGAGGAAAACTATAAATCGGCATGACACAAATCATTATCTGTATGCTTGCTGCACTGGTCATTTCCGGCCTGTGCTCTGTGCTTGAGGCAACACTGCTCTCCACTCCGATGTCGTTCATCACTACCCTTGAGGAACAGGGTCTGAAGGGTGCCGGACGGCTGAAGCACTACAAGACGGAGATTGACCGTCCCATTGCAGCCATACTCATCATCAATACCATAGCCAACACGGTAGGTGCATCGATAGTCGGTTCCTATGCCGCCGACTATGCCCGGAGCATGGGGTATCCCCACGACATGGTGGTGGGTATCATATCTGCCGTATTTACGTTGCTCATACTCACCTGCTCTGAGATCATTCCCAAAACCATCGGGTCATGTTACTGGAGAAGACTGGCACTGCCTGCCTCCGGAATCATCCGCATCATGGTCATCATCACCTTCCCACTCGTATGGCTGCTGGAGAAGATGACTGGCCTCATTGCCGACAAGTCAGACCAGGTTGCGGTAAGCCGCGAGGAGGTGTCGGCAATGGTGAATGTCGGTGTGGAGGAAGGTGTCATTGAAAAAGAGGAGCGGCGGATGATCCAGAACCTGCTGAAACTCGATGAAATCACGGCACACGAGATTATGACTCCAAGCGTAGTCGTCACCATGGCTGACAGCAGTATGACGGTGAAGGAACTCTACGATACTGAAGAGTACAACCACTACTCCAGAATTCCGGTCTACGATGACGGAAACGAGGACTACATCACCGGATACGTACTTCGCCAGACCGTACTCGAATATCTCACCGAGGATAAGTTCCAGACTACCTTGAAGGAACTTGCCCGACCGGTTTTGTTCTTCCCTGAGGACAAGTCGGTAGGCGACATCTGGGAGGCACTGCTCGCAAAGAAGGAACACATCTCCATTATCATAGATGAATACGGTGCCATCCGAGGCATCGTCACACTCGAGGATGTAATCGAGACGATGCTTGGGTTTGAGATTGTAGATGAGAAAGACGAGGTGGTCGACATGCAGGAGTACGCGAAAGCCCAGTGGAAGGAGATTCAGAAGAAACAGGAAGAAGTGGAATAACAAAAAAGAAGGACTGAAATCCTTCTTTTTTGTAGAGGTGGGTACCCGATTCGAACGGGTGTAGACGGTTTTGCAGACCGTTGACTAAGCCTCTCATCCAACCCACCGTGTCAGTTCTTGCAAAGTTGGCTGCATCTCAGCATGGTTCAAACACGCTCAACTCTGCGTTCGATTTGCACAACTTTTCATTTGCGGGCACAAAGGTAAGAAAAAAAGTTTAATACGACAAATTTCTATTGGTTTTTTTTCGTAACTTTGCAATAGATATGGACAAAATACTACAAACCATCCAAAAATACATCACTCGTCACAACCTGCTCGACAAGGATCAGGGTGTCATTGTCGGACTGAGTGGAGGAGCAGATTCAATATTATTAATAAGGTGTCTCGCAGCATTGAGATACCGCTGCATTGCCGTACACTGTAACTTCCACCTGCGCGGTGAGGAGAGCATGCGCGACGAGCAGTTCGTAAGGGAGTTCTGCACGAAGTGGAACATCCCCCTCATCGTGAAGGACTTCGACACCGTTGCCTATGCTGAAGAAAACAGGAAAAGCATGGAACTTGCAGCACGTGAACTCCGCTACAACTATTTCGAGACTGTCCGCAAGGAGCGTGATGCCTCCTGCATAGCCGTAGCCCACCATCGTGACGACAACATCGAGACATTCCTCTGGAACATGGTCAGAGGGACTGGAATCCGCGGAATCCGCGGGATGCTGCCCAAGAACGGCAACATCATCCGTCCTCTACTGTGCATTAGCCGGCAGGACATTCTCGACGAGTTGTCGGCGATGCATCAGGACTATGTCACCGACAGTTCCAATCTCCAGGATGACGTGACCCGAAACAAGATCCGCCTCAACATTCTTCCCCTTCTCAGGGAACTGAATAATGGTGCTGACTCCAACATTGCCACTATGATGGAGAACATGCAGGAAGTCTGGAACATCTACAGTCACTTCATACGGCAATCACAGCAACGCGCCATCCGCTACAACGACGACGGCACTTTCGTCATCGACCTGTCTCTCTTAGACAGCGACAACCCCTCCCCAATCACTCTGTTATACGAAACCCTCTTCCCAATCGGTTTCACCCGCCCGCAAATTGAAGACATGCTCACAGCCGGGTCAGGTACTTCATTCACATCATCAACCATCAACCGTCAACCGTCAACCGTCAGACTGAAAGTATCAGCCAACGGACACAGGAAACTGTTTGTCACTCCCGTTAAGTGATGGCAAAATATGCAAAATTTGCTATCCTATGGAAGAAATACTCCAAATTTCTTACTTGTTTCCCGTAGAATGAATAACTTTACACCACCCAATGAAAGGGACTCCGGCTCATCATCGCCTGTTGTTCTGGCTGAGGAATGTACGCAGATATTATTTTTACATTAGTGTCCCGTTAAAATCGGGACGAAGTTTAATTTAATCAAATAGTCCCTCAAAGAGGGGATAATCGAGTTCTTTGACATCGTTGAAAATAGTCTTTTCGAAGAGATCTCTCAGTGGAGTCTTATCCGTAAGTGAGATGCTCAAAATCTGCAGGACTTCATAAGTAGACCGTTTCAGTTGCATGTCGTGTTGAACGATGGCAACAAGGCAGTAAGTTATGATTGCTAAGCAAATTTGTATTCTGACAGCGTTCGCTCCACACACATCTGGCATTCAGTTCTTCAACAAAGAAAAGAACTGCTCGTTGGAAATCATCAAGCAGATGTTTGACGTGGCTGCATTGTTCGATGTCTGCAAGGACTACAGACTGACTCATGACACCTGCCGCAGGTTTGGAGAGACAGAACTCGGTTATCGGGAAATGGAAGGTGTCACCACAGATGACATACTCAGAGACGCCATCAATACCGCTCTATGTATCTCATTGCGCGGCTTTGAGAACGAAGAAGAATTCAAACTGCTGCAAGGCGGAATCAAACGGATTAGCGGACTTATCCTCAGCGAGCGATACCATCTGGATCCTGCCATCCGTGACTCTGCCAAAGCCGCTTATACGGCTGCAATAATGCTGACGCATACAACGGAGGTACGTCGCTTCGAATCCACGCCGATTGACGAATGGAAAGATGCCGTGATCGGTGAAGTGCTTACGAACAAGTTGAACAAGTTGAAGAAGTCAAATCTCGAGGCTTTCTTCTATTGGTGGCAGGTGGATAAAGTGTTATCTCAAAAAAAGTAATGAATAATCGGCAATTCGTTTTGAATATTGCCAAAATTCCATATAAACGATAAGCTATGGAAAACAACAAGAAAGGAAATTTCTGGATATTGATACTGGTGTGTGTTGGCTGAATCATCTTATCC
>JAZQPD010000202.1:0-15784 GCA_045628285.1 Bacteroidaceae bacterium
TGATGTACGATGCAGGTGTGGCAATAAAGACAATCTATTCACCCAATGCCTCAAGTGCCTATACATCAGAAATACCAGGTGTAATGCAGAAGAATTTCTGCTATGAAAATGCCTTTTATGTTTCCAAAACATCCATGGACGAGTCTACCTGGAAGGACAACATCCTTTGTGAACTGTCAGCAGGACATCCGATACTGTATTCCGGAATGGACAGTAATGATTTCAACGCAAGCGGGCATCAATTTATATGCGACGGATACCAGTGCAAAAATGGAGATGACTTCTTCCATTTCAACTGGGGATGGGGAGGAACAGACGACGGATTCTATACACTCTCTGCAGTGGGAAACACATACCAGTTCTGCTACGAACAAGACGCCATCCTATTCATGAAACCCCACATAATAGATTTTCACCCTGTAGAACTGGATGGCTATGATAAGACATTATATTTAGCTGACGGCATCACAACTCCACTGCCAGAAATGAGTCTTGGAGGGTATTCATTCCACGGATGGACAACTGAAAGGATGGAGTCAGCGAGGAGCGAGAAGCCTAATGTGTCGGTGAACCACACTCCGAAGAGTCCTGCAACACTTTATCCCGTATTCTCCTATTCAGGAAAAGATGGGAATGGAGGCCGTACAACCATATTTAGCGAGGATTTCAGCAGTATCACCGTAGGTAATAGCACATCGGCATCGGGCAGCAGTTCAGCCTGGGACTATAACGGCAACATTCCCAACGGACAGAATGCATATAAAGCCGGAGGAGCAATCAAGCTGGGAAAGGGAGACAGCAATGGATATATTACAACCAAGACTATCGAAGCGCACAGCGGTGACGAACTGACCATAGAGTTTGACGTGAAGGGATGGACTACCGTAGAAGGCAATATCATCGTATCCACAGATGGATGCGATGCTGTCTGTGCAGGATACTCGGCAACCATGAACGACCAGTTCGAGCATCAGTCCCTGACAATGACCTTGACGAAGGATAATCCTACCATTACCCTATCGACTACGGCAAAGAGGGCATTCATCGACAATCTGACAATCTCTTCCGGTGCCGCACAGACAACATACTACTGCACGTCGGGCACACCATTTTCAGCCGACATGAGGATTACAAGTGCAAGATGGGCCACATGGTATGCTCCGTTCGATGCAGAAATCGAAGATGGAGTAAGGGCATTCACCGTTGGGACAGAGGATGGTGAGTTGAAAATGGAGGAAGTAGAAGGGATTATCCCCGCACATACGGCTGTACTCCTCTACGGCGGCAGCGAGATGGACAAATCACTGAACGGCCTATTCTCATGCATCGGGAACGGCTATGAGGGAAATATGCTGACTGGTACGCTGACCAATATCTACAAGATTGCCAGAGAGACTGATGGGAGAACGAACTATGTACTCCAGAACGGAAGAGACGGAGTGATGTGGTACCGGGTCGTGTACGATCAGGAACACAATCTCTACAACAATGTAGGTGCCAACAGGGCATTCCTCTCAGTTACCGAGGGTGTGGAAGTAAAAAGTCTTGCCAACGGCATGGAACTGGCAAGCAGCATCGGCATTGACAGCAGAACTATAGCCAGTCAGGACAACCATTATAATCTTGCAGGGCAAAAAGTCGGCAAGGACTATAAGGGCATCGTCATCATTGGAGGAAAGAAAGTTATAAGAAAATAAGAGTGACTGCCCTGCCCTCGTCAGTCCATTGACTGGGCGGCAATCACATATTTTATTTCCGCATAAGTGTAGGAATCCGGCAGCACAGCCTTCACGTCGGAGAGTGTGTATCCACGTTCGAACTGGTCGAGAACCCTACGGATCTTTATCTGACGATCTTTTGGCATTAGGTCATCGACAGATATCATGCCGGTTCTCACACAGTAGGCAAGATGGTCCTCAATCGTCTGCGGACGAAGGTTGCGTAGGGTTGCAATCTCCTTTATGCCATTGCCCTCAAGATAGAGATTATAGGTAATCTGACGGGTATCGGCCTTGGCCGGTTTTGGTTTTTCTTCTGTGGATTTGGTACGGTTTCCCTTTCCCTTACGCTTTCGCTTATCAGGAATTTCCATATCATAAAGTGCCGCCTTGGCCTTGTCGGAGAGATAGCCTCTTACTGTGAAATCGTGCTTCACGCAAGGCGATAATGTCCCTATCTTTATCTTGAAGGCAAGCGTAAGGGCATCGAGGGCATTATTGAACTGTTCCTTGACAGTCTTGTTTTCTATTGCTATGGATGACCCTTCGAACACAGGAGTGAAGCAGAGCAGGAGTTTCGCGGTGAAATACTCTGCAGCACTGTGGATTCTCTCATAGAGACGGGTATTTGTCAGGTAGTTCTCTCTGTCCGTATATAGGATTGACTGATACTGATGACGGAATTTCCCTGCAACCTGAACAATCTCGGAATCCACTCTCTGGAGAGTTTCAACGAGCAGATCGGCATACTGGCGGTTTGACTTGAAGATATGTTCGTTGACTACCCGTGTGAAATACTGAAAATCGGAATACAGGCGTGAGAAGGTGAACAATTCGGTGAGAAGGCTGACAAAATACTGGTATTGCATATCAGCCAGTTTGCTCTCAGCCTGTTCTGCCCGCGCCAGTTCGGAGTCAATGAAGTGGTTGACGGACTCGTCTGTAATAACCGACAGAGGACTGAACGGACGTGCCAGCACCAGTCCTTCCAAAGTACGGCACCGACTGAGTGCCACGTAGGTCTGTCCGTGGGCAAAGGCATCATTGATATCCAGTACGGCATGTTCAAAAGTAAGCCCCTGACTCTTGTGAACAGTTATCGCCCACGCCAGACGGAGTGGAAACTGGGTGTATGTACCGTCCTGAGTTTCCTCGATTTCCTTTGTCTCGGGATTGATGACATACTTCATGTTCTCCCATACAGCCTGTTCAAGTTCCACCATACTTCCGTCTTCCTTACTCATCACAGTGACGGTATTGTCATTGAATGCTGTGACTACGCCTATCTTTCCGTTGTAGTACTGATGGGTAGCAGACGTATCATTTCTGAGGAACATCACCTGCGCTCCCTCCTTCAGACGCAGATGTTCGTCAGCAGGATAAGCCGATTCTGGGAAGTTGCCGTCAACAGTGGCATGAACCACAACCTCCTTGCCTGGGAGTGCAGCAAGCCGCTGTTCATTGTAGTCGTTCGCCATCTTGTTGTGGGTGGTGAGCCGAATCCAGTCCTCATCCTCCGAAGGGGAGAAGTCGGGTATGTAACGGCTATTGAGTTGCTGGAGAACCGACGGATCAATTCTGTTGTCGCGTATACAGGAAAGGAGTGATATGAACTCAGCATCTGTCTGACGGTATATCTTGGTGAGTTCAATAGTGACATACTCAATCTGGCTTAGAGCCTTGCTCCCAAAGAAATAAGGTGTCTGATAGAACGGCCGCAACATCTCCCATTCACTCTCCTTTGCCACTGGAGCCAACTGCTGCAAGTCGCCAATCATCAGGAGCTGTACTCCTCCAAATGGTTTCTCGCGGTCCTTGTACTTTCTCAACACCTCGTCGATATAGTCGAGCAAGTCACAGCGGACCATACTTATCTCGTCAATCACCAGCAGGTCGAGTGTGCGGAGAATGTTCTTCTTCTCCTTGCTCATCTTGAAATGCTTTTCCTCGGTTCTCTGTTCCGACATTCCAGGCACATGAGGTCCCAGTGGCAACTGGAAGAACGAATGTATGGTCATGCCCTGGGCATTTATGGCAGCAACTCCCGTAGGAGCCACCACAGCCATTCGCTTCGGGGGATTATCCTTCAACTGACGCAGAAAGGTAGTCTTACCCGTGCCGGCCTTTCCGGTAAGAAAGACCGACATATTCGTCTCGGCTATGAATTTATACGCAAGGGAAAGCATAATATTTATTATTTATTTGGTTATTGGCCATTGACCGTTAGCCATAAACGGCAAATCGTCCTTTCATCATTCCTCCGGGAAGAGTCCGAAGAGTTTGGCATCGATTCTGTCGGTTATCAGTTGAAAGTCCTTCGGATTGTTCTGGAAGTCAACATCATCGGCATCGATAACAAGGAGTTTGCCGTCATAACCGGAAATCCATTCTTCGTAACGGTCGTTCAAGCCTTTCAGGTAGTCAATCTGCATACTCTGCTCGTACTCCCTACCCCGTTTCTGAATCTTCGCAATGAGGTGCGGGATTGTGGAACGGAGATATATGAGCAGGTCAGGTTTCTTCACGAGCGACATCATAAGGTCGAAGAGTGTCGAATAGTTTGCAAAGTCACGGTCGCTCATGTTGCCCATTGCATGGATATTTGGCGCAAATATCCTTGCGTCTTCGTATATGGTACGGTCCTGAATGATTGTCTCCGTGCATTTCGATATTTCCACAACGTCCTTGAAACGGGTGTTGAGGAAATAAATCTGGAGATTGAACGACCAGCGTTTCATGTCCTTATAGAAATCTTCGAGATAAGGATTGAACTCTACCGATTCAAACCGTGGTGTCCAGCCATATCGCTTGGCCAGCATATTTGTAAGTGTGGTCTTACCACTGCCTATATTTCCGGCTACTGCTATATGCATATTTTAGGGAATTAGGAATTAGAAATTTGGAATTAGGGAATTAGGAATAAGGAATAAGGAACTGTTGTTCGGGGAAGAGGCCGAAGAGGTATCCGTCAATCTTGTCTGTGATAGTCTGGAAATCTCTTGGGATATTGAGAAAATCGAGATTGTCGGCATCGGCCACGAGCACCTTACCCGGATAGTGGTTGAAGATGAAGTCGTCATACCTGTCGTTGAGTCCCTTGAGATAGTCTATTTGAATACTCTGCTCGTATTCCCTACCCCGTTTCTGGATATTTCCGATAAGATGCGGGACCGAGGCTTTCAGATAGATCATCAGGTCGGGAGTATTCGTCACCTTTGTCATGAGATGGAAGAGATTCATGTAGGTCTCGAAGTCGCGGTCCGACATATTCCCTTGAGCCTTGTTGTTTGCAGCAAAGACGTACACTCCTTCATAGATTGAACGGTCCTGGATGATGACCTTGTCTGCACGGGAATTGATTTCGAGTATGTCCTTGAACCGTTCCTTGAGGAAATACACCTCCAGGCAGAAAGACCATCGGGCAATGTCCTTATAGTAATCCTCAAGATAAGGATTATAAGTGACAGACTCGAACTTAGGCACCCATCCGTAATGCTTTGCAAGCAGTGTGGTGAGTGTGGTCTTTCCGCTTCCGATGTTTCCGGCTATGGCGATGTGCATATTTTAGGGTTATGGGTGAGAGGTTAGGGGTAAGGGTTACTTCAGTCTCTCACGTATGGCTTTGCTCTCTGCCTCGTAGCCGGGTTTGTTGAGGAGTGCAAACATATTCTTCTTGTAGGCTTCCACTCCGGGCTGGTTGAACGGGTTGACTCCGATGAGCAGACCGCTCACTCCGCAGCCTTTCTCGAAGAAATAGATGAGTTGACCGAGGTTGTAGGCATCGAGTCGGGGGATTGTGATGCGGATATTCGGCACACCTCCGTCGGTATGGGCAAGCTGTGTTCCCAGTTCTGCCATATGGTTCACTTCGTCGATGTGCTTTCCTGCAAGGAAATTCAGTCCGTCGAGATTTTCATCGTCGGCAGGAACGGTAAGACTGGAATCGGGAGCATCAACACTGATCACAGTTTCGAATATCGTCCTCTCACCGTCCTGGATCCACTGTCCCATGGAATGGAGGTCGGTGGAGAAGTCTACGCTTGCCGGGAATATTCCCTTCCCGTCCTTGCCCTCGCTCTCGCCGTAGAGTTGTTTCCACCATTCGCTCATGTAGTGGAGTTTTGGCTGATAGTTCACGAGGATTTCTATCTTCTTGCCGGCAGCATAGAGGGCATTGCGGCATGCTGCATACTGTGCACATGGGTTTTCGGCAAACGGCACACTGATGTCGCATGCTTTCTCCATATCGCGGGCACCACGGAGCAGTTCGGCAATGTCGAACCCTGCCACGGCTATCGGGAGGAGTCCTACTGGGGTGAGTACGGAGAAACGGCCGCCTACGTTGTCGGGAATGACGAATGACGTATAGCCTTCCTTGTCGGCTGTAGTACGTGCTGCGCCTTTCACGGCATCGGTCACGGCTACGATTACCTTGCGTGCCTCGTCCTTGCCTCGCTGGTCTTCACACAGCCTCTTGAGCAGACGGAATGTAATGGCGGTCTCCGTTGTTGTACCGCTCTTGCTGATATTGATTACTCCGAACCGGATTCCCTTGAGGTATGAAATCATCTCGGAGAGATAGTCCTCGCTGATGTTGTTGCCTGCAAAGAGGATTCGCGGAGCATCCGATGGCTTGAGCCATGAGAAATTGTCGTCCAAGGCTGCTATCACTGCCTTTGCACCAAGATAACTGCCTCCGATTCCTGCTACTACTACTGCATCGCAGTTGTCGCGCATCACTTTGGCTGTTGCCTTCACTTCGTCAATGAACTCTGGAGTGATGGAGGAAGGCAGATGGAGCCATCCAAGGAAATCGTTGCCATCACAAGTGCCCTCTTCAAGGGCTTTCTGGGCTGCCATCACGCGAGCCTCATAGGATTCTGTTTCACCTGCAGCAAGAAATTTTGCTGCGTTGTTCAATATTAAATTCATAATTCTGATTCACAATTCATAATTCATAATTCTTTGGGCTATTAGCTATTAGCCATTAGCCGTTGGCTTTTCACTATTCACTTTTCACTATTCACTCTGGCGAAGCCAGTAGCGAAGCGAGGTTCTCATCTGAAGCTATCGCCGAGTATCTTGAATTCCACTTCTGGAGATATTTTCTCGTAGAGGATGTTGTATACGGCATCAAGTATGGGCATATTGACATGATGGTGCTTGTTGAGCAGTTTCATGCACTTGGTGCCGTAATATCCTTCTGCTATCATCTCCATTTCCAGTTGGGCTGTCTTTACGGAATATCCCTGTCCGAGCATCGTTCCGAAGGTCCTGTTTCTTGAGAATCGTGAGTACATCGTCACCAGCAGGTCACCAAGATAGGCTGAGGTGAAGATGGTACGTTTTTCCTCTGACTCCACTGTGGAGAGGAAGCGGTTCATCTCCTGGATGGCATTGGTGACGAGCACTGCTTGGAAGTTATCGCCATATTTCAGTCCATGGCTGATTCCGGCAGCAATGGCATAGACATTCTTCAGTACGGAACCGAACTCGATGCCTTCGATATCCGTACTTATGCTCGTCCTGATGGTCTTTCCCGAGAGCATGGTGGCCACAGCCCTCGCATTGTCAAGACTTCTGCAGCCTACCGTGAGGTAACACATTCTGTCAAGTGCCACTTCCTCGGCATGCGACGGTCCTCCTATCACACACACGTTTTCCTCGGGAATGTGGTAACTCTGTTTGAGATAGCTCGAAATGGTTATGTTGTCATCAGGCACAAGTCCCTTGATGGCGGTCACAACCAGTTTCTCCCTCATGCTCACCTTGAGTTTCTTGAGAGTTTCCTTGATGTAGGGCGAAGGAGTGACAAAGATGACTGTGTCCGCCTCGCTGACAACCCTGTTCAGGTCTGAGGAGAAGTTAATCCTGTTCGTGTCGAAATGCAGTCCTGTAAGGTAGGCAGGATTGTGACCGAGACGCCGGAATTCTTCTATTCTGTCGTCACGGTACATATGCCAGCCTATCATATCATTGTGCACAAGGCAAATCTTGGCAATGGCGGTAGCCCAACTGCCACCACCCACGACTGCCACGCGCCCACAATGTGTAAAATTCATAATTCTGATTCTTTGGCCGTTATTCCTAATTCACTCTTCACTCTGAGCGAAGCGAGTTTCTCATTTGAGGGAAGAAGAGCACTTCCTGAATCTGGGTTTGTCCTTCCATCAGCATCACCAGACGGTCGATACCGATGCCGATGCCGCTCGTAGGAGGCATGCCATACTGAAGTGCACGCAGGAAGTCCTGGTCGATGATCATTGCCTCGTCGTCGCCCTTGTCGGCAAGACGCATCTGTTCTCTGAAACGTTCCTCCTGGTCGATAGGGTCGTTGAGCTCGCTATAGGCATTTGCCACTTCCTTGCCGTTGACCATCAGTTCGAAGCGTTCAGTGAGACCAGGCTTACTGCGGTGCATCTTTGTCAGAGGCGACATCTCCACGGGATAGTCGGTGATGAAGGTCGGCTGGATGAACGTACCCTCACAGGTCTCGCCAAAGATCTCGTCAATCAGCTTGCCCTTGCCCATTGATGCGTCCACTTCTACACCGCATTTCCTTGCAACCTCACGGATTTCGTCCTCACTCATTCCGTTGAGGTCATAACCCGTCCTCTCCTTGATGGCATCAAGAATAGGCAGACGGCGGTAAGGTGCCTTGAAAGAGATGACGTTGCCGCCAATCTCTGTTTCCGGCTTGCCGTTCACAGCCGTACAGATGGTTTCAAGGAGGTTTTCGGTGAATGTCATCATCCAATTGTAGTCCTTGTACTGCACGTACAATTCCATACAGGTGAATTCCGGATTGTGGTTGCGGTCCATACCTTCGTTGCGGAAGTTCTTGCCGATCTCGTAAACGCCCTCGAAACCACCTACGATGAGTCGCTTCAGATAGAGTTCTGTAGCAATACGCATGTAGAGGTCGATGTCGAGACTATTGTGATGGGTGATGAACGGACGCGCACTGGCTCCACCGGCAATACTCTGGAGGATTGGTGTCTCTACCTCAGTATATCCAGCCTCGTCGAGTACCTTTCTCATGGTCTTGATGACCTTCGTACGTTTCTCGAAGGTTTCCTTCACTCCTTCGTTCACGATGAGGTCGACATACCTCTGACGGTATCTCAGTTCAGGATCCTCGAAGGCATCGTAAGCCACTCCATCCTTGTACTTCACGATTGGGAGCGGACGCAGACTCTTGGAAAGCAGCGTGATTTCCTTGGCATGGACACTTATCTGTCCGGTCTGAGTACGGAACACAAAACCCTTTATACCGATAAAATCACCCAAGTCGAGCAATTTCTTGAACATTACATTGTAGAGGTCCTTGTTCTCCTCCGGACAGATATCGTCACGAGTCACATACACCTGGATACGACCTTTCGAGTCCTTCAGTTCGATGAAGGAAGCCTTACCCATCACCCTGCGGCTCATCATTCGTCCGGCAATGCTGACCTCACGCTGAACCTCGTCCTCATCCTTGAATTCTGTTACTATATCCGTGGAATATGCATTTACCGGATATTCCTGAGCAGGATACGGATTGATGCCCATATCCTTCAGTGCCTGCAGGTTCTGTCTGCGAAACACCTCTTGTTCATTAAGTTCTGCCATTTATATATACAATTTGCAATTCATAATCCTAAATTATTTACTATTTATCTTTCACTCCGAGCGTAGCGAGGTTCCCATTTTCCTAAATTCCTTCCTGTTGTTCCTGATGTAGATTCCTGTCCTGTTTACATTGCTGTCCACGCGACGTCCGGCCAGGTCGTATACTGCCGTGCTGTTCTCATCATTGCCTGGAGCATTCTCGATGCCCGTGGCATCACCATACTGAAGCACCAGAGGATTCGCAACACTGCCGCATATATCATCTGCATTGAATGTTATCACCTTGCCAATGAGTTGTTCCTCGTCGTCGCCAGGCTGCTGAATGGTGACGTACAGACTGCTGCCGTTCTCATTACATCCCACGGTGATGAAGTGCAATGTGTCGGCAATGCATGCATCTGTCTGTCCGCAGCATACACCACCGGCATCATAGACTCGCACGATGGCGTTCATGACCACGTCATCACCATCCTTCACAACTGCCATTACTGACATGTTGTTCTCGTAGCCTCCGAGTGGCTGGGTTGCAAACGGTTTTTCAGCCCTACCGAGAGTCTTGCGTACATACGACATCTCATTATTGTATGCAGGATAGGTAAACGACTTGCTCACCGATGCCTTTGAATAGTAGAGATAGCCTTCATTAGGATTCATGGCAACCAATGACCCTATCCATGCCTTATTATCGTAGATGCTGAAATTTGTCTGGCTCTTCACCACGTCGCCATCCTGTGGATCAGCACCGGAGAATGCGTCGGCTATCGGCATAACCGTTGTCAGCGGATAGCCTATCCAGGTCCAGCCAGAGTTTAATATTATCAACTCGTTCTGTGCAGGTTTGCCGACAAATGTAAAGAGTCCGTCCTGGGAGTCATTAACATTTACCTTATACATTGACGAAGGAGTGATATTATCAAGGTCGCCTCCCCAACCAACCGAATAGGTTCTGTCACTATTCTTTATCGTACTTACACGCGACAAGTTTTCACCAAACACGCCCTCTGGCGAGTTGTTGTCGGGTTTCACGCTAAATGAAATCCAGTTCCATCCCTCGTGCATGCCGATGCGCTGCTCTACATCCTCAAGCGGTGACCATACAATAGGATTGCCTATGCTACCGAACACACCATCAAGAACATACCTGGAAATCTTCATGTCATCATCACCTGCGCTGATGGTAGGATAGATTATTCCTGACGATGCATCGTACATCTTGTATGTAACAACCGCATCAGCGTCTTTTCCGTTAGCATAGACATTGAGCAGCAGATAGTAGGAGTCATCGCGACTGATGTATTGAGGATGCGCCACTCCACGACATTCATTGCCTATGAAGGCTGCAACCATATCCTCCTCATCGGTCGACAGACTGCCATCGATTTTTATCTGCCCTATGATATTCATATTGGTCTCATACTTGCCTGAGTTTACCGTCCAGTCAGGTACGTCGCCAGCCGAAGTGAGTGAGAAGAACAGTGGTTCGCTGATGCCCAGCGTTCCTGTCAGATAGATTACCACCTCATGCTTGCCCACTGGAGTACCAGGGTTTACGGTCAGTTCGATGGTCTTATTATCCAATGGTTCCACGTATCCCGCGTCGGCACTTGCCGTGAGCCATGTAGGCAGACCTGTGAGTACAAAGTCCTGACGCATGGCACTTCTGTTGACGATGGTGACTGTCTGGCTCACTGCCTCCGTGCCAACCTTGCGCACGCTGACTTCCGACTCAGCCCATTTGAGGTCGTTCTGCTGAACGTAAGCCGTCCATGTCACGTTATCGGCATAGTTGCCGTTTACGTCCTGCAGGTAGCGGGTCTCGAAGGTAAGGGTGCATCCTTCCATACGCTGTGCCTCAGCCTCTGGCGTGATTACAATTTTACGTTCGTTTGCCACAAACGAGAAATCGACATTCTCCTTTACCCTTGCAGTCTTCATGCCGAGAGCACCCTGAGAGGTTATCGTCAGACCTTCATCTTCAAGGTGAGTTGTACAGCCGTTTGCCTGATTGGCGGCATTCGGTGTCACACTTGCTACACTTGTTTCGTCAAGTGTCATCTTCTCGAATGGGTAATAGAGTACCAGACTCGGTTCATCCACAGCACGTATGCGGTTCAGCCTGTTATCCTTGATTACGTCAACCGTACGGATTCCCTTCCACACACGCACTTCGTCAATTGCGCCCTTCAAAGTCCTGACATAACCTGACGAAGCATCCTTTTCGCCACCAGCCCAGAGTTGCGATGTGTTCATGGCAGGTGTGCTTGCTGCAGGCATCTGGTAGAATGCGTTTCCGTCGACGAGGAATGTAGTCACACCACCGGCCGAGAGACGTGTTGCCATGGCAAGATGATGCCATGTGCCGTCGCGCCAGTCCTTGCTGCTTATGGTCTTTGTGCCCTCGGCAGTAGTAACAACCATTCCGCCTCTGGCATTGAGCGAGATGGTGAGTTTACCGTTGCTGAAGGCGAGGAGCGTTGCTCCGTCAGCATTGTCGGTATCGGCACGGAACCATTCCTCAATCACATAACTCTCGTTTCCACGACAAGGATTTTCTACTGGCATGATTACGATATGGTCGTTGCCAGTCGTTGCCGCATAGTTCTCCGTTGCCATTGCCCAAGCATTGGCTGATGGGAGTGTGATGTGCCTGTTGCGGCTGAAGTCTTCTGCCACATTGCCTTGTCCCTCGTTCATTGGCCAGTAACCCACAAGGTCAGGAGTATAGCGGTTCTTCTTGGCATCCATGTCCATCGTCTGCTCTGCCCATGTCATGGCACGGTTCCAGAGTGTGAGCTCGTGCATCCGTCCCATGAATCCGCCAATTGCCAGCGAACCATTGCCGAGATATTCTCCAGCATCATTCATGCGGACATTGCCGTCAGTACTGTCGTACGCAAAATATGCAGTCAGCGTGGCATCGTCATCGTCATCGTTATCATATACCACCGACACGTAAATCCACTTATTTATCGGAATGGTTTCTTCCGTGGTCATCTCCTTTTCACCCATCCTTACCTGCAGTTTCTGGTCGGAGGTGATGCCGAGAGTCAGTTTCTGGTCGGCAGAACCGTGTGTCAGTATGGTTCCCGTATTGTCAATGTAAATCCAGGCACCGATAGTAAAGCTTCGCTGCGAGAGATTGATTGCCGACTGAGTCCTTGCAATGTTCGACGCAGTGCTGAACAGGGCGGCTACGTCGTGAGACACCTTGCTGTCGTTAAGCAGTCCCGTCACCACAATGTTCGTTCCCTTCACGATGCCAGCCATGTGTATATCCTTATTGAAGGTTATTGATATGTCGTCGCCAGAGGCAAGTACACCATTAGTCGGAGTTGGATTGCCAAGAGGCTGTGGCGCGTGAATGTCGCGTATTATAGTAATGACCTCACTGCTGTTCGTCACCTCCGTACCACCGCTTGTCTTGCATACACTTTGCGCACGGAACTGGTAGGTTCCGTCAGCATAACTCTCACCGGTAAGTGAGATAGGGAACACCAGGTGTTTGTTGTCTTCGCTACTGCCCAACGTAATCAGTTCAGCATAGAGCTGTGGGGCGGTCGTAAGACGTTCATCACCTGGTTTCACGTAAGTCATCAGGTTTGACCATGCACCGCTACCCATACGGTATTGCAGTTCCACACGGTCGAGCGATGCTGCATTGATGTTGTAGTCCGACAAGTACAGTTTCAGGTCGTCGGTAGTGTTCGAGTTGACAAGGTCCGCGCTTGATGTCAGAGTGATATTGGCACCGGCTGGGAGGAAACTTACGTCGAAATAAGCCTCACATGCCTGGTCGTGGAAGCATGATGATGACATCCTGATTCCCACGTTGCGATATTCCAGTATGTCAGGATTGGTCTGGCGCACGGAAAGCGTCTTCGATATTTCCTCATTCGATACTACCCAGATAGTACGTCCCGATGTAATCGCCGTGCCGTCAAGCATGAGTTCAAGTCCGTTAGGATTTGATCCCTCGATGATTTCCAGATTGAAATAGTCGCTACCACTGACAGGTGATATGTTCGAGCATTTTAGGTTGATGATTGCCGCCTCGCCACTTGGCACGCCAGTGACAATAGGATTGGTAATTTCCACAAATGGGTTGTCCTTCTGAATGGTTTTTGCCGAGAGCACGGTTTCCTTGTCGTCAGCATAGTTGGCCTTGTATTCATCCTCGTAAGGACAGCTCGTCATACCAGCTCGCGTCACGAATATCGGACTGCCGTATTTGTCGGTGTTTTCATACACGTCAATCGTGAGGTAGTCCTTTCCAGTCTCTGCCAAAGTATAACTAAACTTGGTAACATCAACAGTTTCATCGTCACTGCTCCATGAACCAGAGAATCCTTCATCGAAATTGGTGGTTACGGTCGTGCCTACACCCTGCATCTCAGCACCTCCAGTGCTTTTCCATGCGAAAGTGGTCTTCTCGGTACCCACTACACCATCACTCTCTGAATCTTCGTGTGAATACGAGTTTTTGATGACACTGCCCGCATCAAACGAATAGTTCTTCACCTTGTCCTGACAGTTCTTGATGGCATTGATTTTCGCCTCTTCGTTTTCGCGGAGGTAACGCTCCCAGCCCTTGATCTGAGTGTTATAGTATTGCACCTCGTCCTCTGCGCCTTCGCCTTCGTCAAGTTCCGTAGGTGCAATCGAGATGACATAATCTTCTTCTCCGAAGTGTGGGTCATCGGTCGGAACCTTGGAAATATATCTGTATTTCTTTGGGTATGCCGTTTCTGGGGTGCCTACAGGTTCAATGAGTTGGTTGCGCAAATCCTTGAAATCAGGTATCAGTTGATTGATAATCTGGTATTGTGAATAGGCAAATGTAGTTGTGAATTCAGACCCCTTGGTCATGATATCAGCCACGCCAATCTTGAATGAGCCGTCCTCCTGTTTCTGTATCGCCACGTCCTTTGCCTCACCGATGATGGTGTTGCGGCTGACACCGACAAAGATGTCGCCCATGTGCCCCGAACGGTACGCGGTGGTGTTTCCCGTCGATATGGCTTGCGTGATTGTAGTGGTGGTCGTTTCCGAGTCGCGCGTGCCGACGGAACCTGATATGTGGATTGTCTCTTCATTGGATGTGATAATCTTACCAGTAGTCACATAACTAATCCCAATACCCGATGATATTATCGTTTCCACATTCGTCTTGACTTTATACGAGACACTGTTGTCCGAGACGAACAATCGTGTCCTGTCACTCCTGTGCTTCGTCACCTTACCGCTTTCCCATGTAGCAGTAGAACTACTTCCGCCTGGCTTACGCAGAATCATAGTCACGTCATCAGGTGCTCCCGTCACGAAGTTGTTACCTTGAGGTATCAATCCCATCACTATACCATTGCTGAAACCATTAATCTGGCTCCACACATTGTCGCCATATCGTATGGAGAAGGCACGGCTGAAATCTCCTATCAGTTTAGGAAATCCTGCCTGGAACACATAGTCAGCTTCGCCATTGTCGTCAAGTCCCAGTTTTCCGTCATCAAGGGATGTCAGGTACTCGTATGTGACAGAGTCAACCACTGCCGTTGATGCAAACTCGTTCTTGATTACGATAGTATCGCCACTCAAAGGCACTATGCTCCTCACCCAGTTCTTCTCATCATTCGTCTGTGCGGATTTGTCATTGTCCTTATTGATATATTCTTCATACTCCTTGATGTGGAAACGATATGTGCCAAGTTGTGTAAATATAGGATAGTCATAGTTATATTTCACCTGCTTGGTTTCAGGGTCAACGGAATAGAGTTCTATCTTTGTCGTGTCATACTTCTGGGTCAGGTCATCGTATGTCTCATAGTTGTATATGGAATCACCGAAATGTCCGTCCCACGGATGCTCTTCGTCTACGTCCAGCTCGGGTTCCTCGCTGTTTGCCGTCTGTTCTACATAGAGCGTAGGCGTGGCCTTGTACCGGTATTTCCAGCCTGCATTGTATTCAAAGTAATTCAGTTGATCGTCAATCGCCAGACTGTCGGTCATTTTGACATTTACGTTGGTGGCATCAATATCATAGAAGGTATAACCGCTGAGGTCGTAACTCTTGGTCGATACACTCTCCACCTTGTAGCGGAGAGGTGGCAACTTCACGGCGAACTCGCCACTGGTGGTGTCGGTATGGATCACTATGTACTTGCACTGCTCGGGATTATCGCCCACCTTGGCCCCTACCTTGGCACTGTTGGTTACATGGATGCTGGCGGACTGCAGTTCAAGTTCCGTATCGGAAGGTTCGTAACTTGCCGATGCCTCATCCACCACCTCACGGACGTTCAGATAGTGGCGCCCGTCATCGTTGGCAAGGCTAAGCCTGATGGTTGCCGACCCCATATTTGCCTCGCTGGAGTCAAATCCGAGCGGCTTTGCCTCTTCCAAGTCGCCACCAGCCACACGACCTGCCACAGTGACGAGGGTGTTGTCGAAGAAGCGAA
>JAZQPD010000203.1:0-14307 GCA_045628285.1 Bacteroidaceae bacterium
TATCTGCACCTCCACCCATTTGCCTTCAGGTCCCATCACGGTGGTGTGGAGACTCTCATATCCGTTACTCTTAGGCACACTGAGCCAGTCGCGCAGACGCTTCGGATTAGGATGATACATATCGGTGACTATGGAATACACCTGCCAGCAATCCTGTTTCTCCTTCTCGGGTATTGAATCGAGGATAATTCTAATGGCAAAGAGGTCGTAGATTCCCTCGAACTGGCATTTCTGCTTCTTCATCTTCTGCCAGATGGAGTGAATGGACTTTGTACGGCCCTTTATATGAAACTTCAGCCCCGCATCCTCCAGTTTCTGCCTCACCGGATTGATGAACTTCTCAATATATTCATCGCGGGAACGCTTCGTCTCATTGAGCTTGTCCTTAATCATGTAATATGCATCATGCTCAAGGTATTTCATGCTCAGGTCTTCCAGTTCCGACTTTATGAGATAAAGTCCTAATTTATGTGCAAGTGGGGCATAGAGAAAACTTGCCTCAGTGGAAATCTTCTGCCGTTCCTCCTCAGTACCGTTCTCCTTCAGATCCCGCATACGGTTCACCCTTTCGGCAATGATGATGAACACCACTCTCATGTCCTCAGCAAAAGAAAGCAGCAGGTCGCGGAAATTATCAGTATTGATTACAGGGTTCTTGGCATACAAATCATTAATCTTCTTCAGTCCGGAAAGGATGTGACCGACATCCTCACCATACTCGTCCCGGATTTCACCGATACTCTTCGCACCGGCTCTCACAGCGTCGAGTAAGAGAATACTGGTCACGACGGAACGCCCCATACCCATCTCGTTGACGGCTATCTCTGCAGTCCTCACGTCGAACCGACTCACCTCAAGTGGCTTGAGTTGCAGACGTACTTCTTCTATTAATTCCTGAGTTGTCATTACAGTTTGCAAATATACAAAACTTATTCCGAAATGACAAATACAAACGACATTTCTTTTAGCAAAAGTTTAAAGGGAATGCACGACCGTCCGACTATGGCAAGACAAGTGCAGGAGCACTCCGAGATGACTGCCAGTCCATACCTGCACAACCATTGGCCGAAACCACTCAAGCACTATGACTCATCCACAATGTTGCAATGAGATTGACCTGTATCAAATGAAAAATCAAAACAATGATTTGCACCACAAAACACATCTTTGAAAAAAAATACAATTATATTTGGTAGTATTTCTGAATTTGATTAACTTTGTAGCAAATTAGCAAAAACCATTTTTATTAACTTATCAAAAAATCAAGCACATGAAGAAAATCTTTACTTCTTTCTTAGTGATGTTCCTTGCCATTACAGCTATGGCTCAGGACTTGACCTACAATGTAAATTCCTACTGTGGCAAGTACTATGAAGGCTACACCGTTACGATTGACGATGCAGCCGTTCAGGCAGCCATTGGCTGTAGCACAGCCGACGCATCCGCATTCGTTGTTCTTCCTGACGGTACTGAGAGCAGCAACCTCCTCGGAGGTACAGATGGTTGGAGAAACGCAGAAGGTGCATTCCAGGCATGGGGTGCAGAAGCAGTCTATTATGCCAAGGCTGACTTCTCTCTCGAATCCGCTCAGATTTATGACATGGGTGGCTATCCGGGCAACACGAACTCACCAGCCACTTATTCTGCAGTCTACAAACTCTACAATCCTGCAGACAACAGCAAGAGCATCAAGATTACCATCAACCTCAATTACGTAGAAATTCCTGTTGTAAATCTCTCTGAATATGCGAAAGTGACTCCTAACAAGTCTTTCTCAATAGAACAGTATCCACGTTCAAACTCTTCTGTTACCGCCTATGAATTCGTATCCGACTTCAAGGCTATTGCAAAACTGGGCATCGACTTCAAGGAGAAAGACATTTACGACTATCTCTTTGTGAAGCAGATGGACGAAACTACCCTGATGGAAAAGGACCAGCTCATACTTTTCGATGATTTCTGGTTCCAGCAGCTCTGCGATGTGGAAGGCAACGAACTTGCTGAATGCAGCTACGATGCCAACGATCAGGATGAATATGCCAAGTTCATGGTCTCAGGCGTTGAATTCGACGGCGACACACTCCGTTTCAGCGTCAACCAGAACCCGACGAAACTTTCAGCAAATGAGACATACAAGTTTACATTCTTCGTTGTAAATCCCGACACAAAACAGTATGCTCAGATTAACATCACATTCAATGTCGTTCCAAACCCAATCCCTGAAGTTCCTTTCAAGGACATGAAGATGGTCGGCGAACAGGATGTTAACTGGAAACGTTCACTTCCTCTCGGCTATACAGTTGAGAAAATCCCTGTCGACGTTGATGGTATTGCATCACTCTTCTCTTACGAAGGAATCAACTCAGGCGACCTCAGATTCAAGGCTCTCATGGCTGACAACGAGACACTCACTGACAACTATACTACAAACTCTACCGAGTATGGTTTCTGGATGGATCTCGAAAGTCACCCAATTGCGTGGGATCAAACTGTAAAGAGTTACTTCATCAACTCTAACCTTCTCTTCTCCGACGGAGTATTCACAATCGGTCACATGCCAAGCATTTTCGAAGGTGGCGAGACTGCAACCGGTTATCTTTTCCTCACTTACGGTCAGGAATACTATCGCTTCAACATGCACATCCAGTTCGGTGACGAAGCCGACCCTGATGCCAAGACTCCGGAAGACTGCGAGACAGTTGCAACCCTCAGTTACGAATATCAGATCGTTCCAAGCGCAGATGCATATCAGGATGATTTCATGATGTCAGAGGCTGGTATGGTAGATCTCGGCTATGACTGGCTCAACGAAATTCTCGAGCTCGACTCAACCGAGCCAACACTTTACGGAATGAAGGAAGTAGTGACCGACACTGTTACAAACGCAACAGGACTCGCTTACTCCAACGCATACTCCTGCGACCCTCAGCCAGGTTTCTGGATGATTGAACCTACAGGCGAATATGAGTTCAATACAGCAACAGTAGGTACCTGGGGTACAAACGCATTCGGAATCTGCTATGCAGGAGGAGTATTCCAGTTCTTCCAGTTCCCTGGCCAGAGAGCAGTAGGCGATGTCTACGATGCAGACTTCTACCTCTGTAACCTCAAATCAGACGTAGCAAAGAAAGTCAAGGTTCACTTCACTGTATCCTTCGTTGAATCCCGCCAGGAAACAAATATCGTAGGCCAGTCTTCATACGTTGTTGCAGCAGACGAAGACGGTATCTACACCGACATCACTAATCTCGAAGAAATCTACGCAGCCCTTGGTTGTGACGCAGACGAATTTGAAATGGCTGGCGAACTCCTTGCCGGAAAGACTACCACAACCTACGTTGACAAGATTGACGGCAAGTACGACGACGTCTACATGGGCTTCCCGTTCGGTGCCGACGGTCTCCTCGTTGATCCGGAAGAGACAGGGAACATTCCATTCTTCCTTGGCGTTGAAGACGGTCAGTTCGTTGCAACAGTAACAGACGAGGCAATCCTCGAAGGCGGCAAGTCATTCCTCTGCCACCTCGCATTCCAGTACGGTGATGCCCGTTATATCTGCAACATGACTGTGACAAGCAAGGAGAATGCTGACGGAATCGACAGCGTTACCGCAAAGAATGTCAATGACAACAATACCTACGACCTCAGCGGACGCCTCGTCAAGGTTCCGGCAAAGGGACTCTATATTCAGAGCGGAAAGAAGGTATTCGTTAAGTAAGGATTACGGAAACCGTAAATAAATTTACACCTTATTATAATAAAAGGAGCGCACATATTTGGAGCGCTCCTTTTTTTTCATTATCTTTGTGAAAGAAATCAAATATTAACTGACTATGAACAAATCCATCATCTACGGCCTGTCATTAGCAACCCTCATGACTTTCGGCTATTCAGCAGAATCATCTGCACAGAGAGACAACCAGCTTTGCCCTAAATGCCAGCTCAAGAAGGCTGTCAACTACCAATTCAATGCACTCCGGACAGGTGAAATAAATCTGCCGAAAGAGATTGACGGCAAAGCGGCCAAATATCGCTACACTCCGATTATGGGTTCCGGATTCAGCGGAACGAAACTTGAAGGAAACAAACTCATCGTGACACGTCAGCCCAAAGGAGAAGCCAAGGAAGACGGCAGACTCTATTGCGAGGTTGATGGAGAGACTTTCTATATTCCCCTGATTGTCGCAGCCGACGACGAGATGTACGGATACCTCTACTGCCACATGGCAGGCAACAGCGAAAACACCAACTATGCATTGGGAACGAAAGAGGACAAGGGAGAGATCTTCCATCCGTTGCTCAACAACCAACCGATTTTCGACTCTGAGAAGATTGCCGGCATCGAAGGCGGATGCCGCGATGCATTCATTCTCAGAGGCAGGAACAACGACTATGTAATGGTCAATACCGATATGAGCAATGCCAAATCACACGTATGGAACAACTACGGAATCGACCTTCTCCATTCCAACGACCTCGTTCACTGGACTTCCACGACCTTCGACTTCAGGAAGTTCCCCGGATGGGAGAATGTGTGCCGTGTCTGGGCTCCACAGATAATATGGGACAAGGACTACAACGGAGGCAAGGGAGGTTACTTCATCTATTACTCCATGCTGACAAAACGTCCTGGCGACTACGACAAGATTTATTATTCATACGCCAACGAGGACTTCACCACCATCACCGAACCGAAACTGTTCTACGACAAAGGGATCTCAGTCATCGACTGCCACATCGACTGGAACGACTGCGACCAGCTCTATCACGTCTTCTACAAGAAGGAAGGTGCAGCCGGTGTAGACCGAGGCGTATGGGCGGCAACCTTCGACAAGCTGCCTACAGGAAACTGGCACGACACTTACCACATTACCAATGAGGGCAAGGAACAGGTAGAAGGCCCGAGTGCATTCCGTCTTATCAACGAAAACACATGGAAGGTAGCATACATCAAGTATTCCGGCCAGAAGGTCTATCGCGTCTGCACAGCTGATGCCATTGAGGAGAACGTCGACAGAGGTGTTGTCATCCGCGAGAACGTGAACCCACAACACGGCTCCTTCATGCAGGTTACAAAGGACGAGTACGACATGCTCGAGGCATGGTCTGCCCTCAAACTGAAAGTCCAGGAACTCGAAAAGAACAAGAAACAGGCCAAAGCCGTCAGGAAAGCCAACGCAGTGCTTGACCAGACATTCACTGACAATGCCGTTCCTCAACTTCTCAAACTCTATCAGTCAACTCTCCAATCACTAACCAAATAATCCCGTGACTGAAACTCCAGTTCCGGTCCCTACCCCCACCCTATGAACCGATTCAAACAACTCACCTCTGCGATTGCACTCGTTCTCATGGCATCCGGTACATCAGCACAGCAACTCCCTGTACAATGGAACACCCCGGGTGCAGGCAACCCAATCGTTCCCGGATACTTCGCCGACCCTACCATCCGCAAGTTCGGTGATACCTATTATATATATGCCACCACCGACGGTACAGGAAACGGATATGGGCCTGCTCAGGTGTGGATGACAAAGGATTTCGTCAACTGGCGCAATCAGGTAATGAACTGGCCTACCACCGAAGTGGTATGGGCTCCAGATGTCATTCAGGCACCAAACGGAAAGTACCGTTACTACTATTGTGAACCCTGTATGGTTCATGCCGGTGAAAGCGACTCTCCAGTCGGACCTTGGAAGAACATGCTCGGAGATCCCGAAGCCGTGCTTATGCCCGACCGCTACTGCCATCCTAAGGCCATCACTCTCGACCCACAGGTATTCACCGACGATGATGGAAGTCAGTACATGTTCGTCGGCACATGGGGATTCTACGACGATGCCGGATGCGGATGGGCAAAACTCGCACCCGACGGGAAGTCATTTACCGACAAGGGACTCATATCCAGCCGACAACTGAAGGACTTCTTTGAAGGTCCGTTCCTCTTCAAGCGCAATGGAATATATTACTTCACATATTCTGCAGGCAGCTGCCACGACGAGACCTACCGCGTGCAGTATGCCATAAGCAAGGAAGGACCGCTCGGACCATACGAATACAAGGGCTGCATACTCCGTACCAACGCAGACGGCACCGTGCATGGTCCTGGCCACCATTCCATACTTCAGGACGGAGAGGACTACTACATCTTCTACCACCGCCACAATAATCCCCACTCCATTCATGGATTCAACCGAAACCTCTGTCTCGACAAACTGGAATTCGACAAGGACGGAAACATCATGCCCGTCACACCTACACACGAAGGCGTGATTCCTGCATCATTTGCGAAGAAGCAAGGCAAACAATTGCCCAATCTCGCATATCAGGCAAAGGTCACTGCATCTTCATTCTACGACGATTACTTCAAGCCGGAATATGCAGCCGATGACAACAACGGCACACTCTGGCGTTCGCGCAACAACCTCGGAAGTGCATGGATTCAGTTCGATTTGGGAAAGGTTCAGAAATTCAATCAGGTATGGATTCAGTTCGAATACCCAACATTCTTCTATCAATACATGATTGAGACATCGGCAGACGGAACGACATGGGAACTCTTTGCCGACAAGACTGACAGCGTCAATGCCGGTTCACCGATGATCGACAAGAAGCCAGTCAAGGCACGCTTTGTCCGTATCACCGTCACCGACACCCAGAAGAACGGACACTTTGCCGGCATCTGGAACGTGAAGGTCTACAACGCATCAAAGAAAAACGACCCTGAGAAACTACTCCCGTCCATCGAGGGTATCGATATGGCTGCTGTTGAGCAAGGCTATCCTAACCTCCACAGGAAAGACATCGACAAAAATCCATTTGCCTCACATAGCCCATCAACCATCAACCCACAGCCAATCATCAATCTCCAGGCATCAAAAGGCTCTTCATTAGGCACCTTGTCTTCTGAAGTAGTGGGCGGTAAATATGCCTATCCATTCGACGGGCAGAATGTTCAGGCACTCACGTCCGACGAGCTCAAGTACATCCGTTATAATGCACCTTACAGCATTACGGCATGGACACTCAATCCTGAGGTTGGAAACATCGAAGTCGTCGCACAGTTCATGCCTACAGGTGCTGACCTCGCTACCATTGAGTTCTGTCAGGGCACAGACCGTCAGAACGGACTCGTCCGCCACAACGCCTCCTTCGAGAACTTCGGAGCATCAAGGGAATGCCGTGAAGGCGCCGGCAAATGGCAGTTCTGGACAATCACATATGATGGATGGATGGAGCGCATCTATCTCAATGGAGAACTCGTCCAGGAAAAGAACTCATTCCTCGTACTGGCACCAACCGGTCAGTACACAGTAGGAGGTACAGCCTATGGTGAAAACCCATTCACAGGCTATCTCCACTCACTCCAGTTCTATCCATGCGCACTCACATCCGAACAGATGACGGCCATCTATCAGCAGCCATCATCCACCACCGACAAGGCTTCATACAATCTCGACGGTGTCCATCTCCAGACAGAAGTGCTCGCCCCCACCCTCGTACTCAGCCAACTCGTAAATAAGGATGGTACACCATTCCGACAGGGCAAGCAGGAATACACCCAGGACGAACCTGTCATCAAGGGCACAACTTCCAGCATTACCTGTCATGCAACCATCAGGGACTTCGACGGCAACATCATCAGGACATTCACCGAGACTGCCACCACCAACACCAAGGACTTCGTAACCTATAACCTCGCCGACATCGCAGATGGCAAGGACAAGGTGCGACTTGAATCCTCAGGCAAGAACATGGACACCGATCCAGCCAACAACGGACCGATGATGTGGAAGGAAATGGAAGGTGACTTTGTCGTTCAGTGCCGCATCAGCGATATCATGGGCAAGGCACGCCGCAACACCCCTGCATACAACGAAGGTGGAATAATGATACTTTCCGACAGCGGACGCGGACAGCAAATAGTACATATTGGAGTGTTCCCGAACTACAACTGTGGAAACATGCTCACCATCGTAGGACGCGGGCGTCCTCAGCACCAGAACGGAAAGGCATGGGACTACGACCCGTATATGCAGTTGCAGAAGTCAGGCGACAAGATATACGCACGCACATCGGTCGACGGCAAGAACTGGACAGAAATGCCAGCCTCACCAGTCAGCGCACGCCAGTTTGCCGGCAAGAAGATGAAAGTAGGAATCTATCAGACCACCTATACCGACAACACTGCATGGGTAGAATTTGATGACTTCCACATCTGGCAGAAAATCAAATAAAGTGCGAAACTCCTACATGATAAGAGGTGTAACGAAAAAAGCGTCTCAGATGAGGCGCTTTTTTTTGGATTGAAACAGAATAGGGATTAGAAATAGATACCAATTCCCAATTTGAGACCGACCTTACTGTGATCACGGAAATCCGTCACACTCATATCATAATAGAATGACGGTTCAACTGTGATGTAATGATTGAGAAAATAGCAGTAGCCAACCTCCGGTGTAAGGGCAAAGTCGTTGTAACTTCTTACCATGTGCGTGTATTTTGCTCCAAGTCCAAGGAAAATGCCGTTTTGCTCAATGTAGTAACGTCCCTTGGCAGCAAATGATATATCTTGCCATACCTTGTTTGAATAATTCATTCCGACTTCTGCGATTGCCATAATGTCCTGAAGAACGAAATAACCAGCCTTCGCATCAAGACCGAAATGGAACTTCTGTGCATCACTGTAAGAGAGGTCAAGCCCGCTAAGGGATGCCCCTACATATTTCTTACCCTTTTCAAACTGTGCGAAAGCACTTGTTGCTGTCATAACGAACAACGCTGCAATTAAAATCTTTTTCATAATTTACTACTTAACTGTTTAATATTGACTACTTATTTTTATTTTATCTCATTATCCATTTCTCTCTCGTTTCTCAACTGTTCCTTCTTGCGAAGTGCAAAATAAAGTGCAAGGACTATCACAAAATAGATGATTATATTCGGCAGATTCACCATCCACGAGTTCATCAGCAAACCATCGTAGATATAGAATGCAATGCCAGAAATCATCAGCAACGGAGGCAGCCAGTTATATTTCTTTAGTCTTTTCATGCCATATGATATACCAAATGAGTAATGTCATTGTCACCAAGCCTCCGATAAGATATGAAAGGTCTGTAGGAAGCAGGAACCCTTCAGGAGCAGCACATATATACGACACGGATACGTAAGTCATGAATGCTGCCGGAATGAGCGCAATGTAGCATCTTCTTCTTTTTATTGGCAACCCAACGGAATATGACCATAGTGCGAAACATGCCAGCGTCTGGTTGAACCAGGCAAAGTATCTCCACAGGACCTGAAAATCAATGAAGAACAGGAAGACTGCTATTGCAAATAAAGGGAGTGCCAACATAAGCCGTTTAGCCAACTGATCCTGTTTTATATGCAGGAATTCAGACGCAATCAGTCGGGCACTTCTGAAAGCAGTATCTCCACTTGTGATTGGTGCAGCCACAACTCCGAGTACGGCAAGTATAGATCCCACGGTGCCCAGCCATGAACTGCATACTGCATTGACGAGGATGGCAGGGTCGGCTGAATGTGCTCCGCCCTCTGTCATGACCTGAAGGAGTTTCTCGTAAGGTGTCTCCCCAGGGACGTTCAATCCATCAGCAAACTTGATGGCACCTACAGCCCAGATAAGTGCTACAAGACCCTCTGTAATCATTGCCCCATAGAACACCTTACGTCCATCTGTTTCGTTCTTTATGCATCGGGCCATCAGCGGACTCTGTGTGGCATGAAATCCACTTACAGCCCCACAGGCAATCGTGACACAAATACACGGGAAAAGCGGAAGAGACTGGTCGGGATGATGATTAACAAATGCCTCGGTAATCTCAGGCACACTGCCCTGTTCGAAGAAAATGCCGTAGCAGACTCCGATTGCCATGATGAGCAGTGCAGCGCCAAACAACGGGTATATCTTGCCTATCAGTTTGTCGATTGGTAGGAGGGTCGCAAGTATATAGTATGCAATGATTACGACAAGCCAGAAAAGTCCTGTACCCCAAAATCCAACGGTAGGTGTCAGCCCTGCTATGAGATTGGCAGGAGTGCGTGCAAACACTGCTCCCACAAGGATAAGGAGAATGAGTGAGATGATACGTAGAAACAGTCGTGCGCCCTTGCCGAATGCATCGCCCACAATCTCCGGTATGTTCACACCGCCCTTGCGGATGGAAATCATTCCAGTAAGGTAATCATGAACGGAACCGATGAAAATACATCCAAGGACTATCCAAATGAAAGCTGCGGGACCATAGAGAATACCGAGTATGGCTCCAAAAATTGGACCGGTACCGGCAATGTTGAGAAACTGTATCAGATATACTTTCCATGTAGGCATAGGGATGTAATCCACATCATCGCGAAGACGAACTGCCGGTGGCTGCCGTTCCGAATCAGGACGGAATGTTTTCTCTACAAATTTGCCGTACACAAAGAATCCAGCAATAAGGAGGATAATGCTAACAATGAAAGTAATCATCTGCCAAATTTTATTAAATTTCTTTTTAGAGACACAAAAGTACGCATAATTTCGTATATTTGCAAAAATTTTACATAATTTATGACAGAATCTGTAGGGAAAAAGACAAACACATATATAACAAGGTGGCAATTGGCAGTAATTTTGCTGATTGTAGCCCACGTCACAGGCACGGCTCAGGACGACTGTGGCTTGTGGGATGTGTACACGTCATTCCCAAAGAGAGAGACACGGGCTGTATGGGTAGGCACTATTGGGGGAATTGACTGGCCGAGAAAAAAGGTAAATCTCAAGTTATCGGCAGTCCAGCAGGAACGCGACAGGGAAGCACAAAAACAAGAATTCACCAACATGCTCGACATACTCAAGCAGGCAAACATAAACACCATCCTCCTTCAGACCCGTGTTCGTGGGAGTGTGATATATCCGTCCGACATAGAACCGTGGGACGATGGTATCACAGGCTATTATAACGGTAATCCGGGATATGATCCATTGGACTTCGCCATCGAGGAATGCCACAAGAGAGGAATGGAAATCCACGCATGGCTCGTGACAATACCTATAGGAACTGCCACAAAACAGAGGAAACTCGGATCCAAATCGCTCATCCACACTCATCCGGAACTATGCAAGACCGTAAAAGGAGAAGTATTCATGTATCCGGGCAAGCCCGGTACGGCAGACTATGTTGCGGAACTCTGCAAGGAAATAGTCACAAAATACGACATCGACGGAATATCACTCGACTACATCCGCTATCCTGAGAAGGAATACAACTTTTCTGACGACGAACTTTACCGGAACAGCACAGCATCGCAGACAATGAGTAAGGCAGACTGGAGACGGGAGAACATCTCCAGAATCGTGAAGGCAGTGCACGATGCAGTAAAACCATTGAAACCCTGGGTAAAACTGAGCAGCAGTCCGCTTGGAAGATATGATGATCTTCCACGCTATCCGGCACGAGGTTGGGACTGCTACAACGCAGTATATCAAGACCCTAAGGTATGGTTGGAAAACAACTGGCAGGATGAATTGTTTCCAATGATGTACTTTCAGGGAAACCTGTTCTACCCGTTTGTCTACAACTGGAAAGAGATAAGTTCAGGACATCCGGTATCTGCCGGACTCGGAATCTATTTCCTCGACCCGAAAGAAGGCAAGAAATGGACCTTGAACGATGTTAGGGCACAGATTCATGCAGCAAGAGACAGCGAAATGGGGGGAATATGTTTCTATAGGAGTTACTATCTGATAAACAACTTCAAGGGAATATACAATTCAGTATGCAAGGAATTCTTCCCCCACCCGTCCCTGCCTCAGCAAATGACCTGGACGAACGACTCCATCATACCAGACAGCCCAACTTCTTTGAAAAGGTATAACGGATATATCACGTGGAGCGAACCGGACAGAAGCCTGTCGAAGAACAGCGACATCACCTATAATGTCTATGCCTCGTTCACATCGCCAGTGGATATTACACGGGGGGAAAACCTTATTGCAGCAAGGGTAAGGGACCAGTATGCCATCATGCCCAACCCTACGCTCTATTATGCTGTGACTGCAATGAATCGTTTCGGTACAGAAAGTGAACCTATTGAAGAATTCTCCATGCTCAACTACATACAGTCGGACGTAAGCAACAACGGAATAAAACTTCGTAAGGAAGTGGCAAACTCCATCAAGCAACATTTCGCCCAGCCAGTAGATACAAGGAAGTCCAAATCAAGAAAAAGAAAGAAAAAATGACAATTACAACATATGTTCAGTCATCTTCCTTAAAATTTCAAGAGATATGGTCTTGACATCTGGACCATATCTTTTTTGTATCTCAATGGCAAGAATACCCATGTTCATCCTGAAATTCAGTTCCACACAAGGATGGATAAGACGACGTTCATTGCCAGCAACAATCATCATGTCAATACCTACAGGTCCTACATATTTTCCCACCAGATGCTCTGACAAAAGCTGAAGATGCCTGTCCTTCAATATCCGTAGAATATTTGCCGAATCATCTCGTAGTGCCTCATTTACCAGTAATTCAAGATTTTCCTGAGAATCTACTACATTGAGTTCGTACCGCCCCTCACTGTCCGCCTTAAACACAGACAAACCTAAATATTCCACATGATTCTCGCAAATGCGGAATTCCATAGCAAAATCAAGGACCTTGTCATAAAAGACATCAGACAGGCAAGGGAATTTAATGCCACCGCGTTTCAGGTCATCATCATTGCGCACTATCCTGTTTCCCCTTCCACTCGACGACCAGAGTGCCTTTAGCATCAGCGGATAATACCTTCCGACATCATCTGCACTGCTAACAATCCGCATCATGTTGTCCACACAGCCGTCACATCCAGACAATTCCTCACGGTATTTTGCACAAAATTCTCTTGAAGAAAACTTCCGAAGCCTATCAAGATAATCATCATCAGGCAGCAGATGGCAAGGAACGCCCAACCGTCTGAACTTATTCCTTATACTCCGGCTCCAGCCCCATGGACAGACTTCTGATGTACTATCATCCACAGTCAAAAACAAATCCCTGAGACCACCCCTCATCATATCAGGGTTCAGGACGATATCACCTTCATCAGCAATTAGTTCCGGTATGCGCCAATACTTCTCCTCCATCTCCTGTATGCGTTTTGGAGGCATATATTCGCTGGCATCTGAAGCCAGAGCCATATCATTCGACGGATTGAAGAGAAGAAATCGCATTTATCTTGAACCGTAGAACAGAAAAACCAAAGAAAATATCACCAGCAAGAGATCCAACAGTTTGGAACACAAGTTCCTCTCCCTGAATATCAAGGCACCGCATAAGAATGACACCACTACACTGCTCCGCCTGATCATGCTTACAACACTTACCATTGCCGCACCCTGACTCAAGGATGTGAAATATACAAAATCAGCAAGAGTCAGACAAACCGAGATCATCACAATACTCCACTGCCAGTTCAGACCAGTCCTCTCCTTACCATTTTTCCTGTTGTGAGACATTGTGAACATGAGGATTATCGCCAACATTGCACACTGGTAGACATTATTCCATATCTGTACCGATACCTGATCGAAATGTGCATGAGTAGGACCAAGCAGCCATCTGTCATACAAAGCTGATACTGCTCCAAGCACATTCGCCAACACCACAAAGAATATCCATTTATTGTGCTTGAAGTCAATTCCTTCCTTCTTGCCACTCCTGCTCAGCAGATAAAACGACAGAATGGCTATAATGACACCTATCCACTGCCATACATTCAATTGCTCCGAAAGGAATGTCAGTGCGCCCAGTAGCACCATGACCGGACGGGTGGCGTTTATCGGACCGACAATAGTGATAGGTAAGTTCTTGATTCCTATATACCCGCATATCCATGAACTCATCACTATCACAGCCTTGAGAAGAAACAAACCGTGCTCCTCCAATCCGTAGTTATGGGTGAAGAATATGGAATTCGGTTCAATCAGTCCTACATTTGACAAAATGACTAACGGTAGGAGAAAGATTGAAGAAAAGAGTGTATTCAGGAAAAGTACAGGAATAACAGGATTCTCATTCAGGGACTGTTTCTTAAAGACATCATAGAATCCCAACAATATAGCAGACAAGAATGCTAATCCTAACCACATAACCTCTTATATATTAATTTGGGTGCAAAGTTACAAAAAATATACTCCTCATTGACATAAATAGGCAAATTATTCATAACTTTGCACAAATAATAAAAACAACAAAGCAATGACGTTTTATAGTAAATATCCACGTTTCGCAAGCTCGTAAAGCTTTCAAT
>JAZQPD010000204.1:0-2190 GCA_045628285.1 Bacteroidaceae bacterium
CAGTCCAAGAACGTCTGGCTGTGGTTCGGCAAGCAGCAGATGTGGGTGCGTGACAAGTCCGATATCTCCACGCAGATTATGATTTCGGTTCTGGCGGTAATGAGCCAGTATGAGATAGAACTGCTCACCGCCCGTGGAATGGACGGCAAGATATCCGCCATCCGGTCTCACGGAATACATATCGGAGGCTTCACGCCCTATGGTTATGCCGGCAGCCCGATTGACCACACCCTCGCGACCGCGGCTGGATGGGAGAATTCAAGCCGCATGAATTTTAGGAGGAAAATCAGGTTCTTCGTCACATTCGTTGCAGCTAAGTTAGCGCTGACGCTATAAGTTTCTTCTCCAGAAGGTCCTTTTTGGCTCGTCCGTACATTTCTCTTTTGATTGCCTTGATCTTGTTGTTGAAGCCTTCTGCAACTCCGTTTGAGTAGTCAAACACGATTGCATTTCGCACAGCACAGATATCTTTCAGGAGATGGTTTGCAAAGCCGGCAATACCTTTGTATTTAGAGGTACTATATTTCTTGATCCAGTCATCAAGTGCAGCTGTATCTCCTCCCTTTATTACAGACTTGAATGACAACATTACTTCTCTGAGTTCTGTTAATGTCTGCGACTTCGCTATTGCCTGATTGTAAAGGACATGGTCCTTCGTACACTCGCCGGTCTTCTTGTTTACACCGAAGTCCGGATTGCACACGTATATGTGCATTCTCCCCATATACAATACATCGACGGATCTTGATGGGATGGAGGTTCCACTGCTTGACAATAACTTGAGAGCTTTCCTGTTATCAACTTTTTCACCTGTATGTATACCCTTATGCGACTTGTATTCCGGATACATCCTGTGCATGAATTTCAGCAATGAGATGTAGTTCATTTTAAGGCCGTCGTTCTCAAGGTCTTGCCATATCTCCTTCAGAAGCTTTCCCTGCCGTATGCCTTGTACTATTATATGTTCGTGAGAAGCGTAGTCCAAGACCGCACGATGCTTCTGCCCCACTGGTTTTCCTTTTTTTAGATATTCTTTAACCACTTCCTTGGTTGTTCCCAGCAGGTCTCCGATCATTGTTGGCGAAACGCCTTTTTCGGCAAGAGCGGCAATTGTATTGTACCGGTGTATCTGCCGAGCTGTAGGATTGTTTCTTACAATACCTATGCTCTCATCCCTTTCACCGCCTATTTCTTTCCTGATACTATGGATATCGTGCTGTATCTGCCTCATGATATTGTCTCCACAGTTCGCCACAAGATGGAAGCGGTCAGCTACCTGCACGGCTCCCGGAATGCCATCAGAGATAGCCTTCGCATACGAGATTCCTCTATCTCTGGTAACAGTGACAACATTCGTATACCCTTTCAGATCCTCTGATACCAAGGCTGTATCACGGCTCCTGAGCAGTTCCAGGGGCTTTCCGGTATCTGCATCAACGATGATGGAACCATACGTCATCCCTTTCCTGAAAGCAAAGTCATCTATGCATATATTTTTGACGGAAGCTCTGTCCGGTGTCGTGTCTATAGAGCGTACCAACCTCAATGATGTGGAGGCGCTTATCGGTGCCTTGATCATCCTGGAGGTTGCCTCACACCTCATTGCCGACATCTGCACGGACATCTTTGTCAGCCGTTGGTTCAGATTGGTCGTCCGTCTGCAATATCTTGAGACAAGGTCTGAAGGCTGCTCTGCGAACCTGTTGCAATCGCAGTTCGGATTCCTGCAGCGGAAGCGACGCGCCACAAATGTTATGTGCATCGCCTTGTCATACATCGGCAACGTCAGCAGATGCCTTTCATAATGAGAGTGGACGGAATGACTCCGTTTCCCGCAAATCGGACACTTCGCATACGACAGATTACTGGATACTCTGGCAGACATTGAGTCATCACACATTTCCGCATCGAGGAGTTTGTAGTGTCGAAGGCCCGTAAGCATGCGGAATGATTTGTTGGTAAAGATAGTTTCGCTACCTTTGCAGTACACATTTTCGCACATATTAACGTATTGGATTTCAACACATTAAGTTACGAAAAATATGTCGAAAATGCAAGGGTAAACCATTGATATTCAATGATTTACCCTACTTTTTTACTGTGTCTTAAATTGCAACGAATGTGACGAAGAACCTCGGTATTGGAATGTAAAAAAACAAGTTTCTGAAAACTTTGGCAAAAATCACAACA
>JAZQPD010000205.1:0-17248 GCA_045628285.1 Bacteroidaceae bacterium
ATTTACTATTTGTTTCTTCGGGCGCTGAGGTCATGGTTCGACAGGCTCACCAACCACTCAGGTACTTCGATGGACTCAGCACAAACTGAGCAAGCTCGGAGTCTTTTACTTCTTAAAATTCTTGTTGTCTACATACACTTCGAGGAGTTCGGTCAGCCCACGGTCGTTGTTTGGCACGAGGTCAATGTCGGCACATGCCATCGGGACGACACAACTTTCTCCCTTTGTAAGAATGACGGTGTCGAGATTCTTCTTCGGGAACAGCCTACGCTTGTGAGCCCGAATCTCGCAGTCGCCGTTCAGGCAGATATAGATGACGAACGAGTCATACTTGTACAGTTTCCTGTGGTACGGACGCGTGATGTTGTGAATCTTCACCGTGAAGTACGGACAGTGGGTGATTGCAACCGGGTTGTTTATCTTCGAGAGATAGTCCGTCTGATAGGTAGGGTAGACCGTATAGTCGATAGCATCCTTCGCCAGTTCGGTATGCAGCTCGCGCATCCTGCCGTCGAGTCCCGGACGGTTGTAGTCGAATATCCTGTAGGTCACATCGCTCGTCTGCTGGACTTCAGCCAGACGGATTCCCCCGCAGATGGCATGGATCCTGCCGGCAGGGATGAAGAACACATCGCCTCGGTTGACGGGATGGCACTGGAGTACCTCCGTAATGCTGCCGTCCTCAACCCTCTTCTCATATTCATACTGGGAAATCCTGTCCTTGAAACCCGAATAGAGATGGGCTCCCGGACCTGCATCCATCACGAACCACATCTCCGTCTTACCCATGCAACCATGACGCCTACGCGCCAGTTCGTCATTCGGGTGGACCTGGATACTCAGGTCGTCGTGAGCATCGATGAACTTCACCAGCAGCGGAAACTCCGCACCGAAATGCTCCCAGTTCCTCTGTCCGAGGAAATCAGCACCGTATTTCCTTACCAGTTCCGGCAGGGTGACAGTCCCCGAACCCCCTCCGTCGGCTCCTCCGTTTTCAAGGACAGAAGCCGATTCTGGCACAGCAGAGACCACCCACGTCTCGCTGCCCCACACCTTTTCCTTGTATATCGGAGCGAACTTCAGAATCTTCATGTCACAAAGATAAGGATTTTTTCCGACACATCATCATCATACCACAACTTTTTTGGCAATTACACACAATTTGACCCCAATATAATCCACGGATTGGATATTATTGGTGGTTCTTTCGAAAAATGACCACTCATTCGTATTGATTTTGTTTCAAAAGCTTTCTTGACTCCTCATCAAATGTTAAAAAATCCACTTTATCGTGGCTTTTCTTGCCAATTACAAAAAAAATTGTTTACTTTGCACAAAATATCATTGGTATGGACAACAAAGAAATCACATTAGAAGACGTAAACCGTTTCCTTGAACAATTCAAAGTTAAGGCCAGCGTGTTTGGCATAATCTATCGTGTGCGTGACAAGAATGAAGAGACATTGTTCAACATTGGAATCTCAGCACAAATGAGAGAGAAGATTGTCTTGTCGCTGGAAGGCATTGATTTCAGTCATACAGTCATTGGAGACATCTTTGACGAGGGTGATGTGCTCTGGGTGTTTGGCAAGGATTATAAAGGTACGGAACTGTATATCAAGATTACGATTATCGATAACGGCAGATGCCTATGCGTATCATTCCATGAGGCAGAGCATCCTATCAAATATCCGTTTAAACCAAAGGAAGATTCGTTATGAAGAGTCCATTTGCTAACTGCGAGGCACATGTTGTGCAAGAGCAGAGAACCGTTAAGTTCAGAGGTGATGAATATGCGTATGTGTATTCATGCTACGAGTGTGAGCAGACAAAGGAAAGATTCACCACGACGGATATGGATGAAGAAAATGTGCAGCAGGTGTATCGTCGGTATCGCGCAAAGTACGGAATACCGGACAGTGAAGAAGTTGCCCTGCTTAAGGAGAAATACGGTGTTTCTGCTGCCCGTCTGGCATTGATATTAGGCTTTGGCGAGAATCAGATAAGCAACTACATAGATGGTGAGGTACCAAACAAAGCCAATGGCAAGACACTTTCAGCAATCAAGGATCCACGTGTGTTTATGCGTTACGTAGAATTGGCAAAGGAAGAACTGAAGCCTACTGTTTACGAAAAGCTTATGTCAAGGCTTCACAAAATGGTTGGTCCCAGTTCTCCTGATGATATTTGCGGTCACACTGACATGGTGGCTGAAGACATTGCGGAATACGGGAAATAAATAAAACCACCTATCCGTTTTTTTCTGACCACGAATTGAACAAATTTGACGAATATTTTCACTATTCACTTGGTTGGTGAGCTTGTCGAACCATCACTCCGAACGTAGTGAGGTTTGTCTCTGCGATACTCTGCTTCTCTGCGAGACAACTTGGAGTACCTGCAAGGTACGCAATATTGCAGTGAGAAATGCTGATGGAAGGCTAGAAAAGACTTACAGTCAGCAGACATCAATGCAATATGGGGCTGCAAGCCCAAGTTATTCCTCCGTCGGCAGAGGAGTTCTGCCTCCCCTCATTCGGCCAGATTGACATTCAGTCAATCTTATAAATACCTCATTCGTCCTCTGCGAGAAAATTAAGAATATTATTGAGTTGCGCCACGAGGTCAGTTGACTTCAAAACACGGGGGCAGGTGAGCCGAAAAAATCCCAGGGCTTTGCTCGGGATGGACGCGCAATCATTTTTTTGCATGAATGTTGCAATTATTGTATAAAATCATTAACTTTGCATCGGCTCTTTAAAAGTTCGCCCAGTCGGGCTGACTGACTCCAGCCACGACTGACCACGAACAAGAGCCTCTGCGAACAAGTTAAGGCATCGGCTCTTTAAAAGTTCGTCCAGTCGGGCTGACTGACTCCAGCCACGACTGACCACGAACAAGAGCCTCTGCGAACAAGTTAGGGCATCGGCTCTATAAAAAGTAGGGTGTTGTAATCATCGGTGATTACATAAAATGGGCAGGTATGAATAGGGTAATACCGAAGATATTGATTGTATGAAGAAAATAGATTGTTTCATTCCTTATTCCGGAGTGGAGGATACGAAGGCGAATGTGGCGCAGTTGAGGGACTGTGAGTGTGTGGACAATGTGTTCCTGCTATCGAACGACGTGAGTGTACCGCAGATGGAGGGGTGCAGCCTGCTGTTTGTGGACAGTCTGGAAAGTAGCAGTACTTACAGGCAGATTGCAACCGTAGCCAAGTCACCTTATATAATGGTATATACCAAGACTTCACCGGTACGGCTCGGATACAGGGCGCTGGAGAGAATGATAGGCGTCATGGAGGATACTGGTGCAGGGATGATTTACTCCGACCACTATGCCGTGAAGAACGGGGAACTGACGAAGGTGCCGGTCATTCCGTTCCAGGCGGGAAGTGTGAGGAACGACTTCGATTTCGGGGCTCTGAAAATCTACGATACAAGGTGCGTGAGGCAGTATGCGGAAGAGTGCAAGGACAGTAAGTTTGTGGCGGCAGGAAACTATGAACTGAATCTCTGTGTGCTCCGCCAGCGTCCGGACGGGGTGACCGGCCTGAAGGAATTCCTTTATACGGAGGAGGAATCGGACTTGAGGAGGAGTGGGGAGAAGCAGTTCGACTATGTGGATCCACGCAACCGGAATGTGCAGATAGAGATGGAACTGGTGTGTACGGACCATCTGAGGAAGATAGGTGCGTATGTTGACATGGACACGGTTTCGGACGTTCCGCTTGAGAACGGTGATTTCAAATATGAGGTATCGGTGGTCATTCCAGTGAAGAACCGGGTGAAGACCATCGACGACGCAATCATGTCGGCCCTGTCGCAAAGGACGACATTCGAATACAATATCATCGTGGTGGACAATCATTCCGATGACGGTACGACGAGAATAGTGGGGAGGCTCTCGGACTCTGATCCGAGGGTGATTCTCATCATCCCCGAAGAGACCGACCTGGGAATCGGAGGCTGCTGGAACAAGGCCATCAACGACTCGCGGTGCGGACGGTTCGCCGTACAGCTTGACAGCGATGACCTCTATGCAAGGGAAGATACTCTGCAAATGATTGTCGACAAGTTCTACGGAGAACGGTGTGCCATGGTGATTGGGTCGTACAGGATGTGTGACTTCCATCTGAGGACTCTCCCGCCGGGAATCATCGACCACAAGGAATGGACGGAGGAGAACGGACGCAACAATGCCCTTAGGGTAAACGGATTGGGTGCTCCAAGAGCCTTCTATACTCCGCTGCTCAGGAAGATTGGTTTTCCGAACACCTGCTACGGTGAGGACTATGCACTTGGACTTGCCTTCTCACGGCGGTTCAGGATAGGGCGAATATTCGACGAACTCTATCTCTGCCGCAGATGGGATGGGAACAGCGATGCTGCCCTCAGTGTGGAGAAGGTGAATGCAAACAATTACTATAAGGATCAGTTGCGTACTGCCGAGATAAATGCCCGTCAGCGACTTAACGGACATTGGGCACACCATGGTACTCAGGAAGATGCCGACAGGCTCTTTCTGGAACAGAAGAAGGAATGGACTGATGCCGGTGCGATGTATCGTCAGCTGGAGAATGTAGAGAGGCGTGAGTGCGAAACGGACGGCAAGCACCTGACAATCCAGTTCAACAGTGCACGGATGGTATCGACGGGTGCGAGGATTGACGGCAATGCGATTGGCCAGAGGAACTGTTTCCTCTGCGAACAGAACCTGCCGGACGAACAGAGGGACCTGGTGCTGAACGAGAGGTTTCATCTCCTGGTCAATCCGTTTCCTATCCTGCCCAAGCATTTCACCATACCTATGCGCCAGCACAGACCTCAGGCAATTGCCGGCAACTTCAGGCACATGATGGAGATAGCGGATGTGCTGCACGACGAGATGGTGTTCTACAACGGTCCGTTCTGTGGTGCCTCTGCTCCTGACCACATGCATTTCCAGGCAGGAAGCAGGAATGTGGTACCTCTGATTGCGGAATGCGGGAAACGGAATAGCGGATACGGAGTGACGGAACTCGACTGGTTCTGCCGCGCACTGATGATGAGGACTGACTCGATTGACAAGGCTTGTGAACTGTTCAGGGAAATATATGACGGAATGGAAGTGCCTAAGGGACAGACGGAACCGATGATGAATGTGGTGGCATGGAAGGACGGTGGTGATTTCGTGTGTGTGGTCATCCCCCGCAGGAAACATCGTCCGGACTGCTATTCGGCAGAGGGAAGTGATAGGATACTGGTAAGTCCGGGAGCATTGGACATGTGCGGACTGGTCATCACCCCTCGTGAAGAGGACTTCAGACGGATATCGAAGGAGCAGGTGGCGGACATCATCAGGGAATGCGGATGTGAGTTATAAGTTAAAAGTTAACAGTTAAAAGTTAACAATGAGGGAATGAGGGAAGTCAGTGTCGGAATAGTGAGGGGGAGTGACCTTAAACTGGCGTTGAAGGCACGGTACGAGGCTGGAGGGATTTCCGCCATTGGCAGCCAGACGGTCAGGTGCCACGAAGGCAGGGTGTGCTGGAATGGGGTGGTGATGGACGAATTGACATTCGTTCCGCAGGATGCCGGGGCGACCTTCCTGATTGAGGACGTGACCATAGGCATAGACTTCCACTGGGAACGGAAGGAACGGCAGGAGTTTCGTGGAAGTCTGAAGATATGTGTGGAGGACGGAATGCTCAGGGCTGTCAATGTCCTTCCGGTGGAGGAATACCTTGTCAGCGTGATTTCATCGGAGATGAGTGCAACCTCGCCGCCTGAATTCCTGAAAGCCCATGCGGTAATAGCCCGTAGTTGGCTGTTGTCGCAGAAGGATGTCCATAAGGGATTCGATGTCTGTGCCGATGACCATTGCCAGAGATACCAGGGGATAGCAAGAATCTCCACTCCCACAGTCGTGCGTGCCGTGGAGGAGACGCGAGGTGAGGTGCTGTGGCATGACGGACAGATTTGCGATGCCAGATACTCGAAATGCTGTGGAGGTGTACTTGAGGAGTTTGAGACGTGCTGGGAAGATGTACGCCATCCGTATCTTGTAGGGAAGCGCGATTCGCTTACGAAGGAGACTTTCCCTGACCTGACAAAGGAAGAGGCGGCAAGAAAATGGATTCTCTCATCTCCCGCATCTTTCTGCAATACGGAAGAGGGGGATGTGCTGTCGCAGATTCTGAATGGCTATGATCAGGAGACGAATGACTTCTTCCGCTGGAAGGTGGAGTATTCGCAGGATGAACTGACGGCATTGGTGGAGAGAAAACTCAACTGCAGACTGGGAGAGGTGCTTGAACTGATTCCGCTGAGGAGGGGCAAGTCGGGCAGGATATATGAACTGAAGATAGTGGGTTCGGAGAAGTCTGTTGTGATTGGAAAGGAACTGGCAATAAGACGTACCTTGTCGGAAAGTCATCTGAAGTCATCGGCATTCGTGACCGACTATGACGAGTGTTCGGGAACCTTCACCCTTCGCGGAGCCGGATGGGGTCATGGAGTGGGACTGTGCCAGATAGGTGCTGCCGTAATGGGCGCAAAAGGATATGGATATGACGAAATACTGGGCCATTATTACCCAGATACAGAAATAAAAAAGATTTATGACTAAAGAAAGAAACCCTTGGGCATGGATCCCTACACTGTATTTTGCGGAGGGGCTGCCATATTTTATTGTGAACGTGATCTCTGTGACCATGTTCAAGAGAATGGGAATGAGTAACGGTGACCTTGCCTTGTACACCAGCCTGCTCTATCTGCCGTGGACAATCAAACCTCTCTGGAGTCCGTTTGTCGACATAATCAGAAGCAAGAGGTGGTGGATACTTACCATGCAGTTCCTCATGGCGGCTGCCATACTGGCTGTTGCCTTCGCCCTGCCGCATCCGACGGCATCGGAGATTGCTTCGGGCAACATCAGTGTATCTCCCTTCGTGGTCACTCTGATAATCTTCTACATAACGGCATTTGCATCCGCCACACACGACATTGCTGCTGACGGCTACTACATGCTGGAACTGGACAAGTACAGGCAGTCGCTCTTCGTAGGGCTCCGCAATACTTTCTATAGGATAGGTTCCGTGTTCGGTCAGGGGGTCATAGTGGTCATTGCCGGTATCCTCGAAACGACATTTGACGATATCCCCAAGGCATGGTCTGTGACATTGCTTATCAGTGCCATCATATTCGGTGCCATAAGTCTTTACCATTCCTTCTTCCTTCCCCGTCCTGAGGAGGACACGACACGCGGGAAGAAGGCGGTTTCAGAGATATTCGTCGACTTCGGAAAGACTTTCGCCACTTTCTTCTGCAAGAAGGGCGTATGGCTGGCAATCATCTTTATGCTCTTGTACCGTCTTCCCGAGGCGTTCTCGGTCAAGATGCTTACTCCGTTCATGCTTGACCCTATCGAAAAGGGAGGTCTCGGACTGACCACAACCCAGTCGGGTCTTGTATATGGCACCATTGGGGTAATAGCACTCCTGATTGGAGGTATTCTCGGAGGCATATATGCTGCGAAGAGAGGACTGCGGAAATCCATCTGGCCAATGGCAATGAGTCTTGCACTGCCATGTTCGGTATATCTGTATATGGCAATTGCCCAGCCGGAATCAATATGGCAGGTCTACGCCTGTGTGGCATTCGACCAACTTGGCTACGGATTCGGATTCACAGCATACATGCTTTACATGATGCATTTCGCCGACGGTGAATTCAAGACAAGCCATTATGCCATCTGTACTGCCTTCATGGCTCTGAGCATGATGATTCCTGGAATGTTTGCGGGTTATCTGCAAGAGTGGCTGGGATATGTCAATTTCTTCTGGATGGTAATGGCCTGCTGCCTGGCAACGGTTCTGGTGACATTGGCGGTAAGGAAGAGGTTGTAGTTAACAGTTATCAGTTAACAGTTAAAAATGAATGTAAAATTATTAATGGCAAATGGTAATATTAGAGGTTATCAGTTAACAGTAAAAAAATGAACAATGAATAATGAAAGATAGGCGTAGTAGTTATTTGGGACATTCTGTAAGGCTGGTGATGGTGTCGGCTGTGCTTCTGCTGTGCTTCTGCTGTGGGGAAGACCGTACCCATGAGTACGAGGAACTGACAGACAGAAACCACTATATGCAGGAAATTATGCAGGACTGGTATCTGTGGTGTGAGAATATCAAGGACCTGGAATGGAAGGACTATTTCGGTGACGGGAACGAGTGTTTCGCAAAATTCATCAAACAGGCACCCGTGACGGACATCTGGTCGTACTGCGCAACCGACAGTGTTGGCAAGGACTATAACGAAAGGGGACTGTTCAACCATATTGACTCTTATGGACTTGATGCAGTCGTAATGGAAGACCCTACACGCCTTACCAACCAGACCCTTGCACGCGTAATAACTGTCTATCCCGGCTCGCCGGCGGAGAAGTGCGGACTCCGCAGAGGTGATTTCATAGGCTATATAGATGGTGCAAAGGTGACGAAGACAAATGTCTCCAACCTGAAATACGGTCCCGCCCGGGAACTTGTGGTGAATCATCTGGCTGCTACGGGGGATTCGCTCTACTGGGAATCGACGGACACAATATCCATGCAGGCGTCGCACAAGGTTGAGGACACTCAGGTACCTGTGGTACGGCTCTTCATGAACAATGGCAACAGAGTTGCATATATGATGGTGAACCATCTCAATTCAGGTGATTTCATCAATAGTCTTGAGTCGTTCGGACAGGCAGACATAATGATTCTCGACCTACGGCTCTGCAACGACGGCACTATAGAGAATGCTCTCGCCCTTGCATCCTGCCTGGTTCCGAGGGAATGCCATTCTTCGGAATTCTGCCATACTGCCTTCAATGCAAAGCATCAGGACTCATGCCGGACATACTCATACGATGCTTCATTTGCTCCTCACAGTGTAGGTCAGGGGAAACTGTTCGTGATAACAGGCCGGCATACTAAGGGCGCATCGGAGTGGCTGATTAATGGATTGCAGGCTACTCTGGGCAAGGGCATCGTTGTCGTAGGGACGAACACTGCCGGACAGGATGTATTGCTCAAGACCGTTCCGTCGGATTATGGTTACACCCTGCATCTGGCAGCCGCTTTCGTAGCCAATGCAAAGGATGACCATTCGTTTGGCAATGGCGGCATCACGCCTGACTATGCCAAGGACGAGTATCAGTACCACCCTCTGATTCAATATGGCAATCCTGCTGAGACATTATTGCAATACATATTGGCGAATTATGAAAAATATTAACTGCAATTGTACATCGTACATTGTAAAAACATAATATTATGAAAATAGAAGAACGTTTTCTCAATTACGTGAAGTTCGACACTCAGAGCAGTGAGGAGTCGGAAAATTGTCCGAGTACGGCAAAACAGATGGTGTTTGCCGAATACCTGCGTGACGAATTGAAGGCTATCGGTCTTCAGGACGTCGAACTCGACGAACATGCATATCTCTATGCAACTCTTCCTTCCAACATCGACAGGGATGTGCCTGTTGTAGGTTTTATATCCCACATGGACACAAGTCCTGACTGCAGTGGTGCAGACATCAAGCCGCGAATCGTACGGAACTATGACGGAAATGACATTGTGCTCAGCGAGGGCATCGTAAGTTCTCCTTCAAGGTTCCCTGAACTCAAGAATCATGTGGGCGAGGATATCATCGTCACAGATGGCCATACGCTTCTTGGTGCTGACGACAAGGCTGGCATAGCAGGGGTAGTGCAGGCTATGGTCTACCTTATGGAACATCCTGAAATCAAGCATGGCAAGGTGAGGGTAGGCTTCAATCCTGACGAGGAAATCGGAATGGGTGCCCACCTTTTCGATGTCGGGAAATTCGGTTGCGACTTTGCCTATACGATGGACGGCAGTGAGGTAGGGGAGATTGAGTTTGAAAACTTCAATGCTGCAAGTGCAAAGATCCATATCAACGGAGTAAGCGTCCATCCCGGATATTCAAAGGGCAAGATGATCAATGCCGGACGAGTAGCCACAGAACTCGTACAGATGCTTCCTCAGAATGAAACTCCTGAGACCACGGAAGGCTATGAGGGGTTCTTCCATCTTACTGGCATACAGGGCAGTTGTGAAAGTGCTACCCTTTCCTTCATCATCCGCGACCACGATCGTCAGATTTTTGAACAGCGCAAGCAGAAGATGACGGATGTGGTGGCTGCAGTCAACGGGAAATACGGTGAGGGAGTAGTGGAACTCGAACTGAAGGACCAGTACTACAATATGCGTGAGAAGGTTGAACCGAAGATGTTCATCATCGACATTGCAAAGGAGGCCATTGCCGAGGCTGGAATGGTTCCGAAGATAGTTGCAATCCGTGGAGGAACGGATGGCGCCCAACTTTCGTTCAAGGGACTTCCTTGTCCGAACCTCTTTGCCGGTGGAATCAATTTCCACGGGCCATTTGAGTTCTGTCCGGTACAGTCGCTCGAAAAGGCAGAGAAGACTATTGTCAATATAATAAAGAAGGTGGCTGAACTTTAGCCACCTTCTTTTATTCTTCATCCTCATCCTCTTCGTCGTCAAAATCGAAGTCGAAATCGAAGTCTCCGAAGAAAGCCGGTTGTACAAACTCGTCGAGGTCTCTGCGTTCTTTCTTGGTCGGTCTGCCTGTACCTCGTGCCCTGCCTACGAATCCGCTCAGACGGTGCATCTCCAGTATTTCAAGCTGATCAGGGGGAGTTACGTTCTCCATCACTTGTGGAACCAGTTTTGCCCCGACCCTGTTCTGGATGGCCTGCAATACCTTAAAGGAATAGGTGATGGGAGGTTTCTTTACCTGAATGATGTCCCCTTCCTTTATCATCCTTGATGCTTTCAACTTTACGCCATCAATCATTACCCGTCCGTTTTTGCAGGCATCGGTTGCAATTGAACGAGTCTTGAAAATTCTGGCAGCCCAAAGCCATTTGTCAAGTCTTACTTCCATCAGATTATTTGTTGTTGAAGTTGTTCATGGCAAACACTATGCCTGAAAGACAAAATGCCTTGATGGCTTCGCAGAACTGGTTGACTCTTGCGTCCATCGTGGCCAGTTCTTCTTCGGTGAATTGTCCCAGGACGAAATCAATCTGTCCGCCATGAGGAAAACCATTGCCGATTCCGAATCTCATACGGGCAAAACTCTGGCTGCAAAGTACCGATGCTATGTTCTTCAATCCGTTGTGCCCGCCGTCGCTTCCGCTGGGCTTCAGACGTAGTGTCCCGAATGGCAGGGCAAGGTCGTCGCAGATAATCAGCATGTTTGCAGGGTCAATGTTCTCCTTGTTGATCCAATAGCGGACGGCATTACCGCTGAGGTTCATGTATGTGCTGGGCTTGAGCAGCACGACCTCTGCGTTTTTGACACGGCCTTTACCGACAAAGCCATAGCGCTTGTCTTCAAAAACAATGTTGGATGCCTTGGCAAAAGCATCCAACACTCTGAATCCTATGTTGTGGCGGGTGCCGTCGTATTCATCACCGATGTTGCCCAGACCGACAATCAGATATTTGCTCATTATTCAGCGGCTTCTCCTTCGCTCTCAGCCGCTGCAGCAGCAGAAGCACGGGTAGCGCGTACGTTACAAACAACGACTTCCTCAGGAGTAACGATTTCGAAGTTGTCGTACTTCAGACCTTCAACCTTGATGGCCTTGCCGAGACCAAGAGAAGAGATGTCGATGTCGATTGTGTCAGGAAGGTTGGTATATACAGCCTTGGCCTTGAGCTTGCGCATCATCTGGTTGAGCTTACCACCGGCCTTGACACCTTCTGCGTGACCAAGAAGCTTTACAGGGATTGACATGACGATTGGCTTGTCTTCTGTAATCTGGTAGAAGTCAACGTGGATAGGGCTGTCGGTAACGAAATCTGTCTGAAGGTCCTTGAGGATGGCCTTTACTACCTTACCGTCGAGGTTGAGGTTTACGATGTAAACGTGTGGGGTGTAGAGCAACTTTGCGAGTTCTGTCTGAGATACAACGAATGACTGGGCAACTGGTTTGCCTGCTTCCTTCTCTACTCCGTAAATCACACATGGAACCTGACCATTGCGGCGATAATCGCGGCTTGCCTTCTTTCCGAGGTCGGTACGAACCTGACCATTAAGAGAAATTTCTTTCATAACTGTTTGTTTTTTGTGTTACTATAAATTAAGTTTTGCTTAATTCGCCATCACACTGAGTCCGTAGACTTGTATGCTTGTCAAAAAAGCGGGTGCAAAGTTAGTGAAAATATTTCAATTGAGAAAATATTAGCGCATAAAATCCATTATCAACTGTGATTCAATTGATAAATGAGCCTCAATCACTATTGTAAGAGGACTGTGCTGAAGTGGTTCAGAACTTCAGTAGGTCGTCCAATGCAGTCTTTGCATCGTCGAATGCCGGTGCTTCAGGTGCTGCTGCGGACGGTTCGGCTATTGCCTCTTCTTCAGGTGCCTTGGAAGAGAACGAATTGTAGGGCGATGGTACCTCGCTGGCAATTCCGATAACCTTGTTCAGGGCATCTACGAACTTCTGATAGTCTTCTCTGTAGAGGAACAACTTGTGCTTCTCGAATTTCTGCTGCTGGTTGTCTCCTGCACCGAAAGTAACCTTCTTGCTTTCCGTGATTGCAACGTATCGGTCACCATTTCTACTCTGCTTAACATCGAAGTAGTAGATGCGCTTTCCGGCTTTGACAGCTTCTGAAAAGACTAAATCTTTGTCATCTTCAATCATCTTTTTGTCGTTGTAATTAAAATTCAACTGCAAATTTGTTCATTTTTTTTCATATAAGCAAGAAAATTGGAATTTTTTTTATAATTTTGCAGCAAAAATCAAAAAAAGTGTTTTTTGCATTATGGTAAATAGATCATTAATTAGGTTGAAAGTGATACAGTTGATGTACGCTTATTATCAGAACGATGGCAAGACTGTCGAGTCTGTGGAGAAGGAACTGCTTTTCAGTCTTGCAAAAGCGTATGATCTTTATAATTACTTGCTTATGCTTATTGTAGAAGTGACAAAGTATGGCAGGCAGGTAATGGAACACCAGGAAGAACTCAACAAGATAGCACATATTGATACTGTTATAAGCCGTCGGTTTATTGACAATCAGTTCGCCTGCCAGCTTGAACTGAACAAACAGCTCAATGAATTCAAGAAGGAGAAGAAACTCTCCTGGACAGATGAGGAAGAATATGTCCGCCAGCTTTATGAAACAATAACGGACAGTAAGGACTACAAGACCTACATGCTTGAGCCTGATACGGATTATGCTCAGGACAGGGAACTCTGGCGCCGTATATACAAGAGTATCATTATGACCGACGAGCGCATTGATGACATCCTTGAAGCCCAGAACCTTTACTGGAATGATGACAAGCAGATTGTCGACACATTCGTGCTGAAGACAATAAAGCATTTTGATGAAGCTAACGGTGCTGAGCAGGAGTTGGTGCCTGAGTTCAAGGATGAAGACGACCGTGAATTTGCCATTCGTCTGCTCCGCAGGAGTCTGGTGAACGCAGAATACTACAGGTCGCTTATCGCTCAGAATATCCAGAACTGGGAGATGAACCGCCTTGCATTCATGGACCTTCTCATCATGCAGATGGCCATTGCTGAAATTCTTAGTTTCCCTGAAATCCCAGTCCGCATCTCAATCAACGAATATCTTGACATTGCGGGCTATTACAGCACGCCGAAGAGTCCGAAGTACATCAACGGAGTCCTTGACCATGTTTGCCGTCGGCTGCAGTCAGAGGGAAAATTATTAAAACAATACAAATAATTAACAAAATCAGACTATGAAACTTATGTTGTTACAGGCTGCGGGTGGTGCAGCAGGAGGAATGGACATGTCATTCTGGATTATGATCATTGCAATGTTTGCAATCCTCTATTTCTTTATGATTCGTCCTCAGAACAAGCGTCGTAAGGAACTTCAGAATTTCCGCAACAGTCTTGCCGTTGGCAGCAAGGTCATCACTGCAGGCGGAATCCTCGGAACCGTGAAGGAACTCAACGAAGGCGAGACATTCATTACAATCGAAATCGCAAACGGAGTAAAGATTCAGATTGACCGCAATTATGTCTTCAGCGACACCAATGCCGTCAAGCCTCAGTAGTGGATTCTGACAGGAAGTCGTTTGCAGGTCTTTTCGGAAGGATGTCAAGATTCCTTTCCGATAGGTTCAAACTCGTGCGTATCAGTCGCGAGTTCTGGATTTTTGTACTCTTCCTATGTGTGTCCGTGCTCTTCTGGTGCGTACAGACTCTGAAGGACAAGACGACAATGGATTTGCAGTATGACCTGCGCTTCAGCAATGTTCCGAACAATGTCATCATTACAACTGAACTTCCAAGGACAATCTCCGTCTCCCTGACGGGAAAAGGGTTTTCTGTCATGGGACGTCTGCTGCGCAACGAGCATCCTGTGCTTGACGTGGACTTCCTCTCACTGCCAACGGACGACCAGTGTGCTACAATCGACATCAGCATGTGGAAGAAACTCCTCTCGCGTACATTGCCTCAGGAGATATCGGTTGCCAGCGTCACTCCGTCACCTTTGGAAATCTATACTTCGACTGGCAAGCATAAGCAACTTCCGGTCATCTTTGCTTCAAAGGTGACTGTTCCGCGTGACCATGCACTCTTTGCGGTCAATGTCAGTCCTCAGTATGTGGATGTGTATGCTCCTGACGGGATATACGACACTATTACCACGGTATATACGGAGAACCGTCTGTTCAGCAATGTGGCAGACACGCTCAGGACAAATGTACAGCTCAGGAAAATGAAAGGCGTGAAGTTCGTCCCCGACTCGGTCAGGGCTGAGATATGTGTCGACCTTCTTGCAACCAAGACTCTCAGGATTCCGATCACGGCTGAGAATGTACCGGCCGGCAGGACACTCAAGACATTCCCTGCAATGGCAGACGTCACTTTCAAGGTCGGCTCGTCGCTCTACAACGACATACGCCCTGACGAATTCCAGCTCGTGGTTGACTATGCGTCTATCGCACATAGCGACTCCCGTTGCAAGGTCATGCCTCGTCGCCTGCCACGTGGCATTTCATCGGTAACAATATCCCCGCAGGAGGTAGAATATCTTATAGAGAAATGATTAAAATAGGAATAACAGGTGGAATAGGTTGTGGCAAGTCGTATGTCTGCAATAAGTTCAGGGAGCAAGGCTATCCTGTATATGACTGCGACAAGGAGGCCAAACGCCTGATGGTCGAGGACAAGTACATAATATCCCAGATAAAACAGCTTGTAGGCTATGAGGCTTACCTGCCCGACGGAACTCTCAATGTGCCGTTGCTCGCACAGTACCTCTTCCGCTCACCTGAGAATCAGGCCCGGCTCAATCTCATCGTACATCCTGCCGTGAAGGATGACTTCCTCAAATGGGCAGACCGCCAGACTTCCGAGAAGGTCTTCATAGAGAGTGCCATCCTGTTTGAGGCTGGTTTCCGGGATGCGGTCGACATGGTAGGATTTGTCAGCGCACCCCTTGAAACCCGAATCCAGCGGATCATGAAGCGTGACAACACTACCCGTGAGCATGCCATAGAATGGATATCCAAACAGATGCCGGATGAGGAGAAACGCAAACTCGCTGATTTTGTCATAGAGAATGGGTAATTTCGTTAACAGTTATCAGTTATCAGGACTCCGAGCTGTGCTCGCCTGAGCTTTGCGAAGAAACAATGAATTATAAGTTAACAATGAACAATGGATAATGGATTGTGAATTAAATCAAATAAGTTATGATCAAGGAAATTTTAGCAGTAACCGGCAAGCCCGGACTCTACAAACTCGTTTCACGAGGAAACAAAATGCTGATAGTTGAGACATTGGATGCTCAGAAGAAAAAGATGCCGGTGTATGTCACAAATCAGGTCGTAGGACTTGGAGACATCTCTGTCTATACTGATGACGGCAAGGATATTCCGCTTGCACAGGTGTTCGACAACATCGGAAAGGCATTTGAACTCAAACCGGTGGATATGGATTACAAGAAGGCATCACCAGAGGACATCAAGGACTGGATGCTCAAGGTACTCCCGAATTATGACACTGACCGTGTCCGTGTAGGCGACATGCGCAAGATGCTCCAATGGTACAACATCCTCATCAACAACGGAATCACCGAATTCCTCGATAAGCAAGAGGAAAAGGAAGAGGAAAAACAGGAATAATCCTTTCGGCTTTTGTGTAACTGACTAAAAACACATATTATGATTCTACGTCTTCGTCATACCTTTATGATGCTGTCCGTGTCTTTTTGTGTTTCGGCCAGCGCACAGAAAATGAGTTTTGAACCGGAAAAAAACAGTCGGGATGTGTGCATTGACACACATCTCGTCATTGATTTTCCAACCAAGCCACGTCTTGGCTCTTCGGGACTGATCCGCATTTATGATGCCGATAGCGGACAGCTTGTCGACTCGCTCGATATCAGTATTCCTGCAGGACAGACGGCATCGCGCACCTATTCTGACTCCTGCGACTATCTCCACACACCTTATTCCTATGTACGTACCGACGTACCGACCAACCTCACCTGTCGACCCGGTACTCCGAGTCATCCTTCTGCTGCCTCTCCCGAAGGTGCAGAAGGCCGGTGGCAACTCAATATCATAGGGGGATTCACTGATGGATTTCATTTCCATCCTGTACTCGTGCGAGGCAACAGGGCAGTCATATATCCCCACAACAATGTGCTGCGGAATGACCGCCGTTACCTTGTCACCATAGACAGGGAGGTGTTCGCATCCGATTCTTTCCGAGGAATATCTCGGAAGGACGGCTGGACTTTCTCCACCAAACCGGCACTTCCTGCCGTTCCGGATACACTGACTGTATCTGCCGACGGCAATTCTGATTTCCGCACCCTTCAGGGAGCACTCGACTTCATTCCGGATTTCTCTTCCCAAAGGACTGTCATCCTCGTTGCTCCAGGCGACTACGAGGAAATTGTGTATGTCCGCAATAAGACCAACATCACCATCATTGGTTCCGGAATGGACAAGACCCGCATACACTATGCCAACAACGAAGTCTTCAATCCTCATCCGCTCTTTGTGAAGACCAATGAACTGCCGGGAACCTTCCCTTCACGCCGTGCTGCCGTTGCGTCCGATAACTGCCACGACATAGTCCTTCGCGACATCACCTTTGCCACCGACCTTACTGGCCAGGCAGAAGGACTTCTCCTCAATGGCACACGCATAGCACT
>JAZQPD010000206.1:0-40399 GCA_045628285.1 Bacteroidaceae bacterium
TGCCTACAACGACATTCACCTCGGTATGATGGCTCAGGATCTTCGTTACGGTTTCCTCGGTGATGTAGACTATGCAATCATCGAAGTCTGCGCAATCGAAGATGACGGCAAGGTCTATCTCACGGCAGCAGGAGGTATCTCCCCGACTATCGCCCGTCTGGCAAAGAAGGGTGTCATCCTTGAGCTCAACGCATTCCATTCTCCTAACTCAAAGGGAATACACGATGTCTACGAGCCATTGGATCCTCCTTACCGCAAACCGATTCCAATCGAGAAGGTAACCGACAGAATCGGTACTCCATACCTCCAGATTGACCCTAAGAAGATCATCGGAGTCGTAGAATGCGACATTCCTGACGAGGCCCGCTCCTTCAAGGATGCAGACCCTATCACCGACAAGATTGGCGAGAATGTGGCCGAGTTCCTCATGAATGAGAAGAGACGCGGCATCATCCCTCCTACATTCCTCCCGTTCCAGAGCGGTGTGGGTACCACCGCCAACGCCATCCTCTTCGCACTCGGAAGCAATCCCGAGATGCCACAGATGGAAATCTACACTGAAGTACTCCAGAACGCCATCGTCGACCTTATGTTCCAGGAGAAGGTGAAGTGTGCTTCAACCTGTTCACTCACAGTGACAAACGACAAACTCCTGAGCATATACGACAATATCGGCTTCTTCAAGGACAAACTGGTTCTCCGCCAGTCCGAAATATCCAACAACGCTGAGGTAATCCGTCGGCTCGGACTCATTGCCATCAACACCGCCATCGAAGTCGACCTCTACGGACATGCCAATTCAACCCAGATTTGCGGTACAAAGATGATGAACGGCATAGGCGGTTCAGGCGACTTCGAGCGCAACGCATTCCTGTCCATCTTCACCTGTCCTTCAGTGGCAAAGGGCGGCATGATTTCCTCTATCGTTCCGTTCTGCTCACATGTCGACCACACAGAACACGACGTAAACATCATCGTCACAGAACAGGGAGTTGCCGACCTGCGTGGCAAGAGCCCTATCGAGCGTGCAAAGGCCATCATCGAAAACTGTGCACATCCTGACTACCGCCAGATGCTCTGGGACTATCTCAAGATTGCCGACAAGGGTCAGAGCTGTCACAAACTCTCAGCAGCACTTGCCATGCACGACACCTTCCTCCGCGAAGGCGACATGCACAAGACTGACTGGGCAGCATACGTAAAATGAGTGAAATCGTAAAATAAATACGATATGAAATTCATTTCCTGGAATGTAAACGGCATACGGGCATGTTGTGGTAAAGGCTTCGATGAAGCCTTTACCCGGCTTGATGCCGACTTCTTCTGCCTACAGGAGACAAAGATGCAGGCCGGTCAGCTCGACCTTGCCTATCTCGGCTATCACTCCTTCTGGAACTACGCAGAGAAGAAGGGCTACAGCGGTACCGCCATCTTCACAAAGCATCAGCCGCTGAATGTGGCCTATGGCCTTCCCGGAATGGAAAGCGACAATGAAGGCCGTGTCATCACCCTTGAGATGGAGGACTTCTATCTCGTCACCGTCTACACACCCAATTCCCAGGACGGACTTCGCCGCCTCGGCTACAGAATGGTGTGGGACGACACCTTCCGCGCCTATCTCACCCGGCTCGATGCCGTGAAGCCTGTCATCGTCTGTGGCGACATGAACGTAGCCCACAACGAGGTAGACATCAAGAACCCATCATCCAATCACCACAACGCAGGATTCACTGACGAGGAGAGGGAGAAGTTCACACTGCTTCTCAATGCCGGATTCACCGACACCTTCCGGTTCCTCCATCCCGACGAAACGGACAAATACTCCTGGTGGTCCTACCGTTTCCATGCACGCGAGAACAATGCCGGCTGGCGCATCGACTACTTCCTCTGTTCCAACCGTATGCGGAATCAGATAGAATCAGCATCCATCCATAGCGAGATATTCGGTTCCGACCATTGTCCGGTTGAACTAATAACGGCCAAATAAAATAGTAAATCGTAAATCGTAAATAACCATGGTGTCCTCCAAGTCCGTAGTCAACATACTCCTGATAGCAAACGTGATAGTGTATCTCATTGACCAGCTACTTCACATCACACCGCTGTTTGCACTGTCCTACTTCCAGTCACCCTATTTCCACTGGTTTCAGCCTGTCACCTACATGTTCATGCATGGAGGTTTCTGGCACATTGCGTTCAATATGTTTGCACTCTGGATGTTCGGACGATTCCTTGAGACGGCATGGGGACCCAAACGCTTCCTCGTATATTATTTCATCTGCGGAATCGGAGCAGCCATCACCCAGGAAGTATGCCAGTTCACAGGCCTCATCAGCCCTTACGATTTCACCGTAGGTGCCAGTGGAGCAATCTACGGAATCCTCTTTGCCTTCGGAATGACATTCCCCGAAGAACGGATGTTCATATTTCCCATTCCGTTCCCCATCAAGGCAAAGTACTTCGTCATCATATTCATAGCCATAGAACTGTTCGAGGGATTCGCAGCAGCCGATACCGTAGCCCACTTTGCCCATCTCGGAGGTATGCTCTTCGGAGCACTGGCGTTCATCTATTGGAAGAGCCAGATGCGCACCGTCAGGGGTGTACACAAGATGAAGGTTACGTACAACAGGACTTCCGCACGCAGGCAGCCGGACAAGTACAGCTCTACACCCGGATACGGCAGTTACGACAAGAGTGAGAAGACCACCACTGCCACATCGTCATCCGACACCAATGCTGAAATCGACCGCATCCTCGACAAGATACGCCGTAGTGGCTACGAAAACCTCACACCTCAGGAAAAACAAACTCTCTTCAACGCCAGCAGAAAGTAGGCTCACTTGCAAAAACCAATGTCCTGAGGTTGGTTGAAGCCATTTATTGTCAAATGAATTGTTCTTTGTTGTGTCCTCTTTTGAATGGATGGGACATTCCTGAATTCAAGATCCGCTTATTGGGATAGCTGTCCTGCTCGGCTCGGATACATGTCTGGAGGATATGGACGAACGCTCAGGCAGAACAGGACAAGCAGTCGTGTAGAGGTGGACGACGAGTGGCGCGGAACAGGCTGAGTACTAGTGCGGAACAGGCTGAGTACTCAAGTAGGGGAGGTAGAGTACTCAGCCCGAGCTGATCGAGTACTCGTCCGGTGCTGCTCCACTATTTGTCCCGAGCTTCATCACTGCTCGTCTGGGTCTGTCTGACCGCTCGTCCAACCGTCCATCTGACTTCATCACTTTTTGTGCCATCACATAGCGCAAAATGGAAATCAATGAGTTACGTCAAATTATTGGGTGACTTTGGGTGACGCATTGACGAAGTCATGAGTCTGACTTATTGTTCGTAATTGTTCGAGGAAAAATCATAAAATCACACTTTTGAGAAATAACAGTAGGAGGAAGACAACCTACGTTATTTTCCTCCTACTCGATTTGTGGATATGTGTGTCTGGGGAGACTATCGTCTGAGCTGCTTCTTTCCACCGGAGATTACTACACCTCTGTAGTCGCGGCCAACCTGCTGACCGGCGAGGTTGTAGGATTGGCTGGTGGTTGATGGCTGATGATTGAAGAATGCTTCGATTCCTGTCTCTGCGGTGCAGATTGATGCGTGGAAGACATAGTACTTGTTGTTGTATGCCAGTGCAATATCGGCATTGTAGGTCTGCATTGGTTTGAGGTCTACCATGAGTGATGCGATGAACTGAGTGTTCTGAATGCCGAGGAAGAAATCGACATCCTCGAAGAATGTCTCGCTCTCAGGGTCAACCCACTGACCGTAGGATGTGAATGCGTATCCACAGTCATCTTCGCAGTAGCCTTCTTCTGTAAATTCCTCGTTGTCGAGGCTCTTGCGTGCTACGACCTTGACTGTGCCGTTGAGTATTTGTGCCTCTGTGCATCCGAGTGCTGCCGTCACTTCGTCGAGGTTGGGAATTTCCTGTACGAAGAAGTCCTCGTCAGGGTCGACAGTGATGGTGACTTCTGTCTCGCCTACGATTCCTCCTGCGGCTTCCTCACCGATGGTGATGTCGGAGTGGAATTCATAGTACATGTCGGCATACGTGAGGAATACTGATCCTGATGTCTTTTCTCCGCCTTGGAAAATCTCCGGCATGTGGCCGATGGTGAGCCAACCTTCAGGAAGGTCTCTTGAGAATACGTAGTAAAGCGGTTCGCCCCATGAGTAGCCGTTGTTGTGACTGTCCATTGTCATCCAGAATCCAATTTCGTCGGCATTGCAAGTGTAGTCGTCAATGAAATATTGGTTTGTAGGGTCAAGGATCTTGAATGAGAGGTCGCCGATTGAGATGCCTTCGCCGAAGAGTGCTGCAACGGCTACGATGTCGACGTCGTGGTATGTCACATAATCCCATCCGTCATTGATTCCACGGGTGTATGTCATTGTCTCTTCGCCTACCTTCCTCATTTTGGCTATCTCGGTCTCGTGATGGATGGCGCTTTCAACTACATTGAGTTCAAGGTTGAGAAGTGCATACTGGTTGGTCTCTTCGTTCACGATATAGACTTCGAGGGCCTGGTGGTCGCCAACTTTCAGGACATTTGCCTTCTGTCCGAATCCGAATGTGAGGACGTTGTCGGCGAACGAGAATCCTCCTACGATAGCCTTGTCTTCGCCACTGCCTCCAAGACACAATACGTCAGTAGGGTTGCCCGTGACGTCATCGTAAACGGGACCGAGGGTTGCCTCGCCCCTGACGAATGAGAGGAAGTCGCTCATCATACCGTCCTGGTCATATTTGCGGATATAGATGTGGTTGGCAATGTTGTCCTCGTTGAAGTCCAGTCCCAGGTCGAGGATTCCGGAACGCATTTCGTCGGTAAGGAGTTGCACATTATAATATTTGAGGGACTCTTTATTGGTAGGGTACTGTTCAAAGGTATAGGTTATGTCCCTACCTACTTTTTCCATCTTGGAGAGTTCTGGCTGGGCATCTGCAAGGAGGTCGACTGAGAAGAACAGGGTGGCACGCTTCTTGCCGTTGACTGCAACGGTTCCTTGCATGTGTTCCCCACCGGAATAGGCGAGATAACCATTGACTCCTGTGTAGAAGACTACGTAATCCCTTTCTTCTGTCAGTCCGTAACAGGCAATAGTCCATGTAGGTTCTCCCAAATCATACCATCCAGCATGGGCTCCGTTATCGAACAGCCAGAAGCCGTTGCCCCAGTTGGAATAGGCATAGGTATCACCTTCGTCGGTAACGAGACACATGAATTCCTTGTCGCCGTCTACGACATCAGGCAGTTCGTCATACCATGTGAGAAATTCTGTGTCGGACTCAAAGCCTGTGGCTGTTGCCATATCGGCAACCGGCACATAATAATACTCGCAATCCCAGTCGGTAGGTATGGGACCTGTGTAGTTGAAGGAGAAATCCTGTGCAATTCCACCCACAGCAAACAATGTAGAAAGGATGAGTGTAAAAAAAGTTCGCATAAGCATTTTGAATTATAGGGTTAATAAAAAGTGGATTGGGCAAAGTTAAGCAATTTATTTAATATCTGCAAATTATTTACCGGAAAACGTCCGGATTAACGATTTCATGGCATCGCTTGCGGGTGGTCTGTCTTATTGTATGGATGGTCACAAAAACACAGGGAGGACATTTCTGCCCTCCCTGTTGTTTGTGGATATGTGTGTCTGGGGAGACTATCGTCTGAGCTGCTTCTTTCCACCGGAGATTACTACACCTCTGTAGTCGCGGCCAACCTGCTGACCGGCGAGGTTGAATGTAGCACCTGTCCTGGCTGCTGCATTGTCCTTGAGTCCTTCGATGCCTGTTGATGCTGCTGCATAGTCGAAGTCAGGATCTGGGGCAACGAGGAAGAGACGTGCATTGTCGATATAGGTAGTTCCGGTCCAGAATGTCTGAGGAGTATTGTCCTCGTGCTTCTCAGCCTTGCCGGAAACGTAGTGCTCGTGAGCACCGATAGTAAGTTTACCGTCAATGGCCTTGATATCCTTGGCGAATGTAACCTCAGGGTAGCCGAGTCCGACCTTACCGTTGAATGGAGCAATTGCCTCGTCAGTGCCGTTGTTTACATAGATGTACTTGTCCCATACGCCGGTTGAGTCGTTCTGAGCATTGTAGTAGAAAATCTTGTCGTATTCGGCAGTCTTGTCGACACAAGGAGTACGGGTGCCGAGAACGAATGAGTAGATACCTGCAGGGAGGTTTTCGAGAACTTGTGAGAAATCGTAGTCACCTTCTCCGTAAGTACTTGTCTGGCAGTCAACAACACGGTTGTTTGCGTCTGGAGATACATTGTAACCGATAGTCAAAGCGTGGTCTTCAGCACCAGGAACGAGTGTCCATGCAGGTACGCCTTCAACACCGTTTACACGATAGAGATGAGGGTTGTTGATGAATGAAGTGACTTCAATACCTCTTACTGCAACCGGATAGGAGTCGGTCTCTTCATCGTATGCAGCCTCTGCGGGGTCGGACATTTCAGCACCGATATAGTGGAGTTCCGTGCAGAGTTCTGCAGGGAGCTGGTTGCCGTTGTTTGCAATTGCTGCATAGAGTTTGCCCTTGATGTCGGCATTGACTGCATCGATTGTCTCTGTGAGGTCTTCCACTGCATTCTGAAGTATTGTAACGTTGTCGTTTGCTATACCGTATGATGTAGCAGTTTCTGCTGTGAGATTTCCACGATAGGCAAGGATGTCGGCAACGCTCTGTGCGTTTGTGAACTTGGCGGCAACGCTCTGGAGAGCAGGAACCACTTCGTTGAGTTCTTCGTCGGAGAGAGTAGATGGAGCAACGCCACTGTACTTGGCAACGAGATCCTTGCCTTCGATGAATTCAGGAGTATTCTCGTACTTAGTGCCAATGAGAGCCTGCATGTTAGCTTCAGCATCGAGGAGATATACCTCAAAATTGTCAATATTCTCTACGCGCTTGTTGAGTGCTGCTGCGAGAGCCTTGAGTGTTGCAATTTCTGCCTCAACCGCTGACGGCTGATGGAATTGAGTCTGCTGTGCGAGTCTGATTTCATCTGCGAGAGCTGTCTTTGTATCACCGTCGTATTCTTCGCCTGCCGCGTTGTCATAGGCAACCTGAGCCTCCTCGACTGCTACACGGAGCTGCTGCTTCCAGTAAGCTGCCTTGGATGGCATAGTGATGAGCTTGACCTCAGCAAGGAGAAGTTCCTTGTATCCGTGAGTCTCGAACTTGAGCATATAGTATCCCGGTTCAGAAACCGTGAAGTCTGCAACACTTCTTGTAGAAGCACCATCGAGAGTGTAGCCACCCCTTGTACAAGGTTTAGCCTCTACATCAGTGAACTTGGCAAATGTCTCGTTGCCCTTGACATCCTGAAGTATGAAGTCAAACTTAGGATATACGCCTTCAACTTCGCCTTCGAATTTCCATGCTGCCATGAGGAAACTGATCTGATATTTGCCTGGTTCGAGGTAGAGCTGGATGTTCTCAGGCATTTCCGGATCGTATGTCCCGTCGGAGAGTTCAAAGTCATTGACCTGTTCACCGTAAGTCAGTGTAGCATAGCCTGCACCGTTGAGTGAACGCCAGTAGAGTGCCTTAGTGAAGTCACCACCTGTGAAACCGCCGAACATACGCGCACCGCCACCACCGAGGTTGCCGCCCCAGTCGTAGTTACCAACTGAACCGTCATCGTTGAGGATATACTGGTGGATTGTACCATTGTCGTCAGCAATCCAGCCTGGAGGGAATGTGCCGTTTGCCACTGTTGAGAAGTCAGGGCAGAATACTTCTTCTGAGGTTCCTTCCGAATAGTCCGGACCGACCTGATACTGGAGGACGATAGGATTAGCCATAGTCACACCCTGTTCGCTTGCGATGTCGCTGACTGTGAGTTTGTATTCACCGTCGGCAAGAGCCTTGTCGATGGTGATTGTGACTGACTCCATATCATCGTTTACTGTCATTGCAGCTGTAAGGTCTCTATCGTACTGACCGTAGTTGTCCGACCATGAGAGAACTGCTGATGCATAGGTAATGTCGACAGTCTTGTTGAACTTGAGTTCCACAGTCTTGAATGTACCTGCGTCGAGTTCGAAACTTTCGTTTTCAGGGATTGCAGAAAGGAATTCAGGGGCAGTCCATGAACTTGGTATTGCGTCAATGGTATCGTCATAGTATGCCTGTTCGCCTTCTACCTTTACTGCAGGCATGTCGGCATCACCGTCTGTATAGAATGCAGGACGCTTGTCGGTGTTGTAGGCTATTTCTGCCGGAGTCTCAAGGGATACATACACCTCTTCGTCGGAATCGAGCATCTCGTCTGTAAGGAATGCATATACGAAACCGTCGTTGTGACCTTCGAGGCAATATACGTCGAGAACCTCGTTGCCGCGTGTAACCTTTATGAGCGACGGATCGATATGGAATACTCCGTCAGGAGCTGCCTTTGCGAGGTTTGCAATGTTTGTAGGGTAACCGAAATCGAACTTGATTACATCGTCGCAGAATGTAACCGTATTGAAGACAGCCTCCTCGATCTTGATGTCGTCGAGGAAATATTCACCTGCACTCCACATGTTGAACACTACGAAGAACATGTTCTCAGGGAATGAGTTGTTGTAGTGCTGCAGGAATGTCTCACCCTCGAAGTTGCTGTCCTCGTATGGATACACGCCATTGCCAATCCAGCTACGGTTAGGGAAGACTGCGTTCTGAGTGGCAAGGTCGGTAAAGTAGGTCACATAGCTGTAGTGTTTCCATTCACCGTTGAAATTCTTGAAGTCGAATGAATAGTCGTTCATCTTTGTAGTAGTGAACGAGCAGTCGAAGTTCTCCATACCTGTCGAGAGGTGTGAAGTGATTGTCGTCGCCTGGTCTGTTCCGTCAGCAGCGATGAATGTAGGGTCTGCCTTTGCCCAGAAGGAGACACGGTAGGATGTGTTTTCCTTGATGCCCTGGAGATTTCCCATCTTGAAACCACGGTCCCAAGAAAAGTATTCTACGCCATCCTCGTTCTGGTTGTTGGCGTGGAATGAATACTCGCCCGAGTGCATGTCGCCATTGAATGGTTCTACCCATTCGTCGTAGGTCTTGACATTCACCCAGTCACCATAAGTACCACCGGGAGTGAGAGCCTCCTTGGTAGTGTACTTGCTGTCGCCTTCCTCGAAACCGAGTTGTGCGATTACCTGCGCGTTTGCCATTGCTGTAAAGCAAAGAGCTGCTGCCAGAGTAAAGATTTTTTTCATAAGCTGAGTTTTTAATTGTGTTAATAAAGTGTTGCAATAAATCTCTGGGTACAAAGTTACATATTTAATGTATACGTGTGTATGAAAATGTGTAACATTTTTTTTTCCTAATGTATCAAATGATAGTTGAATATTCCGATAGGTCAGAATGTCTGGGTTATCGTCTGGTTTTTCTTTGTCTTGAACTTCACGTCCTTTCCGTTGTAGCGGATTGTCAATGGTCCGCCTAACGTAGAGGTGACCTTCACGCTTACGTTGCTCCTTGTCCAGTCGATGTCGACAATGAATCCGCCTCTTGCACGGAAGCCCTTCACGCTTCCTTCTGCCCACTCGTCGGGTAGTGCAGGGAGGACATGCACGGCTCCGTCGTGGCTCTGCAGGAGCATCTCTGCCACACCGGCACAGGCTCCGAAATTGCCGTCGATCTGGAATGGCGGATGGGCGTCAAACATGTTCGGATAGGTCCTTCCGTCAGGGTTGCCGAAACCGCGTGACCTTGCAGGGAGGAGACGGAGCATGTTGTCGAGAATCTTGAAGGCATGGTTGCCATCCTGCATGCGGGCCCAGAAGTTCGTCTTCCATCCAAGACTCCAGCCGGTTGCCTGGTCGCCTCTCTGATTGAGTGTCACCCTTGCCGCCTCGAAGAGTTCAGGGGTGTGAGGTGTAATCTGTGCCGATGGATAAAGTCCGTAGAGGTGGGAGATATGCCTGTGCTGGTCTTTCGGGTCATCGCCATCCTGCTGCCATTCCTGGAGCTGGCCGTACTGGCCGACCTTCATTGGAGGAAGGCCTGCAATCTGTGCCTTGAGCTTCTTTCGGAAGTCCTTGTCGACTCCGAGCACCTGTGCTGCAGAGAGTGCCTGAGAGAGTGCGTCGCGTGCAATCTGGGTGTCCATGGTGCAACCTGACGTCACTGCCGTGCGCTTGCCTACAGGACCATGTTCGGGACTTACGGATGGAACTACCGAGAGATAGCCTGTACGAGGGTCTTTTACCATGTAGTCGAGATAGAACTCGGCAGCGCCCTTGATGACGGGATAGTATTCCTTGAGGAATTCCTTGTCGCCTGTGAAGAGATAGTGTTCCCAGAGGTGGGTGGTGAGCCATGCTCCACCGTTAGGGAACATTCCCCACTCTGGTCCGTCGACAGGTCCGGCTACTCGCCAGATGTCGGTGTTGTGGTGGGCTACCCATCCTCCGCAGCCATACATCTCCCTTGCCGTGACGGCACCGGTCTCGCTCAGGTCCTTTGTGAGAGTGAAGAGCGGTTCGGCGCATTCCGAAAGTCCGCAAATCTCAGCCGGCCAGTAGTTCATCTCAGCATTGATGTTGATGGTGTACTTGGCATCCCAAGGTGCATCCCATGAGTTGTTCCACATTCCCTGGAGATTTGCTGCCTGACCTCCCGGCTGGGAACTGCTGATGAGCAGATATCGGCCGTAGTTGAAGAGGAGTTCCACCATTCCGAGGTCGTGAGTGTCCTTGAAGGCACCCAGACGCTGGTCGGTAGGGAGTGAGTCATCTTCCCTTGAAACAGATGACACGAGGTCGAGACTGCATCGGTTGTAGAGCCTTTGATAGGCTTCTATGTGGCGTTGCCTGAGTTGCCGGTAGGAGTATTTCTGTGCGGCATCAAGATATTCCTTGTTCTTTGCAGAGGCATTTCCGCTCACGTCGTGATAGTTCACGAAATTAGTGGCAGCAGTGATGATGAGTGTAGTTCCGCCGTCTTCGAAACGCTTCACAGTCCTTACTTCTGCATTCACAACTCCCTTTATACCTTCGTGGTCAGTACCTTTTACCGTATAGGTAGTGTCGCGCCATGCGCTTTCCTCAGTGTTGTAGTGAACGACGATGACCTTCTCAGGCAGGGAGGCGAACACCTCGCGTATGTATTTCCTATTGCCTACATTGAAAGTCGTAGTAGCTATGGCTGTGTTGAGGTCGAGCTGACGACGGTAGTTCTCAGGAGTTCCCACAGGTTTGCTGGCGAGTCTGATGTCGCCAAGATGGAGGAACTTCATTCCGTGAGGACCCTTTACAAATTCCTTTCCGATGATGTCGGCAGCCTGTTCCTCCTTACCGGCGAAAATCAACTGGCGAACTTCGTCGAGGTGTTGGAGGGAAGTCTTGCTGTTGTTGTTGTGGGGACTGCCACTCCAGAAGGTCTCTTCCGTTATCTGCACGGTCTCATTGTCCACACCGCCGAAGACCATGCCACCCATACGACTGTTTCCTACAGGAACGGCCTCGAGCCATTCAGTGGCAGGCTTGTCGTACCAGAGCATTGACTGAGCGTTGGCGCTCAGAGTGAAAGGTGAAAGGTGAAAAGTGAAAAGTAGTGTTATGGCTATTTGCCAATTAAATTTACCATTTACCATTTAGTATTTACGAATTACGAATTATGAATTATGAACTATTTTGTCTGCTTTACGAATTTCATTGTGCCGTCTTCGTTGTAGAAGAGTTCGTCCAGACAGACGCTGCGTCTTCCGGTAGCGTTCCTGTATCCGTTGAGTTTCAGTGTGGAGTTGTGGTAGAAGAGATACCATTTCCCGTTGAACTGAGTTATGGCAGGATGGATGGTGAATGAACCTTCTGCGGCTCCTGTCAGTTCTCCTTTTGCCTCCCAGGGACCGTAAGGGGTCTTTGCCATGGCATAGCGGATATCTTCACCGCCCTGTCCCATTCCTGCATAGGTGAGGTAGTACCAGCCGTTTGCCTTGTGGAGCCAAGGGCCTTCGGTGTACTGAGGGACATTTATATTGTGAATCTCGTCATCGAGTTGAATCATGTTCTTCTTCAGCCGTACCATGAAGCAACTGCCGTTTCCCCAGCAGAGGTAAGGAGTGCCGTCATCGTCGATGAGGACGGTAGGGTCGATGTCATTCCACCATCCGCGAGGACCGTTGTCGGTCATCTTGTCCTCTATAAGTGGTTTGCCGAGAGCGTCTTTGTAAGGACCTGTAGGGTTGTCGCTTACTGCCACACCGATTGCCTTGCAGTTGTAAGGTTCGCCTGCCTGTACAGTTACGTAGTAGTAATATTTCCCGTCTTTCTCCACCATCTGCGAGGCCCATGCCTCGCCTTTGCCCCATGCAAAGTCTGTAGGAGTCATCACGATTCCGTGGTCTGTCCAAGTCTTCATGTCCTTTGTGGAATAGCAGAGCCAGCCGGTGATGTTGAAACCATACTGTCCTTCCCATCCTTTCTGGTCTTCGTATGCCTCGTCATGGCCTGTGAAAAGATAGAGAGTATTGCCTACCACCACTGTTGCCGGGTCGGCAGTGTAGTTATCGTGTACGAGTGGATTGCCTATGAAAGAGAATGTCCTGCCGTTTACGGGGTCGACATTGATACAGTCGATATTCGGCATCCAGTCGCTTGTGTTGTAGAGACGGATGGTGTTCTCGCCCTTCTTCAGTTTGATGTTCATGATGTGGTCAGTAGAAGAGAGTTCACCGACCTTCTTGCCGTTTACCTCTACGGAGAATGTCCTCACTTCGCCACCGAACTTATAGTCGGCAACCTTCACGCGCAGACGGTATTCACCACCCTTCTTGCTGAAGACGTTTTTCCACTGGAGAGCATTCTGCTGGCTCTTTCCGAGCCAACTTGCCTTCATGCCACCGCTGCATTCTGCATCGTATTCATATATTCCGTTGCCGTTCTCTTTATAGTTCTTGAGTTCCTGATAGGCATCTATATATCCTGTCTCAGCCTCATACAGACTGCGCTCAAGGCGTTCAGTTGCCGTGAGTTTGTATATCTGAGTGCCATGAGCAGGAATCTCCACCGGGATGTACTGGTTGTCATCCACCTTCACTTCGGCATGACGGAAGAGGTCTCTCACCTTCATGTTGCCGGCGAGGTCAACATCCCTGAAGATGAGCCGTACTGTTCTTGCTGTGTCAGTAGGATTGTAGATGGCTACCGCACGGGTAGTTCCGTAAGCTTTCCCGATGTCCTTCACGAGGATGTAGCAGTCGTTGCTCTTCTTTGTCACGTAAGCCTGCTGACCGAGTGGATCCTGATTGAGTGCTATGAGTTCCTTGTTGGTCATGAGAGCGAGGGCTGCCGGCTTGATGTCCCTCATGTCGCAACCTACGAGGAGCGGTGAGTTCATGATACACCAGAGTCCGAAGTGGGTCTCGTCCTCGGTTTCAGTCAGTCCTCTGCCCACTTCCAGCATATCCATGTCGTTGTAGTGTCCCTTGCTTGCATAAGCAGAAAGGTAAAGGTTCTGCTCTATGATTCCCCTTACCGAGCGCCAGCTGCAGTTGATGTCGCCGGTAGTTCTCCAACTCTCTGCCACACCACCGATCCATGTTCCGGGATAGTCCCAGCGGCACGCATTCAGTCTCGCTCCCTTCTTGCCAGTCTTCTTTATTGCCTTCGATATGGCTGTATAGCGTTCCTGAGGGTCGAGAATGATTCCCTTGTTCTTGTGAGCCCATGTCACTCCACCACAGAAATCCACCTTTATGAAGTCGAAGTCACAGTCTTTGAAGTACATGTCGATATCCTGCTGGTCATGACCATAGAGTCCGGCACCCTCACCGCCTTTGTCGCCTCCGAAATTGCAGGCACAGGTACTCACACCAGCATCATTGTAGATTCCCGCCTTCAGTCCCTTGGAATGGATGTAGTCGGCAACGGATTTCAGTCCGTTAGGGAATTTCTCCGTGTTGATGAGCAACTTACCATTTTCATCGCGGTTAGCAAAATAGCCGTCATCGATGTTGATGTAGGCATAACCGGCAGCGGCCAGTCCGCTGTTTACCATGGCATCAGCCTGCTGACGTATCAGCTGGTCGTTGATATTGATGCCGAATGTGTTCCAACTGCTCCATCCCATGAGTGGAGTCTGCTGAGCATAGGCTTCGCTAGTGAAAAGTGATGTTTCGGCAAACTCCCCAACAAACAAAATGGTGAAGAGCAGGACGATAGGTTTCATAATTAGGTTCTTTCTCATAAGATTATTGATTTAGTTAAAGTATTTATAATTTTAGCCGTTATTCCTCATTCCCCAATCGTTGTCAGTATGTTGCATATCCTGTCGTGGAACGCCCTTGCCTCTGACTTGTCCTCGCACCCGTTGCTAATGATTGAGAAGGCAATGAGATGGTTCGTCGGTGAGATGAGATAGCCTGCGAGGGAGATGACATGGCTCACCGTTCCAGTCTTGGCATGGATGTTGTGGTATGACGATGTACCCTTCATTCTCGACTTCAGCGTGCCGTCCACTCCTGCTATCGGGAGGGCTGGATAGAGATGGCTGAATATCCAGGGAGTTTGGCTTGCATATCTCAGCAATGCCACTTCGGCACGTGTCGTAATGTAGTTGTAGAGCGAAAGTCCGCTGCCATCCTTTATCTCAAATGCCGATTTAGGATGCCCCGTTTTGGCAACTGTCTTCATTATCTGGTTCAGACAGTCCTTGAAGGTGCAGGGTTGCCTCACCTGTCTGCCCAACTGGTAGAGCATGCATTCGGCATGCTGGTTGTTGCTGTCCTTCATCATTCCCTGAAGGACCTGATTGAGCGAGTGCGAGAAGGAGCAAACCAGTCTGCCTCCTCCGGGATATGTCTTCACGGAAGTCCTGAGGTTCTGAGGATGAGCCGTCTTTATGTTTATGGTCTTGGGCAGGAATGTGATGGGCGAGAGGGTGGGATTCTCATCGTCCCAGCACCAGCCATTCCCCAGACTTATCGTGTCCTTCATTCCCATGTCGGCATAGATTTTGCCGTCAATCATGGAGATGCCTCTCTTCACTAGTGAGTCACCGATTGCCTGAATCTGAGACTCCTTCAGCAGGGGGTCCATACCCCCTACGATGTAGATGTCGCCATGAAGCACTTTCTTTCCGTTTGCATCAGTGACGACTTCCCCCGTCTGGTACACATCTGTGCGAAACTGATAGTCGGCACCCAACTGGTCGAGTGCAGAGATGGACGTGACGAGTTTCTGGGTAGATGCAGGACGCATCTTCTTGTTCTCGTTGTAGCCAAAGACCATTGCATCGAAGGTAAGGTCGTAGACACAGATGGAGGTGTAGTAGCTATTGTCATCAGCCAGCCGTGCCATTTCCTCCAACTGAGGAATCACCTTGTCCTCCCACTCCTGTTGGGCGGAACTCAGTGTAAAACATGAAAATTGAAGGGTGAAAAGTAACAAACCTTTAATCATTCCCTCCGACTGGTTCAAAAACCACTTATGACCTTTATCCTTTCCCATTGTCCGTTGTTTCTGCAAAGTTATTGCAAAGTTATATAAAATTCTTGAAAAATTACCGATATGCAACAATAAAACGGAGTTTTTTGTTATTCTCATATTTATTTACTATATTTGCAACGCCATAATGGTGTGGCATAATTCTGACAAACCGATACTATAATATGAAAAAAATTAAGTTCTTCCTACTGCTTTTGATGACCTTCGTGGGAATCGGCAATGCTCTTGCAGACAATTATGCAGGAAAGTTATTTTCCGTAGGTACACTCTCCACTCAACTGGAGACTGGAAAATGGTATTTCTTATTCAATAACGGAACTGGCAGATTCGCATACGAGAACGATGCCATGGCGCTGAAACAGGGCGGCAGTCCTGAAGGCATCAGTGTTTCGGACAATACCGGCTATATGTTCCAGTTGGTAGAATCAGACACTGAGGGAAAGTACTTTATCCAGACGGGACTCCAGCATTTCATTCCCAATCCGGGTTCCTCGGTAAAGCCTGCCGACGAAAAGGGCTACGGACTCAAGGTTACTCCTATCGAAGGAACTGAGGGTCACTACAACATCTCGGGAAGTATTAGGAAACTCACAGCTCCGACAACCGGTGGCGACCTCATCGGAGGCAACTCGGCAAAGGAGGGAAGCATCGGCGACTGGTCGTTCTTCGAGGTCATCATGAACGACGTGAGTAGTCTGAGAGGAAAGGCCTTGTACGACTATGTCATGAGTGGCGATGCCTTCATACGACTCGTGAACAGGCGTACCCCAAATTATCTTACCTCGGACGAACCGGGAGTCGCATTTGGTGCAGAAAAGGCTGGCAGCGGCTTCTCGCAGATATGGATTAAGTCGCAAAGTAGCGACGGCTGTACCTTCCTCAACGCGCAGACGGGAGAATACCTCCAGGATGACTTCAGCAAACCTTCGTCAAAGGAAAAGACACTGTACGTCCGATACAGCCCCAACAACGTGAATACTGAGACCGACGGCTGGTGCAACATCTCCTCAAAGGCAGACTTCAGCGGAAGCAATTGTCTCAATCTCGGCAACGACGGCAGGACTCTCTACAAATGGAGTGCCGATGCCGGAAGCGACTGGACAATGGAACTGGTGACCGACATCTCCGAAGAGGAAATCCGCGAGCACCTCAATGGCGGCAAGGGCTGGGCAAAGGAAATCGAGGATGGTGCGTACTACCGCATCGTCAGTGCTACATACCTGAAGGACATGACTGAAGTCAGCGGTGAACTGAAGTCGATGACAAGGGACCTTTCCAACCTCTATCAGTGCTGGAAGGTGTGCAAGAGCGGAACGGGCTATACATTCCAGAATGTAGTGTCCGACAATTATGCCAACGGCAATCCAGGCACGAGCCAGTTCTTTACGGCAGGAAAGACATCGAAAGTGTTCTATCTGACCCCTACCGCCGACGAGTGGAACAACACGTTCACCATTACTTCGTCGGTCAGTGCCGGACAGGGGATGCACACTGCCAGCTCACAGGGATATCATGTAGTGCTCTGGGACAAGAATGCCGATGCCAGTGCATGGGCTTTCGAGAAGGTCGAACTGTCGCAGGCCGACATCGACAAGGCACGCAACTCGCTTGAAGAATACAACAACCTCGTACAGCATAAGGCAGAATATCAGGAAACACTCAGCCACCTGTTCGAGGACAACGCCTGCACTACCCTCAAGTCATCAGTACTTGCACTCTCCGATGAGGAGCTCAATGGCCTGAAGGGCTATCCGGAACTGCCTCAGGCAATGAAGGACATGGTTCTCAAGATAAAGAACAACTCATGGAAAACCTATACGGATCTTGGCAACGGATATACTGCAGACTACGAGAAATTCTTCCGCATTGCCGACTATCAGGTCTATAGCAACTACAACCAGATGTGCTGGGGAATGGGTATGAGCAATGCATTCGGCAAACTGGCCAATCCTACGGGAATCGTAGCCAATACGGGTGATATCGTGATGCTCTATGTCGACCAGCGAGCCGACTCCGACTGCACCCTCCAACTCGAATGTGTATCGACAGAAGGTGTTCCGGGCGACCACCAAACCGGTACCTGTACCGACCTCAAGGCAGGACTGAACATCTTCAAGGCTCAGGAACAGACTATGCTCTACATTTTCTATCAGCTGAACGACACGAGCAAATATATTGCCGACTATCCGGACATCAGAATCCATATTGAGGGCGGACAGTTGCACGGCTACTGGGATGCAACCCGTGGCATGACGAATGCCGACTGGCGACTTCTACAGCAGGATCTGCTCAATGAGTGCAACGTCATCAACCTCAAGACCGAAAACCTCATGTTTGCCGTCAACGGCTACGAACTGAAGAAGGCATGTCCGGTGGAGATGGAAGGCATCACCAAACTATGGAACAAGGTACTGACCAACGAGGAACGCTACATGGGCTTCGAGGAATGGGAAGGCAGATACCGGAATGTGTGGAATGTATTCTCAGTAAACTACAATTACATGTATGCCTCAACCTACGGCACATACTACAACGAGAACACTATGGGTACCATCTTCGACTACAAGACCATGACCACCCAGGCAGGAAATCTCTGGGGACCAAGTCATGAGATGGGCCACAACCATCAGGCTACAATCAACCTTATCGGCTGTACGGAAGTATCCAACAACCTGTTCTCAAACATCAATGTATGGGAACATGGAACGACCGATACCCGTGGGGCAGGTGTAGAGAAGAACTTCGAATACCTTGCCAAGGGCAAGCATTGGGGAGAGCGGACGGACGATGTATTCGTAATGACACGCATGTACTTCCAGCTGTATCTCTATTTCCATGTCATGAAGAACGACACTACGTTCTATCCACGCCTCTTCAAGGCACTCCGTGCTGACGGACTGAATCAGGGAAGTGAATGGAAGAACACCGTTGACGGTGAGGGCAAACAGGTTTCCGCAAGGGTAGCCTACGGAAGGAACGACTACCTCAAGTTCGCAAAGAAATGCTGCGACGTGGCACAGGCCGACCTCAGCGAGTTCTTCGAGAGCTACGGTTTCTTCGTCCCTGCAGATGAACTGTTCGTTGGTGACTATACCAACCACCTCGTGACTACTACGGAAGCCGACATCAAGGCAGCCAAGGCATATATGCAGAAATACCCTAAGAAACTCGGCAACATCATGTTCATCAACGACAGGGTTGAACAGAAACCTGCTGACCCGAATCCTGAATTCTGTGCAGTAGCATCTGGAGCTTTGAGAAACAAGTTCGAGAACAACTCAAAGTGGTTCCTCGGTACCGACGAGTTGGGAGGTGACTTTGAGCAGTACGATGGCAACGGATACTTCAATATCAATGCCGACTACTTCACCATCTCCGGAACAACCGTCAGTTTCAAGGGTACAGGATGGGTAGGACATAAGTTCTACAATAGGGAGACTGGCAATCTCATCTGGGCAACCAACCGCCGCACCGACACTCTCCCTACCGAAATCCAGGCACTCGGTACCGATGCCTACTATGTGGTTGCAGCAGAGGCCAACGGCAACGACGTACCTTGTCCATACTATAAAATAGCAAAGACACACCGCTATCCGTTCGATGTCTATTTCGCCAACGGACAGGGTAGTAATATCTGGTACACCGATGATAACGGATTCAGCATCCCTCTCCCTGAGAATGCAGTTGCAGTCTACAGCGACTCAAAGGAAATCCCCGAAAACATCCTTGAGACGACAAACCTTATCAACCAGAATACCGGCAGCGCGAAGAATGTGGTAATCAATGGCGACGTACCGTTCTATTCACCGATTACGGCACAGGTCGGCAACCTTTCATTCACCAAGAAATGCGAAGGCTACAGTGCGCTCGTCCTTCCGTTTGATGTTCAGGAAGGTGAGAATACCTATTCGGTTACTACGGAAAATGTAGTCGTGACCATCGTTCCGGCTACTGCTCCGGTCAGTGCCGGCAGTCCGGTAGTCATCAGCGGCAATGCCGTCTATGATCTGAAGGACATCACACTTCATCGTGGCGGTTTCAGCGAGAACAAGGATGCCTTCATCCTCAGCACCGACGGCAAGAGCATCGTAAGGACCGACGCAAGTCCGTTCACCTATGTCTTTGACAAGCAGTACGATGTTGATTTCCCTACAGGAATCCTCACTCCAAATTCTTCACTCGTAATTCCTCATTCCAAATTCCATAATCTCAATGGTCAGGTTGTCGATGACACCTACAGGGGCATCGTCATCCGCAACGGCAAGAAGGTGCTTATCAGGTGATACCAGATGACAAGATACAGATATTCATTGATATTAGGATTGGTGATAGTCATTCTGTCGCTGATTCCCATTCCAGAGGTCAAGCATCTGGAAGGTGTACCGTTCATCGACAAGTGGACCCATCTTGTGATGTACGGCGCACTGGCTCTTGCCATATGGGTAGAGAGAATGAAGAAGACGGGGAACAGATGGTTCCTCGTCTTCCTCACGATTGTCGTACCGGTCATGTTGGGTGGAATCCTCGAGGTAGTTCAGCCGTTAGCCAACAGGAGTTGCGAACTGCTCGATTTCATTGCCGATTCCGTAGGAGCCCTGTTGGGAACTATTGCAGGCCTAATTGTGGCCAGAGTGAGTAAGGCGCACGCATAAGGTGCGAGTTGTAGTATTTACGGTCGCCTGTCACCTCCTTGCCGAGGAAATCTGGCCGCAGGTATTCCTCGTCCTCGCTCTCAAGTTCTATCTCCGCCATAATCAGTCCTTGGTTTTCACCGAAGAACTCGTCGACTTCTATGGTATGCTTGCCGCTGTGTACAAGATAGCGGTCCTTGATAATCCTTCCAGGCATACAGATACCCATCAGTTGCCGGGCTTCGTCTACCGGTATTTCCTTCTCCCATTCAAATCGGGCCAGTCCGGCTTTGTCGGAAGGGCCCTTGATGGTAAGGAAACCCTTGTCGTCGCGGATTCTCACCCGTACCGTACGTCCGTTCCCACTTGATATGTAGCCCTGCTCAATATGCGAACAAGCATAAGCCCTGTCCTTGAACTCTCCCACTACAAGGAACTTCCTCTCTATTTCCAAATTCCTCATTCTTAATTCCTAATTCCTCATTCCAAATTCCATAAGGTAAGCCTTGATGAAGCCGTCGAGGTCACCGTCCATCACTCCTCCCACATCGGAGGTCTGGTAGTTGGTTCTGTGGTCTTTCACCCTGCGGTCATCAAACACATAGCTGCGTATCTGTGAACCCCATTCAATCTTCTTCTTCCCCGCCTCTATCTTCTGCTGCTCTGCCATCTTCTTCTGCAGGGCACGGTCGTAGAGCTGCGAACGGAGAAGGCGGAGGGCATTCTCGCGGTTCTCAAGCTGTTTTCTCGACTCCGTATTCTCGATGAGGATTTCCTCTTCCTCACCGGTGTCCGGGTCTGTATACTGGTAGCGCAGACGTACACCTGTCTCCACCTTGTTGACATTCTGTCCTCCGGCACCGCCCGAGCGGAAGAGGTCCCACGACATCTTACTCTTGTCAATCACCACTTCTATGGAGTCATCCACCAGCGGAGATACAAACACACTGGCAAAGGATGTCATTCGTTTACCCTGGGCATTATATGGCGACACCCTCACGAGCCGGTGAACCCCGTTCTCGCCCTTGAGGTATCCATAGGCAGAATCGCCTTCAAACTCCATGGTCACGGTCTTTATTCCAGCCTCGTCACCATCCTGGAAATTACTGATTCGCACCTTATATTTGTGAGCCTCAGCCCAACGCTGATACATTCGCATGAGCATCTGTGCCCAGTCCTGGCTTTCCGTTCCTCCAGCACCGGAGTTTATCTTCAGCACACACGACATTCCGTCAGCCTCCTCACGGAGCATGTTCTTCAGTTCCAGGTCTTCAACCACCTGTAGAGCGGAAGAGTAGTCATCATCTACCTCCTGCTCCGTCACCAGTTCGTCCTTGAAGAAGTCGAATGCCAATTCCAGTTCGTCAGCAGCAGCTTTTGCCTGCCTGTATCCTTCTATCCATTTCTGAAGGTCCTTCACTTTCTTCATCTGCACTTCTGCCGTCTCGGGGTCGTCCCAGAACCCGGGAGCCTGAGTCCTAAGCTGCTCCTCTTCGAGTTCCACCACCTTCGCGTCAATACACAGATAACGGTTCAATGCCTCTACGCGTTCCTTGATATCTTTCAGTTGATCGGATGTAATCATCGGGGTATTTAATATTTACGAATTTATTTACTATTTACGAATTTACGATGTACTATTTATTTACGATTTATAATTCTCTAGTTCGTATGTCTTTTACTCATTCGTGAAAAGTGAAGATTCGAGGTTTATTCATTGTAATTTATGAATTATGAATTATGAATTACGAATTATGAATTAATGGCCCAATTCCTAATCTCCGAGCGAAGCGAGGTTACCCTCTCACCCATTGTTCAGGATTCAATCGGGCACTTTCCTTTCTCAGTTGGAAGTGGAGGATAATCTGTCCGTCGCTGTTCCTTCCTACCTTTCCGAGGTTCTGCCGGGTCGTCACCTTCTGTCCCTTGCTCACCGCTACCGATGCCAGTCCGCTATACACGGAAATGTAACTGCCGTGGCGTATCATGATGATATAGCTTGAACCATACTGGAACACATTCGACACTTCGCCGTCGAATACTGCACGTGCCATGGCACCTTCCTGGCCCCTGATGTCGATGCCCTTGTTGTCAAGGGTTACGGCTTTCAGTCCCTGAACATTGTATGTTCCGTAGTGCCGTGCTATGGCATAACTGCCTGTGATCGGCATTGGCAACCTTCCCTTGTTGGCAGTGAAACTGGATGAGAGTTTGGCACCCTGATCATTCGATACCCATTTGTCAATCTCTGCCTTCTTGATGTTCTCCGTCTGTGTGGCAGCCCTCACGGCATCATCAGCTTTCTTGATTTCCTCGTCAGCCTTCTTCATCTCCTTCTCGGCTGCCTTTATCTCAGACTTCAGTGATGATATATCCTTCTTCGCATCTTTCTTCTCATCCCTGTTCGTGGCTTCGTCCTTTGCTTTCTGGGCTGCGGCAATCTTTTCCGCTGCAGCCTTCTTCGCAGCCTCTGCTCGTGCCTTCGCAGCCTTTGCCTCAGCCAACTGGCGTTCCTTCTCCCGTCGCTCAGCCTCGGCAGCCTTGCGGGCAGCCTCTTCACGTGCCTTCCTCTCGGCCTCAGCCTTGCGTGCAGCCTCTATCTCCTTCTGTATGGCTTCCTCTATCTGTCGGTCGAGTTCGGCTTCCTTGTCCTTATACGCCTGAATTTGTTTCTGCACACGGGCGAGGTTCCTGTTGAGATATTCTACTTTCTCCTGGCACTTCGCCTTCATCTCGGCAAGTTTCTCCTGTCTTTCCCTTACCTTAATCTTATTGAGGAACAACTGCATCTTAAGGTTCAGCAGGTCGTTTTGCTTCACCTGCATCTTCCTTTGCTGGTTGCGGATGAGTTTACCCTGTACTACCTGATAGGATGAGTATTCCCTTGCATATCGGGACCGGCGTATCATCTGTGAAAAATGCTCCGCCGAGAAGATGAACATCAGTTCGTCCTGAGCATTACGGTTTCGCTGCTGGTATCGCATCGCCTTGGCAAACTTGTCCTTCTTGTCTTGCAGGTCTTTCTTGAGCCTGCTGACCTCCTTGTTCAGTACGTCAATCCTTCCCGTCACATTCTTTATTGAACGGTTCAGCGAGTCGATGAACTCCTGCTGAGCGATAATCTCATTGCTGAGGAACACCACACTGTCCAGATTGGACTTTATCGACCTGTTGATATTCTTTTCCTGCTGCTGAGACCGTGCGCGGAGACGTTTTGTGTTGGCCTGTTCATTCTGCAGCTTCTTACTCTCGCTCACCACGACAGACTTCTTCGCAGCAGTAGTTTTTTTCTTTGCGGCAGTAGTTGTCTTCTTTGCAGTAGTCGTCTTCTTTACAGTAGTTGTCTTCTTTGCAGTAGTCGTCTTCTTTACAGTAGTCGTCTTCTTCGTCTGTGCATCCACACTGACCACAGCAAAGAGCGACAACTGCATGACAGCCATCACCACAATAAGCCATTTATATTTACCATTTACCATTTACCACTTTTAGTTAACAGTTAACAGAACTCCGAGTTCTACTCAGTTCATTTTTCCGAGCGAAGCGAGGTCACTCAGTTTTCCCTGCTCATATCCGTCAGGCACCGTCGTCCGGGTTTCCCATCCGGAACTGTTCTTAATGTTGCTCAGTTCCATCCGGAGCGAGATATTCCTCCTGCCGTCTGTAAACGACATGGTTATGTTCTGAGGAAACGGTTTCTTTTCAAACTGTGTGAATTTGTCATAGTCAAACCACAGTCTGTACGTTGTGTCCTTGCTTCCGGTTATTTCAGTCTTGGAGAGCATGGCGTTCTTCTCGTCAGTCACGAACCTGTATGCCAGGATGTTGTCGGTAAGTCCCATGTTGATGTTTCCTGCGTCTCTGGTGAAGACATACGACTTGGCTTCGGGTTTATAGAATCCCGGTTCGAACACCTCGTTCCAGAAGAGCGACTGCAGGGAATGGAAGTCCACGTTTGCCTGTTTGAGGAAGTCCACATTTGCGTATGGTACCTCCACATACATCTTCTTCACCCTCACTACCACAAGCACCCTGCTTTCGGTAAACTCCATCTTTCCCAATTCCATGATTCCCAGCACCGGATCCACGAGCGAGAGCTGGATTACATCGTCCTTCTTCATCCTCAGGGTTCCGTTGGTTGAGAGTTCCCGATTATTCATGCCAATGACCACATGCACCTTTGCCACGAGGTTTTGAGCCTGACTGTTGTTGTCCGTCACCCTGTCGAAATACGACTCGGCAGCTGTCCCCGTCAGCATATTGGAATTGGTCTCCGTCTCCGGTGTCAGTCCACCATCCTTGTTTTTTTTCTTCGAACCGCATCCCGCCAGCACCAACACCGCCAGCATTATCAGTCCTATATTCAGATACCTGTTCATATTCAGTCTTCAGTATATTTTCTTTTCCTTATCTTTCTGTCTATTATGGCTTTCTGGTCCGAACCCAATTCGATGGCTTTCCTCCAGTATTCCACTGCCTTGTCCGTGAGTCCGCACTTGCTGTAGATGTCGCCCGCATGCTCAAAAATATTCGAGTCCTCTGCCTTGAGACTGTCCTGAAGCATTATGGTCATGGCATTGTCGATGTGCACCTTTGCCTCCATGTATTTCTTCTGCTGGAAGAGAATCCATGCGTATGTATCAATGTAGGTATAGTTGGTACTGTCCTTGCTCAGCGACAGAGCACTCATCCTCTCCGCCCTGCCGAGATCCTTCTTCAGCAGCGACAGGTAATAGGCGTAGTTGTTCAGCACCATCGGATCCCCCGGACGGTAAATCAGACATGTGTCGTAGGCTTCGAATGCCAACTTGTCGTTGCCCAGTTTGTGGTAGAGGTCGCCTATGAGGGTGTAAGTATTGGTAAGAAGCAGCAGGTTGCTGTTGCTCTTCACATGGGTGAGGCCCCTCTTCAGCGCATCGAGAGCCTGCACGGTACTGTCTTTCTGGAAATAGGCAATACCGAGATAATAGTAGAACACAGGATCATCGGCAGAATAATCCACTGCAGGCCTGCATACCCTCACTATCTCGTCCGTGTCGTTCGCTTCCACTGCATACTGGAGCAACTGGCTCCTTGCCAGACCGTTCTCGGGGTCGATGCCGAGCATCTGTTCCAACACAGGTTTCACGCTCTTTGGCGGAGCATCTCTCGTTATCATGTATCTCACACACAGTTCTGCCATCTGTGCATCGTCCTGAGGATAGGAGAGCAACTTCCTGAACAACTGCATAATCTTGGTCGTGTCACCGTTCTGTTGAATGTTCGGAACGACAATACTGTTCATTACCGCCAGTCTCCTCCCCCTTTCCATCTCCGGATTGGTTATGAGCCTTTCCAGTTGAAGCTGGTAGAGTGAGTCCTGTTTCGTTACCGAGTAGTACTGCGCCATCGACATCATAAGGCTCATGTTCGTCGGATCCTGTGCTTCCACCTCCCTGTAGACTTTCAGTGCCTCGTCGTTCTTGCCGTCGTCAAGCAGCAGGTCACCTATGAGCACACGGTATCTCAGGTCGTTGGGATATTCCTCTGCAAGTGCCAGCATCTCCCTGTAGGCACTCTTTTCGTCCTTCATCTGTATGTAGGTGCGGAATTTCTCCAGGCTCAGTTGTTCGCTCTTCCCTTCCTTCAGTTCAATCTTGTCGAGGGTCTTTATCATGTTGGCATAGTCATGCTTGCTGCCGTAGAGACTCTCCAGCATGGCAAGTACCTCCGTCTTCTGCGGATACTGCACAGACATCTCCTCCAGCACCCTCAACGCATCGTCAATCCTGTTTGCCGAAGCATAGAGATTCACCAGTGCATCCTTGTACCAGTAATTCTCCGGAGCCATCTCCACAGCCCTCTTCATCATGCTGATGGCCGTAGAGTCCTGCCGGAGCTGTACATACGACATGGCGAGTTCGTACAATGCAGGTGGCGACTGCGGATTCAGTTCCAGACAGTGAGTCAGCAGTTCGAAGGCATCGTCATTGTGTCCCAGCAACTGCTGTCGCTGAGCCTCGAAAAAGAACTCGTCGGCACTGTCAGCTGTCAGGTCCTGCCTTATCTCAAGCCCCATTTCCTGCCTTGCCTCCTGTGCCGAGCCCCCCATGCCATGAATCAGCATGAATGCCACGCACATCAGCCACTTATCAACTTTCATAATTTTTTGTTGGCCGCTAGCCGTTAGCTTTTTATTTACTCATTTGCAGACCAATGGCTTAGGCAACTCCGAGCTTGTCTCGCCTGATGGTCGAAGCACCGGAAGAATAGCCAATGGCCCAATTCCTAATTTCCGAGCGAAGCGAGGTTCACACTCCCGTATGTCCGAATCCTCCACTTCCTCTCTCTGTCTCGTCAAGCGATTCCACTTCGTCCCAGTCCACTGTCTCGTGCCGTGCAATCACCATTTGGGCAATCCTCTCGCCGTCGTTCACCACGAAGGGTACGTCCGACACATTCACCAGGATCACACCCACCTCGCCCCTGTAGTCAGCATCGATAGTACCGGGAGCATTCAGCACCGTCACACCCTTCTTCAGAGCCAGACCACTCCGAGGACGCACCTGAGCCTCATAGCCTTCAGGCAGACCGAGGAACAGTCCCGTAGGTATCAGTTTTCTCTCCAGCGGATTCAGCGTTACAGCCTCTTCCAGATTAGCCTTCAGATCCATACCAGCCGACAAAGCAGTAGCATATTCCGGCAGAGCATGGTGCGACTTGTTTATAATCTTAACCTTCATATCTCTAAATAAAACAGTTCATTCTGCAAAGATAGTGAAAACCGAGTGAAATACAAAACAAAACGGTGAAAACCTTTTGTTTTTATTTCAGTACCTGCAATATCGGCTGCACCTCAGCATAACTTATGCAAGCATAGTTCTGCGTTCGGTTTGCACGATATTTCCGAGGTGCATCCTATCTTGCGCAAGCGCAGCGAGCGATAGATAGTGAAAACCTTTATTTTTATTTCCTGGAGTCTGGATGTAAAACTTTTGCCGGACAGCAATATTTTGGAACATTATATGATTTTCTCAGTTTATTTTATTACATTTGCAATTTGAAACAAAACATTTACAGAATAATGAATATAATTGTATTGGTCAAGCAAGTGCCCGACACTCATAATGTTGGTCCTGATGCCATGACTGCAGAAGGTACGGTAAACCGTGGTGCCCTTCCGGCCATTTTCAATCCCGATGACCTGAATGCGCTCGAGATGGCACTGAGACTGAAAGACGAGTGTGGAGGAAAGGTGACATTGCTCACTATGGGGTTGCCTAAGGCTGAAGAGGTGCTGAGGGACGGTGTATTCAGAGGTGCTGATGATGCAGTTCTACTGACTGACAGGGCACTCGGCGGTGCAGACACCCTTGCCACGAGTTATTCCCTCTCGCAGGCAATAAGGAAGATTGGCGGATACGACCTTATCCTATGCGGACGACAGGCTATCGACGGCGATACTGCCCAGGTAGGTCCTCAAGTGGCTGAGAAATTAGGACTTCCGCAGGTGACATACGTAGAGGAAATCATCAGTTGTGGACAGAACGTACTTACCTTGAGACGACACATTGACGGAGGAATCGAGACCGTGGAATGCCCGATGCCTTGTGTGCTGACAGTGAACGGCACAGCTGCATCCTGCCGTTTTCGTAATGTGAAGAAAGTGATGGCCAACAAGAACAGGTCGTTCACTCAGTGGAGTGCTGCTGATATTGATGCCGATCCTTCACAGATTGGCAAGGCTGGCTCGCCTACAAATGTAAAGGCAGTAAAGAACATCGTGTTCAAGGCAAAGGAGACGAAGACCCTCACTGACTCGGACGAGGATATTCGCAGCCTGATTAATGAATTGAAAGAAAGCAATACGATATAGGGATGGACAGTGTATTTGTATATATAGAAATAGGTGAAGGCAACAAGGTGGCTGAAGTGAGCCAGGAATTGCTGACCAAGGGACGTGAACTTGCCGACAAGTTGCATACAAACCTTGAATGCATCTGTATTGGCGACGGACTCGCCGGCATCGAAAAGCAGGTTGCCATTTATGGTCCCGACAAGATCCATGTGTTCGACGACAAGAGGCTCTTCCCTTACACCACCCTGCCTCACACATCAATCATAGTGCAACTCTTCAAGGAAGAACAGCCGCAAATATGTCTTATGGGCGCAACCGTGATAGGACGAGATCTTGGTCCGCGCGTGTCGTCATCGCTCAAAAGCGGACTTACCGCTGACTGTACCCATTTGGAGATTGGCGACTTCGATATGAAGGTGAAGAACGGGAAGGGCGAGTTTGAGGAAAAGCATTATGAAAACCAACTGATGCAGATTCGTCCGGCATTCGGTGGAAGCATCATTGCCACTATTGTCAACCCCGAACACCGTCCTCAGATGGCAACAGTGAGAGATGGGGTGATGGCCAAGAAGGAGGTGAAGAACGATGATTATGAAGTCATAAGGCACGATGTAAGCAAATACGTCAGCGATGCTGACTTCGTGGTGAAAGTCCTTGACCGCCATGTAGAGGCTGCAAGGCACAACCTGAAAGGTGCAAACATAATTGTAGCAGGTGGTTACGGAGTGGGAAGCAAGGAAGGTTTCAGACTCCTGTTCGATTTTGCAAAGGAGATTCATGCAGAAGTAGGTGCAAGCCGCGCTGCAGTGGATGCAGGATGGATTGACCACGACAGGCAGATAGGACAGACAGGTGTGACTGTCCGTCCGAAAGTATATATTGCATGTGGAATCAGCGGTGCAATCCAACACGTAGCAGGAATGAAGGAATCGGGAATCATAATCTCGATCAACAACGACCCCGATGCACCAATCTCACAGATTGCCGACTATAAAGTCGTGGGCAATGTGGAGGACATATTGCCTAAACTGATAAAATACTATAAGGGGTAATTGGTTTATGGTTATCAGTTTATATTTGCAATTTATTTGATCATTTGGATATTTAGCCATTAGCAACCATCAATCATGAATACATACAGAGACAATCCGGAATATAGATTCCATCTTGAGAATAACGGCCTGATGGAACGAATCGTAAGTCTGAGGGAGAAGGATTTTACTGAATTTGAGGAATACGACTATGCACCCAAAGACCTTGACGATGCCCTTGACTCCTACGACAGAGTGCTGGACATAGTAGGCGACATCAATGCAAATGTCATCAGTCCGAATGCAGAGGATGCCGACCTTGAAGGTGCTCACTGTGAGAATGGCAGAGTGAGATATGCAGCCAAGACTGCAGAAGATCTTGACGCCACGGTGAAAGCAGGACTTTGCGGACTCACCATGCCACGAATGTACGGCGGACTGAACCTGCCGTTCACTGTCTATACGACAGCAAACGAAATCATCAGCTCAGGCGATGCAGGATTCGAGAATGTATGGTCGCTGCAGGACTGCATTGAAACACTGTATTCCTTCGGTACAGAGGAACAGAGGAAGAAATATATTCCCCTCGTATGCAATGGAGCCACGATGTCGATGGACCTCACGGAACCTGATGCGGGCAGTGACTTGCAGTCCGTAAGACTTAAGGCTACATTCTCGGAGGAAGACAACTGCTGGTATCTTAACGGAGTAAAGCGGTTCATCACCAATGGCGACAGCGACATCCATCTCGTTTTGGCAAGGAGTGAGGAAGGAACCACTGACGGACGGGGCCTCTCAATGTTTATCTATGACAATCGTGAGAACAAGGCCAACAACGGCAAGGAACTGACGGTAAGACGCATCGAGAACAAATTGGGAATCCACGGGAGCCCTACATGCGAGCTGGTGTTTATGAACGCAAAGGCTGAGATTGTAGGCGATAGGAAACTCGGTCTCATCCGCTATGTGATGTCACTCATGAACGGAGCACGATTGGGAATTGCAGCTCAGTCGGTAGGTCTGCAGCAGGCTGCATATGAGGAAGCTGTCCGCTATGCCAACGACAGGAAACAGTATGGAAAGGAAATAATCCAGTTTCCCGCAGTATATGAGATGATTGAAAAGATAAAGGCACGTCTCGATGCAGGAAGGACATTGCTCTATGAGTGTGCCAAATATGTCGACATCTACAAGATTCTTGAATACACCAGTCGCGAGCGCCAGCTCACTCCTGAGGAGAGGAAGGAGATGAAGACCTACTCCCGCATGGCAGATGCCTTCACCCCACTTGCCAAGGGTATCAATTCGGAATTTTCCAATCAGAGTACTTACGATGCCATACAGATTCATGGAGGAAGCGGGTACATGCAGGAATACAGATGCCAGCGGCTCTACAGGGATGCACGCATCACAAGCATCTATGAAGGAACGACACAACTCCAGGTCGTTGCAGCACTCAGATACATTACCAACGGAACTTACCTCAATCTCATCAAGGAGTCGGAATGGAAGAATGACGACATCAATTTCATGATTGGAAAACTCGAGGAAGCAACAGAATATGTCAAGGCACAGGAAAGTCAGGAAGTGCTGGACTATTGTGGCAGAAGCCTGTACGAAATGACAGCCTACACAGTGATGGCCCAACTCATCCTCAGGGACGCGGGGAAATCTCCAGAACTATTTGCAAAAAGTCAGGAGACCTTCTTCAATATGGCCATGAGCGAGATAATGAGACATTCCGTTTATGTACACCGCATCAGCCGGCAGACGAGAATAGAATAACAAAGCCATTAGCCCTTCTCGGTACGGTCAGCCAGCCAGACAAGATACTGGCCATATTGGTTCTTGAGCATTGGCTGGGCAAGCTGACGGATCTTCTCCGTACTGATCCATCCCTTTTCAAGGGCAATGCCTTCAAGACAGGCAATCTTTAGTCCGGTACGCTTTTCAAGTACCTCGATGTAAGTACTTGCCTCACTGAGAGAATCGTGAGTACCGGTGTCAAGCCAGGCAAATCCACGGTCAAGTTTCTGAACCATCAGTTCATGGTCGTTAAGGAACCACTGGTTTACAGTAGTGATTTCCAGTTCGCCACGAGCTGACGGTTTTATATTCTTTGCCACTTCCACCACCTTGTTCGGATAGAAGTAAAGGCCAACCACAGCATAATGGCTCTTTGGAACGAGTGGCTTTTCCTCGATTGACATACAGTTGCCGTCCGCGTCCATCTCAGCGACACCATAGCGCTCCGGGTCGTTCACCCAATAACCGAATATGGTTGCCTTGTCTTCCTCCTCTACCTGGCGCCGTGCCTCCATAAGGATGCGTGTAAGTCCTGATCCCTGGAATATGTTGTCGCCGAGAACAAGACAGACACTGTCATTGCCAATAAATTTCTCACCTATTATGAATGCCTGAGCAAGACCATCCGGAGATGGCTGTTCCGCATACTCGAAATGCACTCCATAGTCGCTGCCGTCGCCAAGCAGACGCTTGAATGCCGGCAAGTCATAAGGAGTGGATATGATGAGTATGTCACGTATTCCGGCAAGCATGAGTACGCTTATCGGATAATACACCATAGGTTTGTCGAAGATAGGTATCAACTGTTTGCAGACTCCCTTTGTGATTGGGTAGAGGCGCGTGCCTGAACCACCAGCCAAGACTATTCCTTTCATATAGCGGTTATTTTATAAATTTCTTGTTTCCATTGATGATATATATGCCTGGGGCAACCTTGTCCCCAATCATCCTTCCCGTAAGGTCGGATACACACCTCTCTCGAACAGGCAAGGCATTCAGTTTGTGTATCGCGTCAGGATTCCCAATAATTACCATTGAGTAATTCTTGCTACCCACATCAGTCCGTACTTCCTGCCACAACGAATTATCCGTATTGTCTTTATAAAGATAGTCCTTATAGACAAGTGTGACCTTGTACTTGCCATCAGGAAGGTCAGGAACTACGACATCCGAAACCGTTATCTCTTCAAGACCATCATAGGACGCATAGCCATCCTCATCTTCCCTGAGAGGATAAATTCCCTTGAAGGACTTTCTGTTTGCTTCAACATCCGTAAAAGCCGCATAATAGCATTCGTTCGTTTCTTCATTCTCATATTTCATGGTAAAGAGCACATCTACATCACAATAAGTGGCATTGTATACAAAGGATGTCTTATTCATAATCACATACTCTACCGTGAAAGTGGTCTTGCCATCATTCTCCCTTGATGTGTAGGAAAAGTTGCCGTCCATTGCAGCAACGTTAATTGTCAGTACAGTCTCAGCCAAAGGAGGTTGGATGCCAAAGACTATGTCCTGACAATAATTGAATTTTGCGTAGCCGGCCTTTACTGCGGTAAGTGCACAATAGCAGTTGTCCGAACCGCCCCAGCCCCAGTTGAAATGATATTTGTCAGTAGCAGCATCATATCCGTCACAGATGAAACAATGGCCCTCATAACTGGCTGTTTCCCCACTGAAGATTATAGGACGGCTGTTCATCAGTTCATTATAAATCAATTCAGCCCATTCCTCATCAGTGCAATGATCATGGAAGACCTGGCGGATACCTGCGTCATAACCAAAATAATTCACAAGCGAATAAGCTATGTCCTCCGACCATGCTGCACTGCCATCACCCCAATAAGCCATCTCCACTGCAATTCCGCTGTCATACACGAGTTGTGCAACTGCGTTTGCTTGTTTTGAGGTATATGGTTCCGTGTAGGCCAGAAGCATATTGTCCCAGTCATACCTGTGTCCCTCAAAATCCTCCGAACGGTTCACCTCAGAAAAGATATCATAATACGAGTGTGAGCCATGAGCCTCTTCCGGCCATTCGTAGTATTTCATAATCTGCGCCATTGCAGTTGCCACACATCCTGCAGGAACCCTCTTCACGCTTGAGCCATTCAGTTTTGGACACATGCCATTATAAGGTGCCGACTGGTCCCATTTTGTCCTTACAAGAGGATCGATATCCGTCCTCTCAATGTCCATGGTCTTGACATCAGAAGAAATCACACCATTTTCCAGTGCATGGGAAATCTGGCGTTCATATTCGTCAAGCCAGTATTGGAAATTCGGCGAGACATCTGACTTGTCGAATGTTCCCGTTGCAGAATAGCAGAGAATCTCCTCGGCAACCTCATCACCTGCCGCAATGACAAAGCCACCATTTTCATTGTTGAAGACATAGTATGAGACCCTTCCGTCTTTTACAGCCTTGTATTCAAGATTCAGTTTTATATCCTGTCTGCCTCTGGCCTTGACACCATTGTCTGTCGTGGAAAGGAATCTCATGACATTCCTTTTGGCCGTCTCCTCACTGATTGTCTGCCCCATTGCAGTGATGCACACTATTGATAGCATCAATACAGTCAATAACCTTTTCATACGACAATTCATTTATTCTGTTTTCACACAAGGATTCTGGAGTCCCAGTAATCATCCGTCCCCGGTCAAGAAACCATATCTGGTCGGCCATCTGAAGTGCCAGTTCCGCAGCATGAGTCGAGAACAGCACCGTCTTGTCCATCTCATGAGCCAGTTTTTTGAGCAACTGCATGATGTGTACCTTGTCCGGATAGTACAGGAAATTGGTTGGCTCGTCAAGCAGTATGACGGGAGTCTCCTGCGCAATTGCCTTTGCAAGCATTACCTTCTGGCGCTCGCCGTCACTTATGGCATCTATCCGCTGGCTTGCAAGGCATTCAATGTTCACCCATTCCATGCACTGATGTACCACTTCCCTGTCATGGCTGCCCAGCCGTCCCCAAAAACCGGTATAGGGATTTCTGCCCATCGCCACCACATCAAGGACTGACAGGTTGTGGATATGGCTGTTGTCGGTAAGGACTATACTGACCTTCCGTGCCAGTTCACCAGTCTTGTAGTCTGTCAGCGGTTTGCCGAACAGCGATATATCCCCGTCAAGAGGAGGCTGGAATCCAGCCAATGTCCGCAGCAAGGTAGACTTGCCCGCCCCGTTCGGTCCCAACAGACAAGTCATCTCTCCCGTACGAAGAGATGACTCAGGCAGAAAACTGACTTCCTTGCCGCTCCTGCCAGTGCGGTAACCTGTCCTAAGACTGTGAATTATATACGAGCCACACATAGTATGTTATCATGCAAGCCACAAGAAAACCACCCTCAAGCCTGTTTATCACTTTCTTCCTACCAATGAAGGCAAATGCCCAGAGCACCACACATGAACCAAGCAGGAAAGCATAGTCAATATTCGTGATGGTGCCAATCTGCAAAGGTGAAATGATGGAGGACACACCCAATATGAGCAATATGTTGAATATGTTGCTGCCTACCACATTGCCCAATGCCATGTCGATGTCACCCTTTCTTGCAGCCACCACACTGGTTGCCAACTCAGGGAATGATGTTCCTGCTGCCACAATGGTGAGGGCAACGACTGAGTCGCTCACTCCTAATTTTGTGGCAATTCCCGAAGCACCATCTACAAGATACTCACCTCCAAGTATCAGACAAGCAAGACCTCCAATGACAAAGATGCTGGCTTTCAGCATAGAATAGGTGGCTTCTTGGGAATCTGGTTCTGCGTTGCTCCTTTCTTTTTGGGCTGTTATCAGTGTGTAGGTAAGAAAACCTCCGAAGCATAATAATAGGATAGCACCTTCAGCTCGGTTGATTGTTCTTCCTCCAAGCGAGAAAGCTGCCACAAATAGCAGAAATAGCACTGATGCAAAAATGTTTATAGGCATTTCGTATAAGATGCAGTTTCTCTTACATATAACCGGACAGATTAGTGCCGTACATCCAACGATGGCAAGTGTGTTGAAGATGTTGCTGCCGACCACATTTCCTATGGCCATATCGGAATTGCCCTGAATGCTTGCAATCGAACTGACTACCAGTTCAGGCATGCTTGTACCGAAGGCGACTACTGTCAGCCCTATGATCATTGATGAGACATTCAGTTTTCGTGCTATGTTGGAGGCACCATCTGTTAACCAGTTTGCACCTTCTAAGACAAAAAGGATTCCAATAATAAATTTGACAATTAATAGTAGCATCTTCGATTTTTTTTTATACCTTTGCAAAGTTAATAAAATAATTAACACAAAATGTATTTAAAACTTGTAAATATGAAAAAATTATTAACACTAACCTTGGGATTAGGACTCTGCAGCCTTGGACTGCATGCCCAGAAACAGTTTGAAGTCAACACTAAGAAGATTGGTGCTGACATCCAGTCCACCATGTACGGAATCTTCTTCGAAGACATCAACTACGCAGCAGACGGAGGTCTGTACGGTGAATTGGTCAAGAACCGTTCCTTTGAATTTCCAGATCATTACATGGGATGGAACGTCTTCGGAAATATAAAGTTGCAGAACGACGGACCATTCGACAAGTGCCCTCACTACATTCGTCTCGGCTACAGCGGACACAACGACAAGTATTCGGGCCTTGAGAATGAAGGCTATTTCGGAATCGGCTATCAGCAGGGAGCCGACTATCGTTTCTCCGTATGGGCTCGTACTCCGGAAGGCGGCACAGCCAAGATCCGTGTCATGCTCTGCGACCCCAAGACAATGGACGAACGCCAGCAGTTCGTAGAGAAGGAACTGACCATCAGCGGAAAGGAATGGAAGAAATACCAGGTTGTACTGAAAGCAAGCAAGACCGTCGACAAGGGAACCCTCCGCGTCATGCTCAGCAGAAACAGTGCAGTCGTTGACCTCGAGCACATAAGCCTCTTCCCTGTAGATACATGGAAAGGACACGAGAACGGCATGAGAAAAGACCTCGCACAGGCACTTGCCGACCTCAAGCCAGGCGTATTCCGTTTTCCTGGAGGATGTATAGTGGAAGGCACCGACCTCAACACCCGCTATCAGTGGAAGAACTCAGTAGGTCCTGTAGAGAACCGCCCAGTCAACGAAAACCGTTGGCATTACACATTCGACTACCGCTTCTTCCCAGATTATTTCCAGAGTTACGGACTGGGGTTCTTCGAGTATTTCCAACTCTGCGAGGAGATTGGAGCCGAGGCACTGCCCGTCATCAGCGTAGGACTTGCCTGCCAGTTCCAGAACCAGAGCGAGAAGGCCCATCAGCCACTTGATGAACTCCAGCCATATATCGACGATGTCCTCGACCTCATCGAGTTCGCCAACGGCGACCCTCAGACCAACAAATGGGCAAAGATTCGTGCCGACATGGGGCATCCGGCACCATTCAACCTCAAGTTCGTTGCCATCGGTAACGAACAGTGGGGACAGACCTACATCGACCATCTGAAACCATTCGTGGACCAGGTTCGCGCAAAATACCCCGACATCAAAATCATCGGAACATCAGGACCTAACAGCGAAGGAGCAGACTTCGAATTTCTCTGGCCTGAAATGCGCAAGATTGGAGCCGACCTCGTCGACGAACATTTCTATCGCCCGGAATCATGGTTCCTTGCAAGCGGTCCACGCTACGACAACTACCCTCGCAAGGGCAGCAAGGTATTTGCCGGTGAATACGCATGCCACGGAAGAGGAAAGAAATGGAACCACTTCAATGCAGCACTTCTCGAGGCAGCATTCATGACGGGTGTCGAGCGCAACGCCGATGTTGTGGAGATGGCAACCTATGCACCTCTCTTCGCACACATCGACGGATGGCAGTGGCGTCCCGACATGATTTGGTACGACAACCTCCGCACATTCAATTCATGCAGCTACTATGTTCAGCAGATGTTCTCCCTCAACAAAGGTACCAATGTAGTTCCCCTCACATGGGACGGCAAGCCTGTCGAGGGCATTGAAGGGCAGGAAGGCCTCTTTGCAAGCGCAAACTTCGACAAGAACAAGAACGAATACTGTGTGAAGATTGTCAACACAGGCGACAAGTCTCAGGACATCACCCTCAACTTCAAGGGACTGAAGGGAAGCCACAAGGTCACGAAGGTTACCTTCCATGCCGATGACCTGAACGGAGAGAACACTCTTGACGCCCCAAGGAAATATACTCCTCAGACTCAGGATGGCGGAACTGTCACAACATCCGAAATGGCAGTCACCATCCCTGCAAAGACATTCGTACTCTATCAAATCAAGAAATAAAATGACCTTTAAGCAATCCGTACTTCTGATCTCAGCAATATTCCTCCCATCCTCATGGGGGGAATTTTGCGAGAACACCATACTTGCCCAAAAGCAGGTACACATCCTTAGTGTCAACGACATGCATGCCAATATCGACAACATGCCAAAACTGGCAGCCGTAGCCGATAGTCTGCGCAACCTCTATCCCGAACTTGTCATCCTCTCAGGAGGCGACAACCGCACAGGCAACCCATACAACGACCGCCATGCGGAACCGTCACTTCCCATGACCGAAATGATGAACGCCATCGGTTTCAATGCCTCCGTAATCGGAAACCACGAGTTCGATGCCGATATCGATGGATTGCGCACACAGATAAACCGTTCGAGGTTCCCTTACATCTGTGCCAACATCTTCATGCCCGACACAATGCGCACACATGTGTATCCTTATAAGTTCATCAACGCCGGTGGGGTCAGAATCGGATTGCTTGGTGGTATTCAGATAAACTCACTAAACATTCCCGACTGCCATATCGACCATGTCAGGGGCGTCACCTTCAAGGACATCAACGATGTCATCCCCGACTACGAATGGATGCGCAGCCAGTGCGACATATTCGTCCTCCTTTCCCACAACGGTTATGAGGCAGACTCCGTCACGGCAATGAAATATCCGTTCCTTGATGCCATCATCGGAGGACACACCCACACGAAGATTGATGGAGCCAAATTCCATAACGGAGTGATGGTCACCCAGGCAATGAGCAAGGTGAAGTTCGCCACCCTCTCCACCTTCGAGGTCAGCGAAGGCAAGGTCACTGCCAAGTCGGCAAAACTCATCAACATCACAGCAAGCAGTTCCGAGAAAAAGGACGTAAAGGCAATGGTTGAGACCTTCCAGGACAATCCTATCCTCAAGCAGACACTCACACAGGTAGTCAGCCCGTTCAATACCAAGGAAGAACTCGCCAACATGGAGATGGACGCCCTCATAGCCGAGACAGGAGCCGACATCGCCATCCAGAATGGTGGTGGCGTGCGTTATGATACCCACGCAGCAGGACCGTTCACCATCTACGACCTCCTTGCCCTTGACCCGTTCGGCAACAATGCCATAATCTATGAGATGACAGGCAAGGAACTCGCCGACTTCATCATGGACGACTATTACAACGATGAGACCCAGAAACCCTTCGTCGGCGGAATGAAGTATGTCATGAAGGTCGACAAGAAGACAAGACAGCCGAAAAGCATCAGGATTGAACTCCTCAACGGCAGCAAATTCAGCGAGAAGGCCACTTACAGGATGGTGACAAACAGTTATGCCAAATCCATCAGTACCTCTCCCAAGAACGACAAGGGAACCGACCTCCAGATGACCTGCTCCGACTATGTGGAACGCTGGCTACGCAAGCAGCAGTCACTCGACTACACCGGTACCAGCCGTGCAGAGATAATATTTGAGTAAAAAGGTTATCTACCTTCTTGTTGACTTGTAAAGGGTAATGCCCGTAATTATCACGGCAGCAGCAAAGATGAACACCATCAGATAGCTCAGACCATCCTTCAGCACCGTGCTCATCCATATACATGCCACCAGACAGATTATCTCAAATATCAGAGACAATGTCATCAGCAGTTTGTTCAGAGTCTTCATATATGAATGCGGAATTTATAACTTATCATTCATTTTTAACTGTTAACTATTTATCTTAGCTTTAGCATATGCGTAAATATTTGATTTTTAACATTAATCAGACATTAATTGAAACATTAATCAGACATATAATAAATATTTTTCCTATGATATGTATCAAAACATTGACATCAGCCATAAATAAAATTGATGTCTGATTAATGTTTAGATTAACGGTCATTAATGTTTTAAATTAAAAGCTAAAGTCAAATTAACTATTTATTCAGTTTCCATGTAGTGCCGTCCTTGGTGTCCTTCACCTCGAATCCGAGAGCAGCCAACTTGTCACGGATGGCATCCGAAGTAGCCCAGTCCTTGGCAGCCTTTGCCTTGTTGCGCTGTTCAAGAAGCATGTCGACCACCTCACCGAAAGCCGCTTCCCTTGCCTCACTCCCACTGCCTGCCTGAGCACCCTGCTGGTTCCTTGCAAGACCCAGAATGTCGAAAGCGAACAACCCGAACACATCAGCAAGAGCCTTTCTCACATCCTCCGACATAACCATCTTCTTGTCGGCCACCTGATTGATTATCCTGCAGGCATCAAACAGATGACTGATGACAATAGGAGTATTCAGGTCATCGTTCATTGCCTCGTAACACCGGGCCTTCAGACCGTCGACAAACGACATCTCCACACTTGGCATCTCACCTTCAGCCTTTGCGCCAAGGCCCTTCTCGCTACTTACCATCTTCCATGCATCCATCAACCTTTCAAGACCCTTCTCGGCAGCCTGCAAGGCATCGTTGCTGAAATCCACCGTACTGCGGTAATGGGCCTGAAGGATGAAGAAGCGGATAGTCATAGGAGCATAAGCCTTCTCCAGTTTCTCGTGAGTACCAGCAAAGAACTCAGGCAGAGTGATGAAGTTGCCAAGACTCTTACCCATCTTCTGGCCATTGATAGTGATCATGTTATTGTGAATCCAGTAGTGAACCATCTCGTCACCCTGACTTGCCACCGCCTGAGCAATCTCACACTCGTGGTGAGGGAATATAAGGTCCATGCCACCGCCGTGAATGTCGAAATGGCTGCCAAGATACTTCCTGCCCATAGCCGTACACTCACAGTGCCATCCAGGGAAACCATCGCTCCACGGACTCGGCCATCTCATGATATGCTCCGGCTGAGCCTTCTTCCAGAGCGCAAAGTCAGCCTGATTCTTCTTCTCGCCCACTCCAGCCAGCTCGCGTGAGTTGTTTATGATGTCGTCAAGATTCCTGCCCGAAAGCTTGCCGTAATGATATTTCTCGTTGTATTTCTCCACATCGAAGTAAATCGACCCGTTGCTCTCGTATGCGAACCCATTCTCGAGAATCTGCTTCACCAGTTCCTCTTGTTCGATGATATGTCCAGAAGCCAGAGGCTCTATGCTCGGACTCAGCACGTTCAGCGCCCTCATGGCATCATGGAAACGGTTCATGTAGTATTGAGCCACTTCCATCGGCTCCAGTTGTTCCAGCCGCGCCTTCTTCGCGATCTTGTCCTCCCCCTCGTCGGCATCAAGCTCCAGATGCCCCACGTCAGTAATGTTGCGCACATCCCTCACCTTGTAGCCAAGATGCTGCAGATACCTGAACACTATGTCGAAAGTGATGGCAGGTCGTGCATGCCCCAGATGAGCATCGCCATAAACCGTAGGGCCACACACATACATCCCCACATG
>JAZQPD010000207.1:0-9112 GCA_045628285.1 Bacteroidaceae bacterium
GATGTCTTCATCTGTATGGGGGAAATAACAGAATTTATTCATCTTAAAAATATTGTGGGCTTTTTGGCTATTGGCCATTAGCTTATTTTGTGAACTCGGTGTAGGCAGCGGCGTCCATAAGTCCTTCAACCTGTGAAGGATTGCTCATCTGAACCTTGATAATCCAGTTTTCGTAAGCATCCTGGTTTACGAGTTCAGGAGCATCAACTACTGCATCGTTCACTTCTGTAACTACACCGCTTACCGGACAGTAGAGGTCGCTTGATGCCTTTACGCTCTCAAGTGCACCGAATTCCTCTCCTTGCTCGAACTCGTCGTCAACATCGGGAGCGTCGACATAAGTGATATCGCCCATCTCTGCCTGTGCGAAATCAGAAACACCGATGACGGCAACGTCATCTTCTACCTTAACCCATTCGTGTGACTCACTGTAATAGAGTCCTTCAATTACTTTTGACATAATAAGTTATTTGCTATTGTTTTTTATAGTTTGTCTGATAGAATCTCTTCTTTACCACTACTCCAGGAAAGGTCTTTTTGCGGATGTGTATCCATAGCGGAGTACCCAATTTGGAAAACTCTGTCTTCACGAGGGCGAAACAGATGCTCTTGTCGAGGGAAATGCTGTGGTAGCCAGTAGTGACTACGCCGATTTCTGTACCGTCCTCAAGTTCCACGGGATATCCTGCACGCGGAATGGCCTTGTCCTCGATTTCGATTCCGACAAGTTTCTTCACTGTGCCGTTTGCCTTTTGACCGGCAAGTGCCTCCTTGCCGATGAACTCATCCTTGTCGAGTTTGCAGAACATGCCCAGTCCTGCCTCGACTGGTGATATCTCGGCAGAAAGCTCGTCGCCGTAGAGTGGCAGACCTGCCTCGAAACGGAGTGTGTCACGGCAACCTAAGCCGCAAGGTGCTACGCTGATTCCGAGAAACTGTCTCCAGAGGCTGACGGTAGTGGCAGTAGGGGTGTAAACCTCGAAACCGTCTTCGCCTGTGTAGCCTGTACGGGAGATGATGAAGTCACCCTCCTGGAAGAACTCGTAGAATCCGAGGGCTCTTGCCTTCTCGCTGAACTGAGGCAGGATATTGCACAAAGCCTCTTCGGCCTTCGGACCCTGAACGGCAATCTGTCCCCAGACATCGCTCTGGTTGTCAATCCTGACATCGTATCCCTTGGCGTTCTCAAGCATCCATGCGTAGTCCTTGTCGATGTTGGCTGCGTTGATGACCAACAGGAACTTGTCGGCGTACTTATAGACGAGCAGGTCGTCGACCACACCGCCATCGGGGTAACACATCATTCCGTAGAGAATCTTCCCTACGGGCATTCCCTTCACTTCGTTGGTGAAGATATGGTTTACGAACTTCTCGGCATCGGTGCCTGAGACAAACACTTCACCCATGTGAGACACGTCGAACATTCCTACGTTCTGGCGTACTGCGAGATGCTCTTCGGTGATTCCCGAATACTGTATCGGCATATCGAATCCTGCAAACGGACTCATCTTTGCTCCAAGTGCAACATGCTCTTCATGGAGACAAGTAAGCTTGATGTTATCTTCCATATTGTATAGCTAATCTAATTTCTTTTCTTTTGCAAAGGTAGCAAAAAAAATGAAAAACGAATAATGAATAATGAACAAATCATAAAAAAATATGAATTATGAATTATGAATTATGAATTTTATATACCTTTGCAATATGATTCAGATAAAATTGCCAAATGACACCTCCCGGAGGCTTGTGTTCTATCTTGCGATGGAAGAATATCTTGCAAGGAATGTTGCAAGGATTGATGATGGAAAAGGTAAGGAATATTTCTTCTTGTGGAGGGTTCCTCCAACGGTGATTTTCGGTCGTAATCAGGATATTGAGGCGGAAGTGAATCTCGAATACTGCCGGAACCACAGTGTGGAGTACTATCGCCGGAAGAGTGGCGGGGGATGTGTGTATGCCGACTGGGGCAATATCATGCTGTCGTACGTCACTACTGACACTAATGTAGAGGCTGTGTTTCACCGTTACCTCGACAATCTTGCTTCTGCACTGCAGAGTCTTGGATTCAACGCTGTGAAGACTGAGCACAACGATATTCTGGTGGATGGTCGTAAGGTGTCGGGCAATGCGTTCTACAAGATGCCGGAGAGCAGTATCGTTCACGGCACCCTTCTCTATGATGTGGATTTCGGCGAGATGTCAAAGTCAATCACTCCGTCGCAGGAAAAACTCCAGAGCCACGGAGTGAAGTCTGTCCGTCAGAGGGTTGCGAACCTCAGAGAACTCATGGACAAGGACTCCAGCCTCAGCATCACAGACCTTCTTTCCCACCTCACGGAAACTTTCAGGACAGGTGAGATTCTATTATCGGAATCAGCCGTTAGGGAGATAGAGGACATAGAACAGACCTATCTCGTTCCTTCATTCATAATGGGCAAATGAAAAGGGATGCAACTGCACCCCTTTTTCATTATTACTTTATTTCACGCTCCATTCGAAGACTCCGCAGGACTTGTCGACTGGCTGGACAATCTCGAGTTTGACGGATGTAGTCTTCACAGGGTCAAATGTCACTGTACAAGGAAGTCCCTTGTCGGTAGGATAGCCTGATGGATGACTTACCTCACCCCATTCACCATTGCCGTTCTTATAATATAGCTTCCAACTGTCAGGAACCTTGCAGCCCTGCCAAGGCTGGTCGTCATACCAATAAACGGTACTCTGGCTAATCTCAGTAGCCTCCTTGAATTCGTATGCAAGCCATTCAGTACTATTGTTCTTCGGCCACCAGTGAGTGTAAGGGATGCTGCGGTCGTCGCCGTCAGTCGGAACGAGACGGTCGTTGATGGCAGAGAGAGAAGGCAGACGACGCTGGGATGCAGTCACCTTTGCCTGTGAAGCCAGTGATGGCGGAAGTGCAGGCTGAGTGGCACTGAGGTCGATAGGAATCCATACTGCCATATTGCCGCTTCCTCTGTGAGCCCATGCATAGTAAGGGATGAGAACAAGTCGCTCGTCCTTAGTCTGCAGACGGCCTTCAGTGTCGAAACGGAGAGTCTGGGCACCGGTTGTGAGTGTCTGCACGTTGGTTTCCTGAATGGTCTTGTTTCCAATCTGGAACTTAGGCTCCTGATTGATCAGTACGCTCAGGACATCGCAATCGTTGTCTGGCCACTCGGCACAATATACCAGCGGACCTCTTTCTACACTTACGCGACCCTTGTCGGCACTGACCTTTCCGTTTGCCTTCACGATGCGGGCATCCATGTCGAAATGGATTTCAACCTTGTCGCCCTTCTTCCATTTGCGGTCGATAACGAAGTAGCCGTTCTTCAGTTCCTTTGCCTCTACTGGTTCTCCGTTCACCTTAATATTATATTTGAGGTTCTTGCCGTCTGCATAGTTGTAGAGGTCGCTTGGAACTACCTGTCCGCGAACCCATCCAGGGATACGGATATTGAGAGCAAACTGTCCCGGAGTCTTCTTCACGTTGATGGTGATGTCGCCGTCCCAAGGATAGTTGGTAACCTGCTCGATTGTCACGGCCTTGCCGTTGACCTTCGTCGTCATCTCGTTGCCTGCAAATAGGTTGACAAAGAGGTTGCTGCCGTCTACTGCATAGATGTATTGAGGGAATGAAGGGATGAAGCGTGCCGCATTTGAAGGACAGCATGCACATCCAAACCAAGCCTGACGCTGATGCTGACCCATGCTCTGGAGTGGGTTTGGATAGAAGAACTTGCCACCGTCAATTGAGATACCGCTCAGTACACCATTGTAGAGGGTACGCTCGAGGGCATCGTAGTATTTGCTTTCTCCGTGGAGGAGGAAGAGCCGGTAGTTGAGGTAAACCTGAGCTATAGCAGCACAAGTCTCGCAATAGGCACTCATGTTAGGCAGTTCGTAGTTCTCGCCGAAGGCCTCACCGCTGGATGTGGCACCTACACCTCCAGTGATGTAGTATTTCTTGCCTACGATATTCTCCCAGATGCGGTCGATGGCATCAATGTAGCCTTTGTCCTGAGTAAGAGCAGCTACGTCAGCCATACCGGCGTACATGTATCCGGCACGTACGGCGTGGCCTACAGCCTCATCCTGTTCGAGAACAGGCTTGTGGCTCTGTGCATACTCATCTATCTTGTGGAGGTAGCCGTCCTTGTCGTACATTCCGCCCCTGCGTCTTTGCCATGAAGGGTCGACTTGTCCGCGCTGGTCGAGGAAGAACTTGGCCTGGTCGAGGTATTTCTTGTCGCCAGTAGCAATGTAGAGCTTTGCAAGTCCCATTTCTGCAATCTGATGACCAGGAACCACCTTTGCCTGACCCGGCTGGCTGCCTACTTCCTTGCACACGCAGTCGGCATATTTCTTTGCAATGTTGAGAAGGGTTGTCTTGCCCGTGGCATTATAGTGGGCAACTGCCGCCTCACAGAGATGACCGAGATTGTAGAACTCGTGAGAGAGGTCTTCCACCAACTGCCAACGCTTCGTGCCAGCCCACTGGTGTGGAGCCTCAGGGTTCTGTGTGCGGGCTGTATAGAGATAGCCGTCGGGTTCCTGAGCCTTTGCTATGATGGCAATGACGCTGTCGCAATACTTGTCTATTGGAGTACCATTGATTTTGGTATTCGGATAGGTCTGCATCAGGTAACTGGCACCTTCGAGAGTCTTGTAAGGGTCTGTGTCGTCAAAGGAGTAACCCATGGTCACCTTGAATGTCTTGCCTGCATCTTTCACATGCTCGGCGGCCTGTTCGAAGTTCTGGTAACGATGTTCTTCCTCGCATTTGCTGAATGCAAGGGGAATGGTTACGTCGCGACTTGCCTGAAGCCTCTGTCCCCAGAAAGTTCCCGGAGTGACCTTTACACTTGTGAATGGTACTTGGGTGATTGGATACCCATCATTGTTTTGGGCATGGATGCTACCTGCAATCAATGCCAGTGCGAGAATAAATAAAGATTTCTTCATAAGTTAATATTTTGCTGTTAATTGCTTTTGCAAAGATAGCAATAAAAAATGAATATTGAACAACTAATGATGAAAAATGAAAAATGAATATTGAATTTTTCATGAAAAGTGTGACGGACTTGTTAATTTTTTGTATCTTTGTAGTCAATAACATAAATTAATGTATGAACAAATTCTTTCTAATCTAAATATTATTTCCTTATGAAAAGATTTTTTATCATTGCAGTCGGTGTGTTGTCGACACTCCTGACATCTGCAACTCCCGACAAGGGAAAGTACGACTATCCTTTCCAGGATCCAAGTCTCTCTTCAGAAAAACGTACAGAGGACCTCATCTCACGCCTGACCATCGAGGAGAAGGTTGGCATGATGATGAACCGTTCCATGGCCGTTGACCGTCTCGGCATTCCTGCCTATAACTGGTGGGGCGAGGCTTGTCACGGACTGATGGGTGTGAGTGACGTAACTGTATTTCCCCAGTGCATCGGCCTTGCAGCTACATTTGACGACGATGCCCAGCTGAAGACCTATTCAATGGTCAGCGATGAGGCTCGTGGACGTTACAACTCGCTTCCGCGTACAGGCGACATCGGTCCTTATGTATCGGCACTTCCGAACCTCACATTCTGGTGTCCGAACGTGAACATCTTCCGTGACCCACGCTGGGGACGCGGTCAGGAAACTTACGGAGAAGACCCTTACCTGATGTCTCGCATGGGACTCAACGTAGTGAAGGGCATGCAGGGCAATGACGATAAGTACTTCAAGACTCATGCCTGCGCAAAGCACTATGCTGTCCATAGCGGTCCGGAACCTCTCCGCCATAAGTTCAATGCAGTGGTCAGCGGACGTGACCTCTGGGAAACTTACCTTCCTGCATTCAAGACACTCGTGACTGAAGGAAACGTGCAGGAGGTGATGTGTGCCTACAGCGCCTACGAAGGTGAACCATGCTGTACTTCAAGCCGTCTGCTCGTGCAGATTCTCCGCGACAGATGGAACTATCAGGGACTCATCGTCAGCGACTGCGATGCCATCAACGACTTCTACAACAAGGGTGCTCACGGCACTCACGAGAATGCAATGACAGCCAGTTCCGATGCAGTGCGCAATGGTACCGACCTCGAGTGCGGCAAGAGTTATCAGTCGCTCATCGAGGCTGCCAAGAAGGGACTCATTGACGAGAAACAACTCGATGTATCTCTCCGCCGCCTCGTAAAGGCCCGTATCGAACTCGGTATGTTCGACCCTGACGAGATGAACCCATATTCAAAGATTCCAGGCTCAGTAGTCGACTGTCAGGCTCATAGGAACCATGCGCTCCTCCTTGCGCGTGAGGCTCAGGTTCTCCTGAAGAACAAGAACAACGTACTTCCTCTCTCAAAGAATATCAGGAAAATTGCCGTCCTCGGTCCTAATGCCGACGATGCAGAAATGATGAGAGGCAACTACAGCGGTACTCCAACACACTGTGTCACAATCCTTCAGGGTATCAAGGCAAAGATGCCAAATGCTCAGGTGGAGTACATCAAGGGATGTGAAATCGAGAACGAGTATGTTCAGGTTCCTAAGATGAACAAGGTGAAGGGAACCAACGGCAAGGAAGGTTTCTACAGCGAGTATTTCGCTTCCACCGACTGGACAGGCAATACAGTACGTACCGACAACGTCACCAAGATTGACTTCATGACCGATGGTGGTTACGGATTCGGTGCAGGTGTTCCTTCAAGCGACTTCACAGCATGCTACAAGGGTACTTTTACGAGTGACTTCACAGGCCAGCTCTGCTTCTCAGTACGTGGCGGAAACTACCAGGTCCTTGTTGACGGCAAGGTAGTGACGGAGCGCAAGCCACTCTCCTTCAAGTTCACACCAGGCATGCAACTCACCGAGGAACAGCGAAAGGAACTCCAGGCCAACAACCCGTTTGGAGGTGGTTTCGGCCGTTTCGGCCGTCGTGAAGACCCTCATGCCGATGTAGAGGCAGGCAAGACTTACGAAATCAAAATTCTCTACAAGTCGGAAACGGCAGGAACGAACTCCAACCTCAATGTAAATATGTACGAGCGCAAGATTGCCGAGTTCGACGACGTAAGGGACCAGGTCAAGGGCTTTGATGCAATCATCTTCGTAGGTGGTATCACTTCTTCTCAGGAAGGTGAGGGTCATGAGCGTCAGAACATAGAACTCCCTGCAGTCCAGCAGCGTTTCATCAAGGCTCTGAGCCAGACTGGCAAACCGGTTGTCTACGTAAACTGCTCGGGCAGCTGTGTGGCACTTGCCGATGTGGAACCTTACTACGATGCACTCGTTCAGTGCTGGTATCCTGGTCAGGAAGGCGGAACGGCAGTTGCCGACGTGCTCTTCGGCGATTTCAACCCTTCAGGCAAACTCCCTGTCACATTCTATAAGTCAACAGACCAGCTCCCTGACTTCCAGGACTACAGCATGGAAAACCGTACCTACCGCTACTTCAAGGGTGAGCCTCTCTACAGCTTCGGCTACGGACTGAGCTACACTACATTCGACTTCGGTGCAGCCAAGCTGTCGAAGTCTTCTGTAAAGGCAGGCAAGAGTGTCGATATCACAATCCCTGTCACCAACACTGGCAGCAGATCTGGTGCAGAGGTAGTTCAGGTTTATGTCAAGAGCCTCACCAACCCGGATGCTCCTATCAAGTCGCTCAAAGCTTACAAGCGCGTGGAACTTGCTGCAGGAGAAAGCCAGCAGGTGAAACTGACTCTCGATGCCGATGCATTCTCATACTACAAGTACGAGAAGGACGACCTCGCAGTCTTCCCAGGAAAATACCAGATTCTCTACGGCAATTCTTCCCGCGATGCAGATCTCAAGTCACTCGCATTCGAGGTAAAGTAAACGTTCCCGACATACGAAACAACAGGCGGCAGCCAATCGGTTGCCGCCTGCCTTTTTATCATCTTCAAATAATTTTCATTTTTTTGCCGCTCAAAGCGAGCAAAACTCAGAGTTTTTACTTGAAAGTCACCGTTGTTTCAAATTTATTCTCCACGAAAAAAATTTTTTACAAATGTTTTTTATTTGTTTCGCTAATTATTTGTATCTTTGCAGAAATAAACGAGAAGCGTTAGCTTTATTCGACAGTCCAAAACACCACATGGATAGTAGCCGAAATAATGTTAACGTCTGCCTTTGCGTAGACGAAACTATCGGCTATGGGTAGTGGTGTACCTGGACTGCGTAGTAGTAATCTACGCTTTTTCGTAATATTATTAATTATTTAAATTAGTTTCATTATGAAAAAACATTTTTTGTGTTTCTAACCACTCTATGCTGTCTCACAGCGAGTGCTCAGAAAAAAGTGACATTGAGAGGAGGTACACTCATCCCATTGCAAGCAGTTTCACAAGTCAAGGCCGCCGATGTAGATGAAGGTAGCCTCGTAGATTTTAGGGTTACATCTGATATCAAGGTAGATGACATTGTTGTCGTTCCTCAAGGTACAGTGGCTAAAGGTAAAGTAACTTTGGCAAAGAAAAGTTCTGTAGCTGGAACAAAAGGAAAATTGAACATTGATATTACAGACATCACATTACTTTCTGGAGAAAGAATCTTCTTGTCAAATACACAGGTAAGGATTAGCGGAAAAAATAGAACACCGCTATCTATTGTATTAGGTGCATTTGTTTGGCCTTGCATTTTTATTCCAGGTACAAAGGCAGTAATGCCTGCTGGTTACGAAGTTCAAGGTTTTGTAACAGCAAATACAGAGTTAACTGTCAAGTAATAATGGGCATAAAACGTGTGTACCCAAGATCATCAATTTTGGCCGGAGTGAATGGATATCATGCTTTCCATAACCTTCCCCATTGTTGCTAGAAATTTTTGAGGACACATGGGCGATTCTCCCGGATAGAAGGGATGTGACGATATCGATGCATTCTTTCAAGTTCTTTGCACACGATATTACAATCAAAAATTATCCTCTCAATTGGGCACCAGACCTGAATGAGAGGTTTTTCTCGATAAATAGTGAGATTATGTACGTAAATTTTTGTATCTTTGCAGAACTGTGAGGACATTGATGTGTATGGACAAACAAGAATTTGACAAATCGTATTTCGTAGCTTTCTGCATTGAACAGTACAAGATTCATTGTGGCATAGAT